>CAVLDO010000004.1:0-106552 GCA_963662035.1 Bacteroidaceae bacterium | reverse complement strand
AGGAGAGGAACGAAGGATTCAGGATTTTGAGCAGGTGCGTGGCTCAAGTTTCGAGGCCAATTCGTTCGTCGCCTCAATCAGGGAGCATATACGTACGAAGTCGGAGCTCGGCGAGGCGGCCTCTGCGAGGATAAGGGGGATTATGTAAAGAAATATAGCTCGTAGACTTATGGATTTCACACAAAGGAACAACTGAAGCTGGAGGACACTATACCTCAGCCGGCTATCTCTAAATGCCAATTATATCACGAACAAACTTACTTCTGTTCGTAAATTTGTTCGTAATCGCTGTAAGTTCTTGATTGTCAAGACTACTTGCGGAGAGGGAGGGATTCGAACCCCCGGAACGTTGCCGTTCAACAGTTTTCAAGACTGCCGTAATCGACCACTCTACCACCTCTCCCGGTCCCTGCCTGAAAGACAGGGGCTGCAAATATAGTCAAAATTTCCGTCTGCGAAAATTTATCGTTTGCTGAAGAACTTCCACTGGAAGAATATCAGATACGCCGCGCCCACCGTGATGCAGGAATCGGCAAAATTGAATATCGCATTGAAGAACCTCAGCGGCGTGCCGCCCACAAAGGGAACCCACTCTGGCCAGAGAGTGTCTATCAGCGGAAAAAAGAGCATATCCACCACTTTGCCGAAGCCAAGCGGTGCATAACCTCCGCCGGCGGGGAAAAGGGTCGCGACCTGGGTGTAGGTGCTTTCATTGAATATCAGCCCGTAGAAGAGCGAGTCCACTATGTTGCCCATTGCGCCGCAAAGTATCGCCGCAAGGCCGTAAAGCACTCCGGCAGGGGTGTCGGGCTCCTTGAGCAGCTTGCGCATATACACTATGATTGCAGCGCTCAGCGCCACTCTGAACACCGTCAGCAGCAGTTTGCCCAAGCCCGCCCCGAAATTCATCCCGAAGGCCATCCCCATATTCTCCACAAAGTAGATCTGAAACCAGCTGCCCAGCACGGGGATGCTCTCGCCCAGAGTCATATTGGTCTTGACCACGATCTTGGAGACCTGGTCCACCAACAGCAGCAGAATCACGAAAAGGGTCAGGCAGTTGCCTCTGGAGAGCTTCATCAACGCTTGTTTTTAGCCTCTACGGAAAGAGTTGCGTGGGGCACAAGCTTGAGCCTCTCCTTGGGGATGAGCTTGCCGGTTTCGCGGCAGATGCCGTAGGTCTTGTTCTCTATGCGCACCAACGCAGCCTCAAGGTTCTGGATGAACTTGTACTGACGTGCGGCAAGCTGGCTTAGCTCTTCTTTGGCAGACGACGACGCACCCTCTTCCAGCACCATGAATGTGGGGGAAGTGTCTTCTGTGCCGTTGCTTGAACTATGGTCTACGCCCGCCTTGAGCGTTGCATACTCTGCCTTTGCCTTTTCAAGTTTATCGAGAATCATCTCCTTGAATTCCTGGAGTTCAGCATCGCTGTAGCGCACTTTTTCTTTTACATCCTTCTCTTCCATAACTAAAAAAGTTTAAAAATTAGTGAGCACAATATAGCCACTATTTATTTATCCGGCAAGGCCTTTAGGAAACCTTCTCCACGGCGATTTCTATCTCGGCGCCATCTTCCCACTCCACCTTTTTGCCGCCGAAACCGCTGCCGAGGGTCACCTCGACTGCCAGAGTCTGGTCTTGGAGATATTCGGCGAAAGAGGCCAGGGAGTCGCGCACCTGGCCAAGATCCTCTATCTTGACGCGGATGCGGTCGGTGACATCGAAGCCGCTCTCCTTGCGCAGGTTCTGGATGCGGTTGACCAGCTCGCGGGCCACACCCTCGCGGCGCAGGGAGTCGGTGATGGTGACATCCAGAGCCACGGTCAGCTGACCTTCGCTGGCCACCAGCCACCCCTCCATATCCTCGCTGGAGATGGTGTAGTCCTCCTTTTCAAGAGCGACGGGACCTCCCGCAAGAGACAGGGTGTACTCCCCCGCCCTCTCTATGGCGGCGATCGTGCTCTGGTCCATAGAGCCGAAGAAGGCTGCTATCTCCTTCATCTGCTTGCCATAGCGCTTGCCCAGAGTCTTGAAGTTGGGCTTTATCTTTTTGGTGATGAGGCCGGTGGTGTCTGTGATGTATTCAACCTCCTTTACATTGACCTCGGAGAGCACTATGCCCTCGACCGCCATAAACTGCTCTTTGAGATGGTCGTTGAGCACGGGGATCACCAGTTTTGCCAGCGGCTGACGCACCTTGATGCCGACTTTGCGGCGCAGGGCCAGCACCATCGAGCAGCTCTGCTGAGCAAGTCCCATACGCTCTTCCAGCGAAGGGTCTATGAGGTTTTCGCAAGCCTCGGGCATCATCGTGTAGTGCACGTTTTCTGCGGCGGGATCCAGGTCGCGCCAGAGGCGGTCGCTGTAGAAGGGGGCGATGGGAGCCATCAGCTGCGCCACGGTCTTGAGGGCGGTGTGCAGAGTCTGATATGCGGCCAGCTTGTCGCCGCCCATCTCTCCGCCCCAGAAGCGCTTGCGGTTGAGGCGGACATACCAGTTGCTGAGGTTGTCGCAGACAAAGGTCTGTATCAGACGGCCGGCAAGGGTGACATCGTAGTCTTCGTATGCCGCGGTGACATCCTTTATGAGGGTGTTGAGCAGCGAAATGAGCCAGCGGTCTATCTCGCGCAGGGCCGACGCCGGGGCCGCAGGGGCGCTTGCGTCGAATTTGTCCACATTGGCGTAGAGGGCGAAGAACGAATAAGTGTTGAAGAGGGTGCCGAAGAATTTGCGGCGGACCTCATCCACGCCCGATTCGTCAAAGCGCAGGTTGTCCCAGGGCTGGGCGTTGGTGAGCATATACCAGCGCAGGGCATCGGCGCCGTAGCTGTCCAGAGCCTTGAAGGGATCCACGGCGTTGCCAAGGCGCTTGCTCATTTTGTTGCCGTTCTTGTCCAGCACGAGGCCGTTGGAAATCACGTGCTTGAAGGCACATGTGCCGCTTATCATAGTGTGGATGGCGTGCAGGGTGTAAAACCATCCGCGGGTCTGGTCAACCCCCTCCGCAATGAAGTCCGCAGACTGGGTGAACTGAGGCGTGCCGATGTTCTTGAGCCCCTCCTGGGCATAGGGCATCGAGCCGGAGTCAAACCATACGTCGATGAGATCGCTCTCACGCACCATCTTCTCGCCGCCGTCGCTCACAAGGAATATTTCGTCTACATAGGGACGGTGGAGGTCGATTCTGCCATAATTCTCCTTAGAGAAGTCGCCGGGCACGAACCCTTTGTCTTTCAAAGGATTGGTGGCCATTACACCTGCGGCCACCGCCTTGTCTATCTCGTTGTAGAGCTCCTCGATGGAGCCGATGCACTTCTGCGATTTGCCATCCTCCGTGCGCCATACGGGCAGCGGAGTGCCCCAGTAGCGGCTGCGGGAGAGGTTCCAGTCCTGAATGTTCTCCAGCCATTTGCCGAAGCGGCCGGTGCCGGTTGATTCTGGCTTCCAGCTGATGCCGCGGTTGATCTCGACCATCCTATCGCGCACAGCCGTGGTTTTGATGAACCAGGAGTCCAGAGGATAGTAGAGAACCGGCTTGTCGGTGCGCCAGCAGTGGGGGTACGAGTGGACGTGCTTCTCTATTTTGAACGCCTTGCCCTGCTGCTTGAGATCCACGCAGAGTTCGATGTCAAGCGTGACGTCGTCGGGGCCGAGGGAGGCATCGTATGCATTCTTCACAAAGCGGCCCGCATACGCGCCGTAAAGCTCCCTGTTTACGTTGGCAGCCACGAAATCGGGGTCAAGATCCTCCAAACGGAAGAACTTGCCGGTGCGGTCCACCATCGGGAGGCGGTTGCCCGCAAGATCCACCATCTGCAGCGGCGGAATGCCCGCGATCTTGGCCACCTTGTCGTCGTCGGAGCCGAATGTGGGGGCGATGTGCACCACGCCGGTACCGTCTTCAACGCTGACATAGTCGCCCGTGATAACGCGGAAAGCCCCTTCGCCGGGGTTGACCCAAGGCATAAGCTGCACATACTGTATGCCCGCAAGTTCGCTCCCCTTGAAAGAACCATCCAGCACGCGGAAGGGATTCTTGTCATTGAAGTGTGAAGCCACCAAAGCCTTGGCCAGGACATACACGGCCGGCTCCTTTGTGTAGGGATTCACGCTCTCCACCCTCACATATTCTATATTGGGTCCCACGCAGAGGGCCGTGTTGGAAGGGAGAGTCCAGGGGGTCGTGGTCCAGGCCAGGAAGTAGACCGGCAGGGTCGTGTCGTCGAAGAGCTTCTGCGAGAGGCCGTTCTTCACCACTTCGAACTGCACGGTGACGGTGGTGTCCTTGACATCGCGGTAGCAGCCGGGCTGGTTGAGCTCGTGCGTGGAGAGGCCGGTGCCCGCCGCCGGCGAGTAGGGCTGGATGGAGTATCCCTTGTAGAGATACCCTTTCTTGTAAATCTCCTTGAGCAGATACCAGAGGGTCTCGATGTAGGCGTTGTCGTAGGTGATGTAGGGATTTTCCATATCCACCCAATATCCGATGCGCTCCGTCATATTGACCCACTCGGCGGTATATTTCATAACCTCCGCGCGGCAGGCCTTGTTGTAGTCCTCCACGGAGATCTTTTTCCCGATGTCCTCTTTGGTGATGCCGAGCTTTTTCTCCACACCCAGCTCCACGGGGAGGCCGTGGGTGTCCCAGCCCGCCTTGCGCTCCACCAAGTGGCCGCTCATAGTTTTGTAGCGGCAGATGGAGTCCTTTATGCTGCGGGCCATTACGTGGTGGATGCCGGGCATTCCGTTGGCAGAGGGAGGCCCCTCGAAGAATATGAACTTGGGGGCTCCTTCGCGCAGGCGGAGCACCTTTTTGAAGGCGTCTTCTTTGCGCCACTGTTCGAGTACCGACTGATTGACTTCTACCAGGTCGATGTTCTTATACTCGGGAAAACTCATATATTTGCATTAATTTTTGATGAACGGCAAAGATAATATTATTTGCCGAATCCAAGTATCCGCAATTCGTTTTATATGGGAGCGATAGACATAGTCATACTCGCCTGCTTTCTGCCCGCCGTTGTGCTGGGCTTAAAGCGGGGGCTTGTGGGGCAGATTGTGGCGCTGGCGGTGGTGGTGCTTGGCATCCACCTCTCGCTCAAATTCTCAGGCGCGCTGCAGGGCTATCTCTCTCAAATGGTCTCTTGGGAGCCTTTCTGGACAAAGGCTGTCTCTTTCACGGCAATATTTCTGGCGGTGGCCCTGCTGCTGGGCCTGCTGGGCAAACTGGTGGAAAAAGTCCTCAAAATCGCTATGCTGGGCTGGCTCAACCGCCTGTTGGGTATGCTTGTGGCGGTGGCCACGGCCTCGCTGGTGGTGGGCACGCTGGTTTATATCGTGAACAGCGCCAACCAGCTGCTGCAGTTCCTGCCGGAGGAGCAGCTGGCCCGGTCGAGATTCTACACCCCCCTTCTGAACCTCGTAGAGAGCGTATTTCCCCTGCTGAAATCACTTTTTTAAAAAAACTTTTTCTGTTTCAAACTCTCAAAACGGGAAAAATTGAGAATAAGGCTCGCCATTTCGGCGGGCCTTGTTTCATCTTTGCCGCCGAAGGGAAGATATGTGCTGACGGAAGTGGAGAGCTCGCATCTGCCTTAAGGCCGCCCGTGCGGTGAGGCTGCAGCCCCTAATAGTGGGATATGGAGCCGCGGCCCCCAAAGGCGGATGGCAGGCGGCAAGGGGCGCGCTCTCCCGATTCCGTCAAAAAAAAGAGATGAGACCATGAAAAAGATCAAACCGGTAAAACAACACGACAGGACAGACTGCGCGGTGGCCTGCATAGCCTGCATAGCCCGTTTTCACGGCCTGACGCTGCCGCTGGCCTCCATCAGGCAGACCTGCGGCGCCGGGGCGATGGGGACCACCATCAAAGGTATTATGGACGGCTGCGCGGCGGTGAACCTGGAGGCTCACCCATATAAATCGGCGGCCGCGGATACGGAGAGCATCGACCCCGCCTCACTGCCCGCCATACTGC
The DNA here is from genome assembly GCA_963662035.1 of Bacteroidaceae bacterium. GTDB lineage: Bacteria > Bacteroidota > Bacteroidia > Bacteroidales > UBA932 > Equibacterium. The sequence goes on along the minus strand of CAVLDO010000004.1, from coordinate 100,575 downwards.
TGGTGAACAACAGCGAGGGGGACCCGCACTTCATTGTGCTGAGCGCCCTGCAAAAGGAGTCGGCCGAGATAATGGATCCCGCCGAGGGCAGGCTGCGGCGCATCCCGCGGGAGCAGCTGCGGCAGATGTGGAGCGGCTATCTGGTGCTCGTCTCACCCGGAGAAGGGTTTGCGCTCGGCGATCTCACGGTGTCGCTTGCCGAGCGCATCAAGGGTATATTTTCCCAATCGGGGAGGGACATCACGGTTTCCACCCTGCTTTCCATAGCTTATATTCTGCTGGGCATCAGCTTCTCGCTGTTCCTGCAGCATTTCATAGACAAAGTCATTCCATCGGCAGACAGAGGGCGGATAATCTGGCCTGCGGCTGCAATGGCTCTTCTTTCTGTTCTTGCTTTGACAATTGGTGATCTGAGAACCAAGAAACTTTTATCCGCAGCCACAGGAATTGACTTGAACATAATTAGTTCCTACATTTCACACCTTTTGCGTCTGCCTGTGGCTTTTTTCAGTCAGCGAGGCGCCGGGGAGATCAACTCCCGCATCGGCGATGCATATACCGTGCGCAAATTCGTCACGGAGGGGATCCCCTCCATCGTCATCAGCCTGATAACGCTGCTGGCGGCGTTTGCCCTGATGGCCGCCTTCCACTGGAAGCTGGCGCTGCTCACCGCGCTGTTTGTGCCGCTCTACTGCGTCACGTTCCATTTCGCCTCCCGCGCAAGCCGCAAATACAGCCGGCAGATGCTCTCCTCAAGCACCCGGTTCGAGCGCAAGTGCGTGGAGGCCATATCGGCCGTGCGCAGCATCAAGTTCGCCTGCTGCGAAAGCAGCGCCGCCCGCGCCCTGGAAGGGGCCTACGTGAACCTGTGCGAGACTATGCTGCGGGGCGGGCGAAAGGCGGGCCGATATTCCCTGCTGGCCGAGACAATATCCAAATACCTGACCATAACGCTTCTTGCGGCAGGGTCGCTGGTGATAATGGAGGGCAGCCTGAGTGTCGGCACTCTGGTGGGATTCTACGCCATAACATCGTTTTTCTCCGCCCCGCTGGCGCAGATAGTCACAGCCAGTTCGCTCATAGAGCAGACCCGCCTGGCATCGGAACGCCTGTTCGAGGTGATGGATCTGCCAGAGGAGAGCCGCGGCGGCTGCGAGCCTCCGCAGGGGGCGCGCGACCTTGTGTTCGACGATGTCACATTCTCCTACCCCGGGGCGGCGAATCTGCTGGAGCACTTCTGCGCCACCTTCAGCGCAGGCAAAATCACCGCAGTGAAGGGGGCCAGCGGCTGCGGCAAGAGTTCTCTTGCGGCGCTGGCAATGCGGCTCTACTCCCCCTCGAAGGGGGCCGTCCTTCTGGGCGGGGTGGACATAGCCCTCTTTGACCTTGAGGCGTGGCGCAAAAAGATAACCATTGTGCCGCAGGATGTGCATCTGACAGACGACACCATCCTCTACAACATAACCTGGGAGCGGGAGTGCCGCGACCCGGAAAAGGTGGCCCGCATACTGGTGGAGGTCGGGCTGGACACCCTGATAAGGGAGCTGCCGCGCGGGGTGATGACCCTCGTGGGGGAGGCAGGGTGCCGGCTTTCCGGCGGGCAGAAGCAGCGCATAGCCATTGCGGCGGCCCTCTACCGCGAAAGCGACATCCTGATTCTGGACGAGGCCACCAACTCGCTGGACGCCGCCTCGCAGAGCAAGATGATGAGCGCCATAAAGCGCATCAATTCCGAGAGGGGGGCGACGGTGATAATGATCACCCACAAGGCAGACGAAATTCCCATCGCCGACTGCGTGCTGCAGATGTAGGCATATCGTGCGACGGGCCGGCAGGGGGCTGAAGGAAGATTGTGGATAGTTTATATAGCGTGATATCGAATGCGCATTCGTATATGGGGTGAATCCCGCACACCCGTAAGCTGCGGGGGCAAAAACCAAAAAACTATGGAAGAACAAAGATTATGTGGAAAAGCTCTGGAGGGACTGTCTTCTTCCGAGCTTGCAATCTGCGGAGGCGTTGCGGCCGAGTTCAGCCTCGGCAACATCGTCAGCATCATCCGCAAGGTGATGGATTTTCTGGACGACTACATCCCGCACCTGCTCAAGGGCTTCAAGGACGGGTTAGGCATCGGCGGCAGCAACTGATAAGGAGGTGACACGATGAAAACAGGACAACTCGAAAGCATCTCCCTTGCTGAATGCTGCATTATCTCTGCGGGCGCTGACAAAAACGCGCAGACCGCGCTGTATTACATCGGCTACGCCATCGGATTCCTGGTCAAGTGCATTGCGCTGATATTCTCCGGAGGCAACCGTCCTCAGGCGGAAGCCGTCTAAATTCGGGGAGGGAGCGGTGAAAAGGTTTGCTGCGGCGTTGGCTTTCGCTCTGCTGGGCACCCTCTGTTCGCGCGGACAGGAGGCGCACTGGAGCCTGGACTCCTGCGTGCGATACGCAATGGAGCACAATCGTGACCTGCTGATAAAACAGGTCGCACTGCAGAGGAGCAAAAGCGAATTGCTGAGCGCGAAGCTTGCACTGCTCCCGACTGTAGAACTCTACGTAAATCAGTATTACAATTGGGGGCGAAGCGTCGATATGCAGGAGCTGGTGATTGTCAGAAACCGACTCACGCGGCAGACCAGCGGCTCTGTCGGCGCTTCGTTTTATATATTCGACGGGTTCACCCGCCTGAACACAATACAAATGCGGCGGCATCTGAAATATGCCGCATACTCCGAGCTGCGCGCTCAGGAGATAGAAGCCTCTGTCCAAATAGCCTCGAGCTATATGGGGTGCCTGGTGGGACGTCTCACACGGGAGAGGCTGGAGCAGAGTCTGGAGCTTGTGCGCCGGCAGCGGGAGTTCGTATCCCTCGAAATCGCCGGCGGCACCAGAAAGCGGAGCGACAGCCTGGAAATAGTCTCACGCGAAGGGGAGATTCTCTCGCGCATCGCGGCCGCTGCGGCGCAGGAGAGTGAGCAGATGGAGCAGCTCTGTCTGCTGCTGGGCACCGGCGAGGCCTTCTGCATCGTCTGCGACACGCTCGCCTGCACGGAAGATATTCCCCTGCCCGGCGCCCCGGGGAGGCAGCCGGCCGCGGAGGCGGCCCTGAGCCGGGTAAATGCTGCCCGATACTCCCTGAAAGCGGCGCGCGGGGCGTTTCTGCCCAAGCTGACCCTCTCGGCGGCCTACGGCACCTACTACAGCGACGCCTCTGACATCGCCTCCCGCAAGCAGCTGGAGGGCAACCGCAACCCTTCCCTCACGCTGAATCTGAGCATCCCCATCTTTGACGGGGGAAGCGCCGCCGCTGCGCTCTGCGTTGCACGCAGCGAGCTGCGGGAGAGCGAGCTGCTTGTTGACCGTGAACGGGCCGAGGCTGCTGCCTACGAAAGCTCCCTGCTGCGCGAGGCGCGTCTGCTGCGCACTCAGATGCTCTCCGCCCGGGTCAAAACCGCCTATATGGAAGAGCTGCTGCGCGAGGCCACGGCAGAATACTCGGCAGGGAGCCTCTCCAGTTCCGAGTGGCTGGAAAAGCAGGCCGCGCTGCAGAGTGCCGGCTGCGAATATGCCGAGGCACTGTGCAAATTCATATTTCAAAAGAAGATAATCGAATATTACTACGATGGGTGCAATAAATAAGAAGAGGTGGATCTGGATTGTCTGCGGCGCGGCCGCCATCGCTCTGGTATCCTTCGGGCGGGGTGGCGGCGAGAGCGAGAGGGTGGAGACCGCGCGTCCCGCCACGGGTCAGATCACCGAGACGGTCTCCACCTACGGGCGCATAAGAGCCCTGAATCAGGTGAGCATCTCTCCCGATGTCTCGGGAGAGGTCACGGACATCTATTTTGAAGAGGGGGACACGGTGCAACTCGGCGCACTGCTGCTAAAAATCAGGCAGGAGAGCTATCTTACGGCAGTCTCGCAAAGAGAGGCGGCCCTGGGCAGCGCACTGCGCAGCCTTGAAACGCAGCGCATCGAGGCCTCATACAGGGAGGCTGAAAGAGACCGGGTGTCCGCTCTTTCGCAGCAGGGGGCCGCCACGGCGGCGCATCTGCGGCAGGCGGAATACGAAGCCCTTGGCGCCCGCAGCCGCTGCAACGAGCTGGAGTGCCAGGTAGCAGCAGCCGAGGCGGCTTTGGAGGCCTCCCGCCGCGAACTGGAAAAGACGCTTGTCCACTCTCCTATGACCGGCATTCTGACTTCGCTTAACATCCGGCAGGGGGAGCGGGTCGTGGGCACGGCCACGATGGCCGGCACCGAGATGCTCACTATAGCCGACCTATCCCGTATGGAGCTGGTTGTGGATGTGGGGGAGAACGACATAAATTCGGTCAAGGTGGGCGATCCGGCCCTCATCCGCCCCGATGCGGCCTCATCCGACACTCTGCGTGGGAGGGTCTCCAAAATCGCGATGTGCGCCTCGGGGAGCGGCGTGCAGGGCGGCACCACCGATTTCAAAGTGCGCATAAGCATCGACTCCCAAGGCAGAAAGCCGCTGCTGCCCGGGATGTCTGCATCGGCAAAAATAATTACCGGTTCCAAAAATGACATTTTAACTCTACCTTTGCAGGCCGTGGCGGTGAGAGCGGGGCGCGAGATCGTCTGGAAGGTAGACGGAGACGGACGGGTGCACGAGACTCCGGTGGAGTGCGGCATCCAGGATTTCGGCAGGGTAGAGATACTCTCGGGCCTTACGCAGGACGATCTGGTGGTGAGCGGACCGTTCCAGACAGTAAACAAGACCCTCCGGGAGGGGGACAAAATAAAACTTTGACTATGGCTCAGGAATCCAAGACCATTATCCTTTCTATCGAAACCAGCACCGATGTGTGCTCGGCAGCCATCTCGCAGAACGGCAAGACCATCTTCCGCCGCCGCATAGACACCCCCAGGATGCAATCCGCCGCCCTGGCCCCTATGATAGAGTCGCTCTTGAGTGAGGGCGGCCTCAAGGCCGGCGACTGCGCGGCGGTGGCGGTGAGCGGCGGCCCCGGCTCCTACACCGGGCTGCGCGTGGGGGTTTCCCTGGCCAAAGGATTCTGCTTCGGGGGCGGCATCCCCCTGATCGGTGTCGGAACTCTGGACATAATCGCCGCCCAGGGGCGCGCCTACGCCATAGAGAACGGGCTTGATGTCAAATTCATCGTGCCGATGATAGACGCCCGCCGGATGGAGGTTTACCAGGCGGTGTACGATGCCGGCGCCCATTGCACCGGCGAGGTCTCCCCGCTGATTCTTGAGCCGGAATCCTACGCAGCGGAGCTTTCAAAAGGGGGCGTGCTTTTCTGCGGCGACGGCTGCGAAAAGTTCTCTAAAATCCTCGGCTGCCCGGAGGCCAGCTTTTTTCCCTGCAACCCCGACGCAGACTTTATGGCGCCGCTGGCCTACGCCCGCTTTCTTGAGGGGAAATTCGAGGATACGGCCTATATGGAGCCATTCTATCTCAAGGAATTTTCAATCGGCGTAAGCAAAAAGAAAATTTTAGGTTAAACCTTTGATTTTTGTTAACTTTGCCGCTAAATATTCAAGTCGGCAAAGTCTATGGCTTATCTTAAATTCAACAAGGCGGAGCTGGTCAATCTGGAGTATTCCCTCAAGCGGGAGCTCATCGCCACAAACCGCACCGGTGCGTATGCCAATACCACCATCGTAGGCTGCAACACCCGTAAATACCACTGCCTGCTGGCGGTCCCCATTGAGGAGATGAACTGGCGCAGGCACATCCTGCTCTCTTCTCTGGACGAGACCCTGATCCAGCACGGCAAGGAGTTCAATCTGGGCATCCACTGCTACGGCAAGGTGTTCGAGCCCAGGGGGCACAAGTACATCGTGGATTACGAAAACGATCCCATCCCCACCCTGACCTACTACATCGGCGGCATCAAGTTGCAGAAATCGCTGATTATGGTGGACAACGAAGACCGCGTGATGATCAAGTACACGCTGCTCGACGCCCATTCGCAAACCACGCTGCGGCTGCGTCCGATGCTCTCGTTCCGCAGCATCCACGCCCTCACCCGCCGCAACGACACCGCCGACACCCGCGCCCGCGACATAGAATGCGGCAAGGCCTTCAAGCTCTATCAGGCGCTGCCGCAGCTCTGCCTGCAGACCAGCAAGGCGGCGGAATTCGTAGACAGCGCATCGTGGTACAGCGGCATCACCTATCCGGAGGAGTTCCGCCGCGGATTCGACTGCACCGAAGACCTCTACACCCCCGGCTACTTCGAGATGCCCATCAAGAAGGGGGAGAGCATAGTTTTCTCCGCCTCCACCGCCCCCTGCAGCCCCGCCTCCTTCAAGCGGGAGTTCACAAGGGAGCTCAAGAGCATCGGCACTCTCGACAATTTTGACTCGATGCTGCGCTTTGCCGCATCGCGCCTGCTGTTCCGCCGTCACTGGCTGGAGATAAGCAGCGGATTCTCGTGGCTCGGGGTGGGCAACCTGCGCGACACCTGCAACTGCGCCACCGGATTGCTGCTGCACGGCAGCGGCGATGTCAAGAGCTTCATAGAAGTGCTGGACGGAACCATCGAGAAGTGGAACGTGGATCTTAAGAGTTCCAGCGATATGGTGGAGGCTCCCCTGGGGCTGATCCATCTGATTCAGGACTATGTAGCCTTCACCGGCCGCGGCAAGGCAGCCTGGGCCAAGTACTGCGACATTGTAAAATCCATTCTCAACAGTTATATCGTGGGGAGGCCCGAGGTCACCCTGCACGAAAACGGCCTGCTCTGGGCCCGCAAGAACGGCACGGCCCTGAGCTGGATGAACGCCTACACCGACGGCCGTCCCGTGACAGAGCGCGCCGGCTATCAGGTGGAGACCAACGCACTGTGGTACAACGCGCTGCGCTTTGCCTGCGAAATGGAGCGCAAAGAGGGTCACGACAAGGGGACCGAAGCGCAGTATGCCGCCATCGCCGCCAAAATAGAGAGCAACTTCTTCAACACCTTCTGGTGCGAGGAGAGGGGGCATCTGTTCGACTGCATCGGCAGCGACGGCCCCGACGAGGCAATGCGTCCCAACCAGCTGTTCGCCTGCTGCCTGCCCTACTCCCCCCTGCCGGAGGATATCCAGGGGCAGATATTCAAGATGGTGCGCCAGGATCTGCTCACGACCCGGGGCATCCGCACCCTCTCCCCCAAGCATCCGCTGTTCAAAGGGGTTTATGACGGCAACCAGCATGACCGCGACCTCGCATACCACAACGGCTGCACCCGCGCCTGGCTGCTGAGACTCTATGCCGACACGGGCTTCAAGCTCTACGGCGGCTCTTTCTGCCGCGATGCACGCGAGCTTATCCGCGGCTTCGAGGAGGATATGACAATCCACGGCATCGGCGCAGTGGCCGAGCTCTACGACGGCAACCCGCCCCACAATCCTCACGGAGCCATCAGCTCCGCCACCGCCACCGGGGCGATACTTTCAATAGAATATCTTATCAGCAAATATAAAGAGGAGGCTTGACAATGAAAGTTCTGATGTTCGGCTGGGAGTTTCCTCCCCACATCTCCGGCGGTTTGGGCACCGCCTGCTACGGCATCACCAAGGGCCTGACGGCAAACGGCGTGGACGTCCTGTTTGTGATGCCCTCCGCCAGCGGCGACGAGGACCGGAGTGCCGCCCACATAATAAATGCCAGCGACATTGCCGTCAGCGACACGTTCACCGACATAGAGGACTATCTGGGAAAGGTGCGCTTCCTGCGCGTGGGGAGCAACCTGATGCCCTACATTTCCCCAGAAGACTACACGCTGCTGAGCGAGGAGGAACGGCACTTCCAGACGATGGAGTTCACCACCCACTTCAGCAGCAAATACAAATTCTCCGGCAAATACGGGGCGAACCTTATGGAAGAAGTCTCCCGCTACGCGATGGTGGGCGGGGCGATTGCCGCCGAGAACTCGTTTGACGTGATTCACGCCCACGACTGGCTCACCTATCTGGCGGGCATAGCCGCCAAGCGTGTCAGCGGCAAGCCGCTGGTGGTGCACGTGCACGCCACCGAGTTTGACCGCGACGGCGAGAACTACAACGCGACCGTCTACAACATAGAGAAACAGGGGATGGAGGAGGCCGACAAGGTGATCACCGTGAGCGACTGGACCCGCAACATAGTGGTCAACCGCTACGGCATCGACCCCTCTAAGGTAGTCACCGTGCATAATGCGGTGGATTTCTCCGGCCGCAGCGAAATCAAGGTGCAGCGCACCGTAAAGGAGAAGGTTGTGACCTTCCTGGGGCGCATCACCCAGCAGAAGGGACCCGAGTATTTCATAGAGGCGGCCCGCAAGGTGCTCGACCGCTGCAGCAACGTCCGCTTTGTGATGGCGGGCAGCGGCGATTTGATGAACCGCAGCGTGCGGCGCGTGGCGCAGCTGGGTATGGCGGACAAGTTCCACTTCACCGGTTTCCTGCGCGGGGCCGATGTGCAGAGGATGTTCGCCTACAGCGACGTGTACATTATGCCGTCGGTGTCGGAGCCGTTCGGAATCTCCCCGCTGGAGGCTATGATAAGCAACGTGCCCACCATCATCTCCAAGCAGTCCGGGGTGGCTGAGGTGCTCAAGCACGCCGTCAAGGTCGATTTCTGGGACATTGACGCCCTGGCCGACGCCATCTACGCCCTCGTTACCTATCCCGCGATAGGCAAAATCGCCAGCGAGAAGGGATATGAGGAGGTCAGCACTCTCAAATGGAGCAACGCCGCCTCCAAGATAAAAGCGGTGTACTGCGATGCCTTAAACCCGAATAATTAAAATCACTGCATATGGCAACTAAAAGCATTTGTTTGTACTTCCAGGTACACCAGCCCGACAGACTGCGCCTGTTCCGGTTCTTTGACATCGGGGCGGACGACCACTATTTTGACGACTTCGAGAACAGCGCCATAGTGCGCCGCGTGGCCGCAAAATGCTACCTTCCCGCCAACCGCCTCATAAAGGAGATGATTCTCGCCTCGGGCAAGAAGTTCAAGGTGACATTCTCCATTTCGGGCACTGCCATAGAGCAGTTCAAGCGCTTCGCCCCCGAGGTTATGCAGAGCTTCCGCGAGCTTGCCGACACCGGCTGCGTGGAATTTCTGGCGGAGACATACGCCCACTCGCTCGCCTCGCTCAGCTCGCCGGCCGAGTTCAAGGAGCAGGTCAGGCTGCACGCCAAGACCATAGAGGCCGAGTTCGGCGTCAAGCCTAAGGCATTCCGCAACACCGAGCTGATCTATTCCGATTCCATCGGGGAGATGGTATCCTCGATGGGCTATCACACGATGCTCACCGAAGGGGCCAAGCATATCCTGGGCTGGAAGAGTCCCAACTTTGTCTACTTCAACCCGCTCAACCCCAAGCTGAACCTGCTGCTCAAGAACTCTTCTCTCTCCGACGACATCGCCTTCCGCTTCTCCGACAGAGGCTGGAGCGAGTGGCCGCTGACCGCCGACAAATATGCCGGCTGGATTGCCGACGTGCTGCAGAGCGACGACATAGTGAACCTGTTTATGGACTACGAGACATTCGGCGAGCACCAGAAGGCCGACAGCGGCATTTTCGAATTCCTCAAGGCGCTGCCCTGCGAGATCGCCAAATATCCCGGCATCAGCTTCTGCACCACCAGCGAGGCCACCAAGCGTCACAAGGCGGTGGGTGAGGTCAACGTGCCCTTCCCCATCTCCTGGGCGGACGAGGAGCGCGACACCTCCGCCTGGCTGGGCAACGAATTGCAAAACGAGGCCTTCAGCAAGCTGGGGGCGCTGGAGAGCAAGGTCAAGAAGTGCGGCGACGCCAATCTGCTCGCCGTGTACCGCCGCCTGCAGGAGAGCGACCATTTATATTATATGTGCACCAAATTTTTCTCCGACGGAGCTGTCCACAGTTATTTCAACCCCTACGACACGCCCTACGAGGCCTTTATCAACTATATGAATGTTCTCAGCGACTTTGAAATCAGAGTTGCTGAGAAATCCAAGAAAAAACAATCCGCAAAACACTAATGAGCAAGAAAATCAAGATGCCTGACTACCTGTTTGAGGTAAGCTGGGAGGTTTGCAACAAGGTAGGCGGCATCCACACAGTGCTGGCCACAAAGGCCCTGAACCTTAGCGAAGAATTAAAAGACAGACATATCCATATCGGACCCGATGTGTGGATGCACACGCGTCAGAATCCCGAATTCGTGGCCGATGGCGAGCTTTTCAAATCCTGGAGAGAACTGGCGGCGCACGAAGGCATCCGGGTGCAGGTGGGCCGCTGGAACATTCCAGGCAACCCCATCGCCATTCTGGTGGACTACAAGACCCTCATCGCCGGCAAGGACCAGATTTTCGCCAGTGCCTGGGAAGACTACAAGGTTGACTCGCTCAACGGCAATTGGGAGTATATCGAGGCCTTTCTGTTCGGCTACGCCGCAGGCAAGGTAATCGAGAGCTTCTCCCGCTATTATATCCGCTCTTCCAGCAAAATCGTGGCGCAATTCCACGAATGGATGGCGGGCGCCGGCATCCTCTACCTCAAGAAGGCGGGGCTGCCCATAGGCACGGTGTTCACCACCCACGCCACGGTTGTAGGGCGCTGCATGGCCAGCAAGCACATCCCCTTCTACAAGCAGCTCCCTTCGATGAATGCCGACGAGCTGGCCAAGGAGCACGGAGTTTCTGCCCGCCACTCGATAGAGAAGGTTGCGGCACAGAATGCCGACGTGTTCACCACGGTGAGCGACCTGACTGCCAATGAGTGCCGCATACTGCTGGGCCGCAAGCCCGATGTGGTGACCCCCAACGGCATCGCCGCCAGCTACACCCCCGACAAGCGCAGTCTGTCCAAGATGCGCAGGGAGGCCCGCAAGAGCCTGCTGACAGTGGCCGGTGCAATGTCCGGCAAACAATACGACGACGCCTCCACCGAGATAGTGTGGATAGGCGGACGCTACGAATACGAGTCCAAGGGGATCAACGTGTTCATAGATGCTCTCGCCCGTGCGGCGGCAAAGAATCCGGCAAAGAAGGTGGCGGCCTTCATTATGGTGCCCAGCGGCAACAACGGCCCCGACAAGGAGCTGATAGAGAAGCTCTCCGACCCCAAGAAGGATTACCGCACCAATGTGAGCCACTATCTGATGGACGACGGCGACTGCGTGCTCAGGCAGTTGCGCCAGGTCGGGCTGGACAACAATCCCTCGGCCCCGGTGGATGTCTTTTTTGTTCCCAGCTACCTCAACGGCAGCGACGGCATCTTCAATTTGAGCTACATTTCGCTGCTCTCCGGCGCCGACCTCACAGTGTTCCCCTCTTATTATGAGCCTTGGGGATACACCCCGCTGGAGTCTCTGGCATTCCACGTCCCCACTGTGACCACCACTCTCACCGGCTTCGGCCTCTGGGTCAAGGATCACTACAAGGGCACCCTGCCCGCTTCTGGCATCTGCATCGTGGAGCGCGACGACTTCAACTACGACGAGGTATCCGACAAGGTCGCCGACTGCATCCTGCGCTTTGCCGCAATGAGCAAGGAGGAGTGGACTGCAGCGGCCGCATCAGCCAAAGACATCTCCACGCTGGCACTTTGGGAGAACAACATCGCCTACTACAAGAAGGCCTACGAAATGGCCATCGACAAGGTGATAGCCACCTTCGGCCCCTACCCTCTGGTGCAGGAAGACAGCGACCAGAGCTACCGCAAGCAGATAGCCAACCGCCCCAACTGGAGCAACATTCAGGTGAACCGCTCCCTCCCCGCCCCGCTGAGGGCGCTGGAGGATATCTCCAAAAACCTCTGGTGGTGCTGGAACGACGAGGCGAATAGCCTCTTCAGCTCCATCAACCCCGTGCTGTGGGACGAGTGCAAGGGCAACCCCATAGTGCTGCTCGACAAAGTGCCGCTGGAGCGCTACCGCCAGCTGGAGAAGGACAGCGAATTTATGGCGCAGCTGCGCAGCGTTCACCGCACCTTCCAGGAGTATATGGCGGCCAAGGCCGACCGCAAGTCGCCCAAGATAGCCTATTTCTGTATGGAATACGGCTTGGACACCTCGCTCAAGATTTATTCCGGCGGCCTGGGCATCCTGGCGGGCGACTACCTCAAGGAGGCCAGCGATATGGGCGTGCATATGACTGCGGTGGGCCTGCTCTACAAATACGGCTATTTCACCCAGTATCTCTCGGGCGACGGCGACCAGATCGCCACTTACGACCCTCAGAACTTCCGCGAATCTCCGGCCCAGCCAGTGTTTGACAACAACGGCAACTGGGTTACGGTGTCGGTGGCATTGCCGGGCCGCAACCTCAACATCCGCCTGTGGAAGGTGGAGGTGGGCCGCACCGACCTCTATCTGCTGGACACCGACTTCGACGCCAACCGTCCCGAAGACCGTCCCATCACCCACCAGCTCTACGGCGGCGACTGGGAGAACCGCCTCAAGCAGGAGATTCTGCTGGGTCTCGGCGGCATCCGCGCCCTGGAGGCTCTGGGCATCAAGGCCGAGGTTTACCACTGCAACGAGGGGCACGCCGCATTCACCGGCATCGAGCGCATCAGAATGTATGTGGAGCACGACAATCTCTCGTTTGCCGAGGCGCTGGAGGTTGTGCGCAGCTCGTCGCTCTTCACCACCCACACCCCGGTTCCCGCCGGGCACGACTTCTTCGGCGAAGATATGATGCGCGTCTACTTCAGCCAGTATCCGGAGCGGATGAAAATCGACTGGCACACCTTTATGGGGCTGGGCCGCTACAACATCAACGACAACGGGGAGCGCTTCTCTATGAGCGTGCTGGCCGCCAACCTCTCGCAGGGCATCAACGGCGTCAGCTGGCTGCACGGCAAGGTGAGCCAGGAGATTCTGGCCCCGATGTGGCCCGGTTACCTGCCCGAGGAGGTCAATGTGGGCTATGTCACCAACGGCGTGCACTATCCCACCTGGACTGCCCCCGAGTGGAAGCAGATCCACAGCAAGCTGTTCGGCAAGGACTTCGCCTCCCACCACTACGACAAATCCTGCTTCCGGGAAATATACAAGGTGCACGACAAGATTATCTGGAGCACCCGCAGCGTGCTGCGCAAGCGCCTTATCGACTATGTCAAGAAAACCATCTCCGACACCAAGAGCACCGCGCACTACTCGCCCAGCGAGATTGTCAAGATAAAATCGACCCTGCGCAGCGATGTGCTCACGATAGGTTTTGCGCGCCGCTTCGCCACCTACAAGAGGGCGACCCTGCTCTTCCGCAATCTGGACCGCCTGGCCAAAATCGTGAACAACCCCGAGCGCCCCGTGCAGTTCCTCTTTGCCGGCAAGGCGCACCCCGCCGACAAGGCCGGCAGCGACCTCATCAAGCAGATCGTGGAGATTTCCAAGCGTCCCGAATTCATCGGCAAGATAGTGTTCGTGCCCAACTACGACATCACGGTGGCCAAGATGCTGGTGCAGGGCGTCGACATCTGGATGAACAACCCCACCCGCCGTCAGGAGGCCTCCGGCACCAGCGGCGAGAAGGCTGTCATGAACGGTGTGATGCACTTCTCCGTGCTTGACGGCTGGTGGGTGGAAGGCTACAAGGAGGGGGCCGGCTGGGCTCTGCCTATGGAGCGCACCTACGAGAAGCAGGAATTCCAGGACGACCTCGACTCGAATGTGATCTACAACATAATAGAAAACGAGATCTCCGCCACCTTCTATAACAAGGACTGGGACAAGGACTACTCTCCCGAGTGGATCAAATACATCAAGAACACTATCGCAAGTGTTGCCTGCGACTTCACCACCAACCGTATGATGGAGGACTACCTGGAGAGATACTACATTCCCCAGGCAAAGCGCTTCAACAAAATGATAGACAAGGACTATCTCAAGGCGCGCGAAATCGCGCAGTGGAAAAAGCGCATGTACCGCGCCTGGCCCGACATTGACATCCGCCGCTTCGAGAGCCTCGGCGGCGGCAATTCCCGCTTCAGCCTCGGCGAAGCCCACTACAGCGAGGTGGAGGTGTTCCTGCCCGGACTCACCCCTGAAGAGATCGGCATAGAATGCGTGATCACGGAGCAGGATGCCAAGGGCAACTACCACATCAGCGAAGTGCATCAGTACGAGGTGGTAAGCTTTGAAGACTGCGTGGCCACCTACCGGGCCGACATCACCCCCAAGAAGGTGGGCAGCTACCAGTTTGCCACCAGAATGTTTGCCAAGAGCCCCGATATGGCTCACCGCCAAGACTTTGAACTTGTAAAATGGTTATAGCCACCACAGGATTTTTCGACGGGGTCCACACAGGACACCGCAAGGTGATTGAGACACTCTGCCGCACCGCCACAGAGCGCGGCGCGCAGAGTGTCGCGGTTACCTTCTGGCCCCACCCCCGCAATGTGCTGCGTCAGGATTCGCAGCAGCTGCGCCTGCTCTCCTCGCTCAAAGAGAAGGAGGAGCTGCTGCTCGACTGCGGCGTGGACCGCGTGGAAGTGATTGACTTTACCCGCAGATTCAGCACGATGAGCTGCGAGGAGTTTCTCAGGGAGTACATTATAGGCGAACTGGGGGCCTCCGCGCTGGTTGTGGGCTACGACCACCGTCTCGGCAATCCGGAGTATTCCACAAACATCCGCAGCGTGGCATCGCAGCTCTCTCTTGAGACAATCGAGGCCCCGAGCGTGTCCGACAATTTCAACACGGTGAGCTCAACCTACATCCGCAACCTGCTCTCAACCGGCGGCATAGAGCGCGCCAACGCCCTGCTGGGCTACGAATACCGTTTGACTGGGGTCGTGGTGAGCGGCAACGGCATTGGCCGCACCATTAACTTCCCCACCGCAAATATGCAGATCTACGAGCCGCTCAAGCTGATTCCGGAGCAGGGGGTCTATGCCGTGAAGGTGCGCGTGGAGGGCAAGTGGCACTACGGTGTCTGCAACATCGGCTGCCGCCCCACAGTGAGCAGCGACCGCCAGATGGTGATAGAGACCCACATCCTTGATTTTGACGAGGAGATCTACGGACTCGAGATAGCTGTGGACTATTGCGGGAAGCTGCGCAGCGAGCAGAAGTTCGCCTCGATAGAAGAGCTTCGCAGCCAGCTTGAAGCGGATGTGCTGCGTACACGCAAAATATTCGGAATCTGAATCATATAGCTATGGAAGACCTGATAGCCCTGATAGTTATCGCCATCGTGTTTATACTCAAAGCCTCCGGTCCAAGGAGCAAAGGCTCGGCCGCCCCGCAGCGCAATCCGCGCCCCGTGGCCACGCCGATGGGCGGCAGCCGTCCTTCGCAAGCCGGGGCGTCGGATGTCTCCGGGGCCGGGAGCGCTTCGCGCTCCGAGGCGAAAGCCGTGCCCGGGGCGGAGCGTCCTCTGAGGGCAGAGGCGCGTGCCCAGCGACAGGTGCAGGCAGAGGCCGCCGCGGCAGATTCCATCCGGCCGGGCGGCGGTGTGGCCGAAGCGGGCACCCTGGAGGACCTCGGTCAGAGAGGAAAGCGGGACGCAGCCACCAGGCAGTCAGGCATTAGCGATAAAAGCGACGGAGCTGCCACAAGCAACGGCGGCTTTTTCCCTGAAGAGGAGAATATGATAATCTACTCCGAAATCCTGTCTCCCGGCTGGAAAAAATATTAACGGGATTTCTCTAAAATTTTATTATATTTGCTTTGTTTTTAAGGCAAACCACAGAAGGGTCCCCCTCCGGGGGATTCTTTAATTTTTTATCAAAATGGCAGAAATTCATTACCTGACGCAGAAAGGTCTGGACGACCTCAAGCAGCAACTGGCGGAAGCCATTGCACAAAGACCTATAATTTCCAAGGCGATTGCAGAGGCGCGCGACAAGGGCGACCTGAGCGAAAACGCCGAGTACGACGCCGCCCGCGAGGCGCAGGGGCTTCTGGAGCTCAAGATAAGCAAGCTCCAGGACACTCTGGCCACCGCCCGCGTGCTTGACGAGAGCAAGCTTGGCACCGAAACGGTGCAGATTCTCAACACCGTCAAGATCAAGAACCTGGCGAACAACGCGATTATGACTTTCACCATCGTGGGCGAGAGCGAGGCCAATTTCCGCGAGGGCAAGCTGGCCATCGGCACTCCCATCGCAAAGGCCCTGCTGGGCAAGCGCAAAGGAGAGATCGCAGAGGCGCAGGTCCCCTCGGGCACAGTCAAGTTTGAAATCATAGAGATCAGCATCTAACTATGGCAAGCGTTTTTTCCAAGATTGCCGCCGGGGAGATTCCCTCCTACAAAGTTGCGGAAGACGAAAACTACTACGCCTTTCTGGACATCAACCCAATTGCACAGGGGCACACTCTGGTGATTCCCAAAAAGGAGGTCGATTATATTTTTGACCTCGACAGCGAGACCTATCTGGGACTCTGCGCCTTTGCCAGGAAGGTGGCCGTGGCGCTCAAGAGCGCCATCCCCTGCAAGCGCATCGGTGTGGCTGTGCTGGGTATGGAAGTGCCCCACACCCACATTCATCTGGTGCCCCTGCAGAGCGAGAAGGATCTCGACTTTTCTGCAGAGAAAAAGCAGCTGAGCAGCGAGCGGTTTGCAGAGATCGCCGCCGCGATAGCCTCAAAAATTGAGAAGTAGCATGAAGCGAGCATTTGCAGCCCTTGCAGCCGCCCTGGCGATGACCGCCTGCAGCGGCCCCACCGCAACCGTAAATTTCTCGCTCAAGGAGAAGTGCCCCGCACAGGTGCAGCTATACAGGCTTGACCTCAACCGCCTCACGCTGGTAGACAGTCTCAGCACCAAAAACGACGGCAGCCTCAAATACAAGATCAGCCTTGGCGGCGACACCGACCCCGAGTTCTACTATTTTTACAAGGGGGATGTGAAGCTGGCCGGCATTGTCGCCTCCAAGGGGGACAACATCAGCGTATGCGCCGACACCCTTGGTCGCTACGATGTCCAGGGGAGCGAAGACTCCGCTCTGCTCAAGCAGATGGACGATCGTCTGGACAGCTGCAAGATGGCGATGCAGCAGGTGCTGCAGAAGGCCCCTGCCGACGAGAATGTGCAGCTGAGCCGCCTTTACATAGCCCACAAGCGTGCGATGCTGCGTCAGGTTATGGAGCATCCATACTCAATAACTTCCGCAGCGGCGCTGTTCCAGAAGATAAACGACAACCTGTATGTGTTTCAGGAGCCAAGCGACGTGTATGTGTTCACCGCCATCCGCGATTCGCTGCTCACGGTTTATCCTGACAACGCCTATGTCAACGCCGTGACCAGGGTGATAGACCGGCGCCACAGCCGGGACGAACTGGAGAAGCTGCTGTCAGAAGCCGAAGAGGGAGTCCCCGACATCCGTATGAACGACATTTCCGGAGTGGAGCACTCCCTCGGCGAGCTCAAGGGGCAGGTGATTCTGCTCTCTTTTTGGAGCACGCAGCAGACCGAGCACAAGATTTTCAATCAGGAGATGATTCCGGTGTACGAGAAATACCACAGCCGCGGGTTTGAAATCTACCAGGTGTGCGTGGACGAGAAAACCACGTGGGCCTCTGTGGTCCGCAGCCAGAAGCTGCCCTGGATCAGCGTGAACGACGGCCTGGGCATCAACTCGCCAGCCGTGGCCTCCTACAACCTGAACTCCATCCCCACTATGTTCATAATAAGCCGCTCCAGCGGAATCGTGGCAAAAGATGTCTACGACCCCGCCGAAGTGGATAAAATCGTGAATGGCCTCATCTAACCGACACGCCTTAGCACAATAACAGTTCTGGAAGGGAGATACAGCTGCAGCAGCTGTTCTCCCTTTCTGTTTGTGAGGGTGGTGTGGCGGACGCTGTCGTCTACCCGACAGAAGCCGTCGAACGCCTCCGCGTCGCTGTCCAGCACCGTCTGCCAGGTCCCCTCGGGAGCCACTGCAGCATAATCGGCAAAGGAGTGCTCCGGATTGAAGTTGAAGGCGAAAAGGTATTCGCCCCGGGTGAATACCAGCACCTTGGAGGAGTTGTCGCAGCAGGTGCAGCAGTAATGTTTTGATAGGAGCTTTTCGGCGGCGAAGAGGTGTATCATCGCCTTGTCAAACTCGCGCAGCGCCTTGTAATGCAGGTCGCCGCGGTCGCTGATACTCCACAGCCGGCGGGCGTGCGCATAAGACCAGCCGTTGCCCTCGCGGGGAAAGTCTATCCACTCCGGATGGCCGAATTCGTTCCCCATAAAATTGAGGTAGCCGTCTCCGGCGGTGGCCAGGGTCAGCAGGCGTATCATCTTGTGCAGAGCGATGCCCCGGTCCACAACGGGGCTGTGGCTGCCCTTGTCCATCGAATAATACATCTCCTTGTCTATCAGGCGAAAGATTATGGTCTTGTCTCCCACCAGCGCCTGATCGTGGCACTCGGCGTAGCTCACGGTGCGCTCGTCGGCGCGCTTGTTGGTGAGCTCGTACCACAGCGAGCCCATATCCCAGTTGTGGTCGTCCACCTCCTTTATGGTCTTTATCCACATATCGGGCACCCCCATACTCATTCTGAAGTCAAAGCCGATGCCGCCCGCCTCCAGCGGGGCGGCCAGCCCCGGCATTCCGCTCATATCCTCGGCGATGGTGATGGCCTCAGGGCAGGTCTCCTTAATCAGGCGGGCAGCCAGGGCAAGGTAAGTGACGGCATCCTCGTCCACATTGGAGTCAAAGTATTGGCCGTAGCCGGTGAAATCGCGTTCCAGCCCGTGGTCGAGATAGAGCATACTGGTGACGCCGTCAAAGCGGAAGCCGTCCAGATTGTACTCTTCCATCCAGTATTTGCAGTTGGAAAGCAGGAAAAACAGTGTCTCCTTCTTGCCGTAGTCGAAACAGCGGGAATCCCAGGCGGGATGCGAGCCGCGCGCACCGGCGTGGAAATAGGTGGTGAATGAGCCGTCGAGGCGGCTGAGCCCCTCGGCTTCGTTTTTCACTGCGTGCGAGTGCACTATGTCCATCACCACCGCGATGCCCAGAGCGTGGGCGGCGTCTACCAGCGCCTTGAACTGCTCCGGGGTGCCGTAGCGCGACGAGAGGGCGTAGAAGTTGGAGACCTGGTAGCCGAATGAGCCGTAGTAGGGATGCTCCTGCAGCGCCATTATCTGCAGGGTGTTGTATCCGAGGTCGGCGATGCGGGGCAGGACATTCTCCCTGAAGTAGTCAAAGCTTGCCACCTCTTCCGCCTCGCTGCTCATCCCGATGTGGGCCTCGTATATCAACGGGTTCTGTACAGCGGCCACCCTGGGATGCTTCCATTTGTAGGGGCCCTGCAGCAGCGGTATCTGCGCAGAAAACACCTTTGTGGCGCTGTCCTGAGAGCAGCGTGTGGCATAGGCGGGGAGACGCTCGCCGCTGCCGCCGCTCCACTCCACAATCCATTTGTAGAGACTACCCTCCTCTATCTCGCTCTCGGGCACGCGCAACTCCCAGTTGCCGCCGCCCGTCGGCTTCAGAGCGTAGCGTCCGCTCTTGCGCCAGCCGTTGAAGTCGCCCACCAGAAAAATTCTGAGAGCCATCGGGGCCCACTCGCGAAACACCCAAAAACCATCCTCTTTGTGCAGCACATAGTAGAGATGGTTGTTGCACACGTCATAGAGCGACCCTGCGGGGGCGATTTCCTGCATTTTGGCGCGGATGCGGGCGCTGCGCTCATCTATAGCTCCCCTGTAGGGGGCCAGATACGGGTCACCGTCGTAGAGCTTTTTCATTGCGCTATTTTCTGTCTATGAGTTCAAGCAGGCCGGCCTCGCTGTCGGTGAGGCATTTTCTGCAGTATTCCACCAGTTTCATAGCCTCCTCAACCTCCTTCTGGATGGCATCCAGCGGGTGCTCGGGATTTTCAATTTCGCAGACCAGCGCCTCCAGGCGCTCCACGGCCTCTTTGTATGTCATATTATCTTCCATATCTAAAGTATTTGTCCTTTTACTGTGCCGTCGGCAAACATTATAGTGATTTCATCGCCGCCGTTCAGCTGGCTTTTGCCGGTGATTCTGCGGCCTTCCTTGAGGGTCAGGGCAAAGCCCTTGGCCAGAATGGCGGCGGGGTTCTGCGCCCCCACCCGGTATTCGAGCAGGCTGATGCGCTGCGCCTGCCGCGCCGCCTTCTCCTTCACCGCCGCGCGGAGCCTCATCACTGTGTTTTCCGTCTTGAGGCGGCTCTGCGCTATTTTGCCGCGCACGGCCAGCGACAGGCGCGACGAGAGATTCTGCAGGCGAAGACTCTCTTCAGAAAATATGTCCACAAAGTAGTCGGCCAGGGCTGTGGGAGTCTTGAGATATTCGGCGGCCACCATATCGGCCACGTGCACATCGCGTTCGTGCCCGATGGCGGTGAATACCGGCAGGGGAAACTGCGCGATGGCCAGCGCCAGGTTGTAGTCATCGAAGCAGGCCAGGTCGCTGGCGCTGCCGCCGCCGCGCATAATCAGCACTGCATCGAACTGCTCAAGGCGGTCGGCGATGGCAGAGAGGGCGGCGATAATTCCTGCGGGAGCCTCGGAGCCCTGCATCGGGGCGGCGAACAGCTCGCCGGAGAACTTGAAGCCATAGGCGTTGCCGTGCAAATGGTCCATAAAGTCGCCGTAGCCGGCGGCGGTCTCCGACGAAATCAGCGCCAGGCGGCGGGGCAGGATTGTCAGGGGATTTTGCGCGTTGAGTCCGATCATCCCCTCGCTCTGCAGGCGGGCTATCGTGCGCTGCCTCTGCAAAAAGGCTTCCCCGACCGTAAAGGAGGGGTCAATGTCATTAATCACAAGCGAAAAACCGTAAACCGGCGAGTAATTGACCCTGACGCAGCACAAAACGCCGATCCCATCCTCTATCCTGCGCCCCGTTTCAAATTCGAAACGGGCGGCGATGCCGGTGTATTGCGAACTCCAAATGATGGCGCGGGCCTCGGCCACGGTGGTGCGGCCGTCGGCGCTCTTTTCGATGAGAGTCAGATAGCAGTGGCCGCTGCGGTTGCGGGTAAGCTGCTGAATCTCCGCCTTAACCCACAGCGGAGCGGGGATATTTGCGTCAATCGCCTCTTTCACAAAGCCCAGCAGCTGCTCTAATGTGTATATATCCTGTTCCATACAGTTTGTAGTTTTTAAAGGTAAGAAAAATTACAATCCGCCACCCCTGATAAGCAAATTTGTTGTACTTTTGCGGCAATGGAAATCGTTAAGGCAGCATACGTCTCAAGCTCGGTCACCGCGGCCGGCGCCCAGATGCCCGCAATGCGGGAATTTGCCTTTATCGGCCGTTCAAATGTAGGCAAATCTTCACTGATTAACTGCCTCACGGGCAACTCTTCCCTCGCCCACACCTCGTCTACCCCCGGCAAGACCCAATGCATCAACCGCTTTGTGATAAACGATAGCTGGCTTCTGACAGACCTGCCCGGCTACGGTTATGCAAAGCTCTCCAAAGAGCGGCGCGCCAAGCTGTCGGGCATCATAAACGACTACATAGAGAATTGTGAGAGCCTCGCGCTGCTTTTTGTGCTTATTGACAGCAGGCACGACCTTCTCAAGAATGATCTGGACTTCCTTCTGTCGCTGGGCGAAAAGGGAGTCCCTTTTGCAGTAGTGCTCACCAAGTGCGACAAACTGGGCACCAACGCCCTCGCCTCACGCAAGGAGACATTGAAGCGGCAGATAGGCGAATATTGGGAGCCTCTGCCCGACATTTTCGCCACCAGCAGCAAGTCCGCCGCGGGCAGGCAGCCGCTGCTGGACTATATCGGCGGCATACTCAAAGATCTCGAACAATCGAAATAACTATCCTACCTTCACTTTGTATTATGGAATACGACCACAAGCTTAAGATTTTTTCTTGCCGCAGCAGCAAATATCTCGCAGAGAAAATTGCGCTGAACCTCGGATTAGAACTTGGCAACTCCACCGTCACCACCTTCAGCGACGGCGAGTTCCAGCCCGCGTTTGACGAGAGTGTCCGCGGCGCCACAGTGTTTATCGTGCAGTCCACATTCCCCCCGACAGAGAACATCTTTGAGCTGCTGCTTATGATCGATGCCGCCCGCAGGGCTTCGGCATACAAGGTCATCGCAGTAATCCCCTACTTCGGATGGGCCCGCCAAGACCGCAAGGACCGCCCCAGAGTCAGCATCGGCGCCAAGCTGGTGGCCAATCTGCTGGTGGCGGCCGGCTGCGACCGCGTGATGTCATGCGACCTGCACGCCGACCAGATACAAGGTTTCTTTGACGTTCCTGTGGATCACGTATACGCCAGCTCCATCTTCCTCCCTTACCTGAGGGACCTCAAGATAGAGAACCTCTCCATCGCCTCCCCCGATATGGGCGGCGCCAAGAGGGCCAACGCCTACGCCCGCATCCTGGGCGTGCCTATGATTATTTGCCACAAGTCGCGCGAGCGGCCGAACGTGGTGGGTTCTATGACCGCCATCGGCGAGGTTGAGGGGCGCAATGTGGTGATTGTGGATGATATGGTGGACACCGCCGGCACCATCACCAAGTGCGCCGATATGCTCAAGGAGAAGGGCGCACTCAGCATCCGTGCCGTGGCCACCCACCCTATGCTTTCAGGCAACGCCTACGAGCGCATCAAAGCCTCCGCGATTGAGGAGTTCATCGTGACCGACACCGTGCCCCTGCGCCCTCGCGAGGGGGAAGACATCTCCAAATTCAAAGTGCTCTCGGTGGCCGGCATATTTGCCGACATTATCAACAAGGTCTACAACAACAAACCCATCAGCGATTCTTTCGTTTTCTAAAAATGAAAACCTTTTTGCTTGCGATAGCGGTTGTGGCATTGTGCGTGTTCGGCCTGTGCTTCAACATTATTTTCCGCAAAGACGGCAAGTTCCCCGACGGTGAGATTTCACACAACAAGGAGCTGCGCAAGCGCGGCATAGTGTGCGCCAAAGAGGAGGAGCTCCGTCTTTGGGGACGCAAGCACAACAAACAAAACCCCGACTGCAGCGATCTGGGCTGCAGCGCTTGCAGTGGATGCGGGGCAAAGCCGCAGTCAGCTTCAGAAGAAAATAGCTAAAAAGTCTCCCCTTCCCGTTTGTGGAGCACCGCCTTGCGCAGTTCAAAGTTCTGCCCGAGGTATTTGCGGCGCACATCGGGATTGGAGGCCAGCTGCTCCGGCGTGCCGCTCTCGAGAATTTCCCCGTCATAGAGCAGATAGGCGCGGTCTGTAATGGCCAGCGTCTCGTGCACGTTGTGGTCGGTGATCACGATGCCGATGCCGCGCGTCTTCAGATGGGCGATAATGTGCTGGATATCCTCCACCGCTATGGGGTCAACGCCCGCAAACGGCTCGTCAAGCAGAATGAACTTGGGGTTGGTGGCCAGTGCGCGGGCAATCTCGCAGCGGCGTCTCTCGCCGCCGGAGAGCTGCACTCCCAGACTCTTGCGCACCTTGCCCAGTCCGAATTCGCGGATAAGCTCTTCCAGACGCTGTTCGCGCTGCTCTCGGGGGATATGGTTCATCTCCATCACCGAGGTTATGTTGTCTTCCACGCTCATCCGGCGGAACACCGATGCCTCCTGCGCCAGATAGCCGAGCCCCTTCTGGGCCCGCTTGTACATCGGCAGGCTGGTTATCTCCTCCTCTCCCAGGAATATCTTGCCCGAATTGGGCTTTATAAGACCCGTAATCATATAGAAGCTGGTGGTTTTGCCGGCTCCGTTGGGACCCAGAAGCCCCACTATCTCACCCTGCTCCACCTCTATAGAGGCCCCTTTTACGACGGTCCTCATTCCGTATTTCTTAACAAGATTGCTTGTAAAAAGTTTCATCGCATTCGTTGGTTTTAGCCGCTATTTCGGCTCAAGTTCAAATTCACGGCTGAAAGTTGCCACATCGGGAGAGTCCTTAATCATCTCCTTTGCCACTTCCATAGGCATATAGGGCTGGGGACCCGCCTTGGGATCCTCCTTTGGCTCGCGGACCACCAGATCCAGACTCACCGCCCGGCAGCGCAGCTCGCGCCGCAGGCTCGCCTGAAATTCGGTGAACATCCGCTCCATAATCCACTTTTTCTGCAGTTCGTTGTTCAGGTAGAGGGTGGCCACCGCTTCCGAAGGGGAATAGGTATGCTCGTTGCTCTCAAAAAGGCTGCGCAGCTTGGGCTGGCGGTCTATCCCGGCCACGAGGGTTTCCCAGGCCCGGCGGAATTCGCCATCAGTGATTCCAGCGGGGTCGCGGTCGGGGATATTGTCTGCCGCTGCGGCCTGTTCTCCGCCCCGGGGAGCGGCCGATGTGCGGTTCATAAGCTCTTTGATGGAAACCGATTTCCCTGCAGACGTGCGGGAGGCGGAGGCGGCCGGTGCGGCAGAAGAAGCCGTCGCAGATGAAGAAGACGCCTCGGCTTGGGTAGCCGCACCCGCAGAGGGAGTGCCGGCCGCAGATGAGGGCGCAGAGGCCGCCTCGGATAAGGAAGCGGGAGCCTGCGGAGCTTTACCGGCCGCCACTGCCGCTATAGGAGCAGGGGCTGCCGCGCTGGAGCCGAGACCCGCCGGCGCCGCAGCAGCGGCGGCGGTGCCATCGGGTGCGGCAGCAGCGGTTGAATCTGCCATAGGTGCAGATGCCGGAGCCGCCGCCGATGCTGCCGGAGCCGTCATCAGCCTCGAAAGCTTTATCAGCGCAAACTCTATCAGCAGCCTGGGGTTGCCGGAACTCTTGTACGATGTCTCGCATCCGCAGGAGATTTCCAGAGCTTTGTAGAGAAAATCCATAGGGCACTTGGCCGCACACCGGTCGTAGCGCTCCGCAATGGTGGGAGCCATCTCCAGCAGGCTGCGGGAGGTGCTCATCTTGCACACGATGAGGTTGCGCAGATGGGTGCTGATCCCCGATATGAAGTGCAGCGCGTTGAACCCTTTGGACAGGATTTCGTCGAAGAGCACCAGTGCGCTGGCGTGGTCGCCGGCAAGGAACATATCGGTGAGGCGGAAGAAGTAGTCATAGTCCAGCACGTTCAATATGCCGATGACCTTCCCGTATGTGATTTCGCCGCCGCAGAAGGCCACCGTTTGGTCAAACAGGGTGAGTGCGTCGCGCATTGCACCGTCCGCCTTCTGGGCGATTATGTGCAGCGCGTCGTCGCTGGCCTCGACCCCTTCGTTTGTGGCGATGCCGCGCAGGTTGCGCACTATGTTTTCCACGCTTATCCGGCTGAAGTCGTATGTCTGGCAGCGGGAGAGTATTGTGGGCAGAATCTTGTGCTTCTCGGTGGTGGCGAGTATGAATATGGCATACTCGGGCGGTTCCTCCAGCGTCTTTAGAAAGGCGTTGAAGGCGGCCTGCGAGAGCATATGCACCTCGTCTATTATGTATACGCTGTAGCGGCCTATCTGGGGAGGGACTCTCACCTGGTCGGTGAGATTGCGGATGTCGTCCACCGAGTTGTTGCTGGCGGCATCCAGCTCGTGGATGCAGTACGAGCGCCCCTCGGCAAATGAGCGGCAAGACTCGCACTCGCCACAGGGCTCCATATCATGGCCGGGATTGCTGCAGTTGATGGTCTTGGCAAAGATGCGGGCGCAGCTGGTCTTGCCCACGCCGCGCGGGCCGCAGAAGAGATATGCGTGCGCCAACTGCCCGCTCTGAATGGAATTCTTGAGGGTGCGGGCTATGTTTTCCTGCCCGATGAGCCCCTCGAATGTGGCGGGCCTGTATTTTCTGGCCGATACTATGAATTGTCCCATACCCTACAAAAGTACGA
Organism: Bacteroidaceae bacterium; assembly: GCA_963662035.1. Taxonomy (GTDB): domain Bacteria; phylum Bacteroidota; class Bacteroidia; order Bacteroidales; family UBA932; genus Equibacterium. The sequence goes on along the minus strand of CAVLDO010000004.1, from coordinate 74,934 downwards.
ATATTTATTAATTTTGCACCCTCAGATATGGACAATAATGTATATACACTCGAAAGCGGCCTCAAGGTCGCTTTCAGGCACAACAGCTCTTCAGTGGCCTACTGCGCCCTCTGCATAGGGGCCGGCACCTCCCACGAGCCCGATGACAAGCACGGCCTGGCGCATCTGACGGAGCATATGATTTTCCGGGGCTGCGAAAAGCGCTCCGCCTGCAGCATCAACAACCGTCTGGAGAAGGTCGGCGGCGATATGAACGCCTACACCGCAAAGGAGGAGACGGTGGTCTATTGCACAGTGCTCAAGGAGGATATCGCCAAGGCCATAGACCTCTCGTTCGAAATCGCCTTCACCTCGGTGTTCGACGAGGACGAACTGGAAAAGGAAAAGAACGTGGTGGCCGACGAAATCAATATGTGCCTTGACAATCCCGCCGAATTCATATTTGAGGATTACGAGAAGGCGCTATTCAAGGGGCACAGCCTCGAGCGCACCATCCTGGGCACGGCGGACTCCATCAAGGAGATCACTTCTGACGACATAAAGCGGTATGTGAAAAACTATTACACCCCGGCAAACATGAGTCTCTCGGTGGTTGGGGATTTTGACCAGAAGGCGATGCTGCGCACCGTGGAGCGGCTGCTGGCCAAGTATGCCGGTCATTTTGCCGCCGATGCCACCCCCTGCCACGGCAGGCAGACCCCCATAAGGAATATCTTTGACATAGACCAGTGCCGCAACTTTCATCAGGCCAACTGCATAATAGGGGCGCGGGCCTATCCGTACGCCCATCCCGACCGGGTGGCCCTCTCGCTGCTGTGCAACATTCTGGGCGGACCGGCCAGCAATTCGCGCCTGAATGGCTCCCTGCGGGAGAAAAAGGCGCTGGTGTATCACGTGGACGCCTCATATGTGCGCTATTCCACCGCCGGCGTGGCCGTAATATATTTCGGCTGCGACAAGGACAATGTGGACAAGTGCATCAAGCTCTGCCTCAAAGAGCTGGAGAAGATGCGCGAAACTGCGTTGAGCGAGGCGGCTCTGAAGGCGGCGGGCAAGCAGATTCTGGCACAGAACGCCATCGCGTCGGAATACGGCGAGGCTCAGGCGCTGAGCATCGCCCGCAACATTCTGCGCAGCGGCGTCTATCCCACCGCAGAGCTGTTCCGCGAGCAGCTGGAGGCGGTTTCGGCAGAGCAGCTGCAGCGCGTCGCACGCGAAATTTTTGCCGAAGAGAATCTCTGCAGACTGATTTACAGATAGCGCAATGACTATAGAGGAGTATTGCCGTGCCAATTCGTCGCTGCCACAGAGCGGCACGCTGGAGTGGATAGAGCGCACCACGCATCTGCGCACCAACCACGCCAGGATGCTCTCGGGCCGCACAGAAGGGGGGCTTTTGAGCCTCGTCAGCCGCATTGTGCGTCCTGAGCGGGTGCTGGAGCTCGGAGTCTTTACCGGCTATTCCACGGTGTGTCTTGCAGAGGGGCTCGCTCCGTGCGGAGTCATCGACTCCATCGAGATCAACGACGAGCTGGAGGACATCATCCGCGAGGCGTATTCTCGCGAGGGGATTTCGGGCAAGGTGAATCTGCTTTTCGGCGATGCACTGGAAATCATCCCCACCCTGCCCCACATCTACGATCTGGTGTATGTCGACGCCAACAAGCGGCAGTATCCCGACTACTGGAATCTGGTGGTGGAGCGGGTGCGCAGCGGCGGGGTCATCATTGCCGACAACACGACCTGGGACGGCAAGGTGGCCGCAGAGCAGCGGCCGCACGATGTCCAGAGCGAGGCTATCAGCACATTCAACCATATTGTTGCCGGTGACGGCCGCGTGCGGTGCGTGATGCTCCCCGTACGCGACGGCATCACTATGGCCGTGAAGCTCTGAGGGCGCAGGCCGGCGGGCCTTGCGCAGCGGTCAGAAGCTTGCCTTGCTGCGCTCCGCCGCCTATTCGGCGGTGAATTTCCACATTATCCGGTTGCGGTATTCGCATCCCGGCTCAAGAACTGCAGAAGGGAACTGCGGCTTGTTGGGGGCATCGGGGAATGCCTGGCACTCCAGCGCAACGCCGTCGTAGTCGCAATAGCTGTAGCCGGTGGGAGCCACCGGGCTGCCTTTAAGCCAGTTGCCCGTATAAACCTGGATGCCCGGCTGGTTGGTGTACACCGTGACCTTGCGGCCGGCGGCAGAGAGCTCCGCTGCGGGGCGCAGAGTCGAGTCGTAGCCGTCTATGCACCAGCAGTGGTCATACCCCTTGCCTATCCTAAGCGCCTCGAAGTCGGCGCATAAGTCGCGGCCGATGGCCTTGGGAGCGGTAAAATCCATAGGCGTCCCCGCCACGGGGGCTATCTCGCCTGTGGGTATCTGGGTGGCATCGGTGGGCAGATACTGCGATGCGTACAGCTTGAGAGTGTGGCTGCGGATGCCGTCGCCGCCGAAGCGGCGCTCTCCGCGCAGGTTGAAATAAACGTGGTTGGTCAGATTCACCACGGTGGCCGCGCCGCTTTCCGCCTTGATGTCCAGAGTGAGCACATTGTCGCTGCGGAAGCGATACACAGCCTCTATGTCCATCGAAGCGGGGTAGCCGGCATCGCCGTCGGCGCTGTGCAGAGTAAACTTGACGCCCCCCTCGAAGGGTTCGGCATCCCAGATGCGGTTTGCGAAACTCTGGGCGTCGGGGCCGCCGTGCAGATGGTTGGGGCCGTTGTTGACAGCCAGTGTGTACTCCTTGCCCTCCAGAGAGAATTTGCCCAGCGCTATGCGGTTTGCAAAGCGCCCGGGAATCTTGCCCATACAGGGGCCGTCGGCCATCCAGTCCTCTTTGCGTTTATAGCTGAGGGCGACATTGTCCAGCGACCCGTTCTTGTCGGGCACCACTATCGATACGATGCCGGCGCCGAGATTGCTCAGGACAACCTTAGCTCCGGTAGGGTGTGCTATCGTATAGTGTCTTATTTGAGATTGCGTACGTTCCATCGTTTTGCTCCGTCTGAAATTGCTACATTTATCACGCGGGGATCGATGTCGAACTGCTTCTTGTAGGCAGCCTTGACAGTGTTGATGTACTCCTGGGCGGCACCGCTGCGCACGATTGCGATGACGCAGCCGCCGAAGCCGCCCCCCATCATCCGGGCGCCCACCACGCCTTCGCACGTGCGGGCGATGTCCACGATGAAGTCAAGTTCTTCGCAGCTCACCCCGTAATCTTTGCTGAGGCCGTCGTGGGTCTCGAACATCTTCTTGCCGAACGCGGGGATGTCGTCCTTGGCCAGATCGCGGCAGCCGGCCAGCAGTCGGGGGGACTCCTTCACCACAAAGGAGCAGCGCTTGTAAACCATCGGATCCAGACGGTCTTTGTACTGCTCCAGCATCGCGGGGGTCACGTCGCGCAGCAGCTCCACCTCGGGGTGGTCCTTTCTGATTTGCGCCACGCCCGCCTCGCACTGGGCGCGGCGCACGTTGTACTCGCCGCAAGCGAGGTTATGCTTTACCATAGTGTCTATGAGGACAATCTTGTACCCTTTGGGGTTAAAGGGGACTCTCTTGTATGCGAGCGAACGGCAGTCCAGACGGATCACCTTGCCCTCCTTGCCCATCAGCGAGGCGAACTGGTCCATTATTCCGCAGTTGACTCCCACATAGTTGTGCTCGGTCATCTGGCCTATCTGAGCCAGCTGCTCGCGCTTGAAGCCCAGATGGAAAATGCTGTTCACGGCATATCCGAACACGCTCTCCAGAGCGGCCGAAGAGCTCATTCCGGCGCCCAGAGGGACGTCGCCGCCGAATGCGCAGTCGAAGCCGGAGGGCTGCGCGCCGCGCTTTTTCATCTCCTGCAGCACGCCATAGATATACTGTGCCCACTGCGGGGCGGGTTTATCGCTATCGTTTACATCAAAAGTGAGTTTTTCACCATAATCCAGGGAGAAGGCGTTCACTTTGGAGGTGCCGTTGGGGGCGATTGCCAGACTTATGCCCTTGTCCACCGCAGCGGGGAGCACGAATCCGCCGTTGTAGTCGGTGTGCTCGCCTATGAGATTTATGCGGCCGGGTGAGGTGAAATAACTGAATTTGACGCCCGGGAAATTCTTCTTGAAGGCGTCAATGACTTTTTTGGGTTTTAACATATCGTAATGTGTAATTAGTGTAACAATAATCCGCGTGCGGGATGTCTGTGTAAAGATATTAATAATATTTAACAAAGACCAAAGAAGCGCCGCTTTGCTTTTTTGAAAAAAGGAACTAAATTTGCAACCTCGCTTGCGGCGCGCAGGTTGCGCTATGCAGATTTATGAATTTGCGGAAATAGCTCAGTTGGCAGAGCGTTGGCTTCCCAAGCCGAAGGTCGCGGGTTCGAGCCCCGTTTTCCGCTCCAAATTCCAAAAGTCCGCCCACCTCAACGGACTTTTTCTATTTTCAATTACGCCTATGATAAAACGTCTGCTCTCGGTATTGCCGCTGCTCTGCATCGCATTTTCCGCATCCGCGCAGCTGGAGGGCTATACATACCAAATAGAGCCATACATAATCCCCCGCTGCCCGTCAGAAATCAAAAACGCCATAGACACCGTTCCCACCGCCGACAAATATGTGGACATAGTGATTTTTGACAATCAGACCTGGGAATACCTGCGCCATATGCGCCCCGGCATCGACTCCACACAGATTTACGACAAATGGTGGGACACCGAGTCGCTGCACGCCTACAAGGACTACCCCAAGGAGGCCTTCGAATCGGAAATGGAGCTGCAGCTGGTGGACAGCACCCACTTTTTCTGCGCCCCCGCCACCGGCAAGGTCTATTCAGGCTACAAGATGCGCCGCTCGCGCCCCCACTACGGCACCGACATCCCGCTCCACACGGGCGACAGCGTGAAGGCCGCCTTTGACGGCGTGGTGCGTTTCTCCTCCGGCAGCAAGACGGGAGGCTACGGCAATCTGATAGTGATCCGCCACTCCAACGGCCTCGAGACCTACTACGGCCACCTCTCCAAGCGTTTCGTGAAAGCAGAGGAGAGCGTCAAGGCGGGCGACGTCATAGGGCTGGGAGGCAGCACCGGCCGCAGCACCGGCCCCCACCTGCACTTCGAGGCGCGCTACAAGGGGCGTACCTTTGACCCGGAGCGCATCATCGACTTTGAAAAAGGCGCGCTGCGCGATCCGGCGTTCACCGTGCGCAAAGACTACTTCAGCGTCTATTCCCACCAGGGGATGAGCGACGAGGAGTCGGTAGCGGCCAGCCAGGCAAAATATTACAAGGTGCGCCGCGGCGACACTCTGAGCAAAATCGCCAGCCGAAACGGCACCACCGTGAGCAAGCTCTGCAAGCTCAACGGCATCAAATCCACCAAAACCCTGCGCATAGGAGAGTCACTGCGCATCCGATAGTGAAACGTCTGTTTGTCATACTGCTGCTGACTGTCTCAGGCACATCTCTCCTGCGGGGGCAGTATGACCCTTCGCACTTCTACTACGCCGGCCGCCAGGCTCTTTCCGACGGCAAATATTCCCTCGCGATAGAAAACTTCAACATCCTCGCCCGCATCGACACCGTGGGGCCGGAGGCCTACTTTTTCCGGGGAATAGCCAAGTACAACCTGGGGGACCTGGGAGGTGCCGAGCGTGACTTTGACCTGAGCCTGAAGCGCAACCCCCTCTACACCTACGCCTACCACTACCGCGCCATCACCCGCAGCCGGCTGGGGCGCTACGAAGAGGCGCTGGAAGATCTGCAGGAGGCGGTGGATCTGCGTCCCGGCAACGCCGGACTCTACTTCAGCCGCGGGGTGACCTACTTTCTCTCGCAGCAGTTCGACAAGGCGGTGCAGGACTTCAACAGCTTTATACGCCGCGATCCCGATGAGAGCAGCGCCTACCTCAACCGGGGCGCGTCGTATCTATTTCTGGGAGACACCACAAAAGCCTTCGCCGACTACAACAAGGCCATAGAGCTCAACAGCCTGGACCCGGAAGGGTTTGTGCGCCGCTCCCGCCTCTACGCCCTCAAGAATGACAACGACAATGCCGTCGCCGACCTGGACAGGGCCCTGGCGCTGGATTCCACCAATACTCTGGCCTACTTCAACCGCGCCATAATCCGGCACGGCAAAAACGACTGGACGGGAGCCGTCGCCGACCTGGACAAGGTGCTGGAGCTGGAACCGGGCAACGCCCTGACCCTCTACAACCGGGCGCTGATATACGCGCAGGCCGGGGAGCTGGACAAGGCGGTGGACGACCTTGACCGGGTGCTCAACATCAACCGGGATAATGTACTGGCCTACTTCAACCGCGCGGCGGTGCTTATGGAACAGGGCAAATATGCCCGGGCCATCAGCGACTACGACCGCGCCATAGAACTCTATCCCGACTTTGCCAAGGCCTATATGAACCGCTCTTACGCAAAAGGGATGCTGGGCAGGCTGCGCGAATCCAAGGCCGACTGGGAGACTGCGCAGCAGAAGGTGCGCGAATATCAGCGCAAAACCGCCACCGACGAGGGATACGAGGCCTTTGCCGACACCTCCCGCGCCTACAGCGCGCTGCTGGCCTTTGACGCCGACTTCGCCCAAAAGAATTTTGACAACGAGCTGCTGCAGTACCGCGAGGTGGATGTCAAGCTCAAGCCGCTGTTCCAGTTTGTCCCCGCCTCCGGGGCAGCTGAGCAGAAAGACATCTCTACAATCGGCGGCGAGCTGATGTATGCCAAACTGGACAACTTTCTGACCGCCCTGCCGGTGAAGACCGCCTTCAGGGCGCAGAAAGCGGAGGCCGACCCCGACGCCGCAGCCGCGCTCGACAGGGTGCGGGAGAGCATCCGAAAAGGGGGCGGCGACGAGTACCTGCAGTTTGCCAAAGGTATGCTGGAGACACGCACCAACCAGTTCAACAACGCGCAGAACAGCTACAGCGCCGCAATCGACCTGGATCCCGGCAATCCATTCCTCTACCTCAACCGGGGGGCTCTGCAGGCAGAAATGACCGAGTTCATAGCCAGTATGGAGAACAGCGTGCAGACCCTCACCATAGACAACACCGGCAACACCACCAAGACGGTGGTTAAGGAGCGCAGCGACACCCGCTATGATTACAGCGCGGCGATAGACGATATGCTCTCCGGAGCCCGTCTGGCCCCCGACTTCCCATACACATATTATAATCTGGGCAATCTCTACGCCCTCTCCGACGACTTGCCGGCCGCAGTGTCAAACTACAGCAAGGCGCTGGAGCTTTTCCCCTACATTGGCGAAGCCTACTACAACCGCGGCCTGGTGCTCATTTTCCTTAAAGACAAGGAGAAAGGGTGTATGGACATCAGCAAGGCGGGCGAGCTGGGCATAAGCGATGCCTACGGCGTGATAAAGAAATACTGCAGCGACAGCGCGGCTAAATAGCCCCTGTCGAGTGGTCTCTACCAATCTTCTTCGTCCGATTCGACACTCAAAAACCGCCTGCTCCCGAGCGCCTCTATGGCATCCTCGATCGTATGCTGCCTTCCGGGGTCGGTGGCGGCAGTGCAGAGCACCTGCAGAAATTCGAGATACTGCACCAGAATGGAGTGGTCCTTGCGCACGGTTGCCTTGCCTATGTCCACGTTCACTCCCAGCGAAGATGCCTGCTTGCTGACCATATCTGAGATGTTGTTCTCTACGAAAATCTCCCCCTCGTGAAACACGTTGATGTTGAAGAGGACCTTGCCCCGCTCCTCATACACGGGGATGAATCCGCCGGTGAAGCATAGCGGATACACAGGCAGCCCCGCCCCCTGCGCCACTATGAAATAAAGCAGTGCGAGGGCGAACGGACTCCCCTTCTTGCTGCGGATGACATTCATCAGCAGGGTGTTCTCCAAAGTGATGTCAAAGGCACCGGCGGCCGAGTAGCCAATCCGGCGGTAGAATATGTGGTTGAGCAGTGAGATGTTTTCGGGGCCGGTCTTGCTCTCCGAGATTTCGGAAATCACGGCGATTATCAGCGGCATCACAGCCTCCATATACTCCTCGCGGCTCAGAGTGGGGTCAAACAGGGCGCACAGCAGATAACCCGACTCGGTGAGGTCGCACTCTTCGCCACCGGTGCAGCGCTGTGCAGTCCGCTTCAAGGCGGAAAGCACGCTCTTTCTGCTGTAGCGCTCTATCATAGAGCGCAGCTTGTGTTTGCGCGCAGGCAGCAGCTCGCTTTGGAATGCGGCGCGCAGATCGCGCAGAGCCTCTTCCCCGCCCCGCTCAAAATAGCTGTCCACGGCCGCCGCAACAGTGGGGTCGCCGTCGCCATAGAGCTCGATTATGTATTGCAGTTTATCCACGGCCTTGGGAGCATATCAACTTCGCGAAAGTAATTTTTTTAGTACTTTTGTCAAAATCGTTTTATCAATCAATATGATTCTCACCTGGCCCAGGATGCAGAATGTTCTGCTCGGGATTTCCGCCTTTCTGATGCTTTCGCTCCTGTGGAGCGATATGTGCTTTGCAATTGATGCCGATGGGGCGCGCTACAGCTTCCGCTACACAGAGTATCTCCCCTTCATCATACTCGCCTTCGTATGCTTTGCGCTGCTTGTGGCCGCCATCTGCTACAGAATGCAGTATATCCTGCAGATACGCATCGCGGTGATAGCAATGCTCGCCCAGGCGGGCTTTCAGGTGTGGCTGGCGGTGATGTTTTTCTCGCTCAAGGGGGCGTACACCTTCACGATATCGGCCCTGATGCCGCTGGTTTGCATAATTCTGGAAGTTCTATCTGTGCGCTACAGCTGGCGCGAGGCCTCCGATGCTCTGGCAAGTGACTTCCGCAAAAAGATACGCCGCAAATCAAAATGACAACGACTCTCGCACTTATTGCGGCCGCAGCCGCTGCGGCCTCTCTTGCAGCACTTGCGACCCTGCTGGTATGCAGGGGGAAGATAGCTGCGCAGAAAAGCCGCGCAGACGGCGAACTGTCTGCACAAAGGCTTGAATCGGAGCGGGCAGCTGCCGAACTGCGGGGGCAGCTGCAGCTCAAGGAGGCCGCCCTCGAGAGCCTCAAGGTGGCCTCGGAGCAGGCTCTGCGCAGCAAAGACGAGACCCTCGCCGCCCTGGAGCGCGGCTATCAGAAGAATCTGCAGGATTTGCGCGCCGCCCACGCCGAGAGCCTCAAGTCTCAGGCAGAGAGCCTCAAGAGCGAGCTTGCCGCCCGCACCGAAGAGCTGCTGCGCCAGCGGGAAGAGCAGCTCAGTGCCAAGGCAAAGGAGACTTTCGAGAACATCTCCGGCAATCTGGGCAAAGACATCGCCGCGATGAAAGAGGCCTTCGAGGCCAACAAAAAGACGCAGACCGAGACCGGCACCAGCCTCAAGGCGCAGTTCGACAACGCCGTAAAACTGCTGGAGAGCCAGAGCCGCAACATAGGCGAGAAGGCAGAAGATCTCTCGCGTGCGATGCGCGGCGGCAACAAGTTACAGGGAATCTGGGGCGAGACAATCCTGCTCAACATCCTCACCGGCGAGGGATTTGTGCAGGGGCGCGACTTTGACAAAGAGGACACCATCCGCGACGCTGACGGCAAGATAATCCGCAACGATGATTCCGACAAGAAGATGCGCCCCGACTATGTGCTGCACTTCCCCGACGATAAGGGTTCCAACAATCAGGACATAATAGTGGACTGCAAGGTATCGCTGTCGGCATTTGCCGACTACATAGCCGCCGAGCGGGAAGGCGATGCCAACGCTATGGCCGATGCCCGCCGCCGCAACCTGGAATCGATCCGCGGCCAGTACAAGAACCTCAACTCAAAGGACTACAGCAGCTATCTCAAAAATTCGGCTGCCGACTTCGTGATAATGTTCGTTCCCAACAGCGGCGCGCTGCAGCTGGCCCTTGACGACGAACCCTCCCTCTGGCGCGACGCCTACAACAAGAAGGTGCTCATCACCAGCCAGGAGACCATCCTCCCCTTCCTGCGGATGATTCAGATAGGATGGCGCAACGTAACCCAGGCGCAGAATCAGGAAAAGATAATAGAGGCGGCCGGCCGCATGATGGACCGCGTGGGGGAATTCGCCGCCCAATATGTCACAATCGGCAAAAAACTTGAGGAGATGCAGAAGGCATACAACGCCGGCGCATCCAAGCTCAGCGAGCGCGGGCAGAGCATACTTACCTCCGCCAGGCAGGTGAAAGCCCTGGGCGTGACGGGCAAAAAGGCGATCCCCGAATTCATAGAGGACACTCCGGTAATCTCCCTGCCTGAATAATCTGCAGAAAAATAGAGGTTGTTTTATATGTGCGTAAAAATTTGACCCACATAGCGGGATATCTTTGCATCATAAAAAAATAACGGATATGAATACCTCTTACTTGATGCAGTACTTTTTCTCCGACACCATTCAGGGTCTGGAGATGCTTATGGAAGATTTTGACCTGCAGCCGGTGGAGCGCCGTTAGCGCCACAAACAGCCCGCTACTGCTCTTCTCCCGCAGCCTTGAGCCGCTCGGCGTTCTCTGCAATCTGCAGCTGGTCTATCAGCTCCTGGATTTCTCCGTCCATAAACACCGGCAGGTTGTACATGGTGTAGCCGATGCGATGGTCGGTGACGCGCGACTGGGGGTAGTTGTAAGTGCGGATTTTTGCGGAGCGGTCGCCGGTGGAGACCAGCGTCTTGCGCTTTGCAGAAATTTCGCTCAGATATTTCTGATACTCAAAGTTGTAGAGACGGGTGCGCAACTCTTCCAGAGCCTTTTCAAAGTTCTTTATCTGCGATTTCTGGTCTTGGCACTGCACTACCAGTCCGGTGGGGATGTGGGTCAGGCGCACAGCCGAATAGGTGGTGTTAACGCACTGTCCGCCGGGGCCCGATGCGCAGTAGGTATCCTTGCGCACATCGTTCATATTGAGCTCCACGTCAAACTCCTCCGCCTCCGGCAGCACGGCCACCGACGCGGCCGAAGTGTGCACGCGCCCCTGGGTCTCGGTCTGCGGCACACGCTGCACGCGGTGCACGCCGCTCTCGTATTTGAGGGTTCCATAGACCTTCTCCCCTGAAATCTTGCACACAATCTCTTTGAAACCACCCATAACCCCTTCGTTGGAGTTGTTGACCTCGAGTTTCCACCCCTTCTTCTCGCAATACTTGGAGTACATCCTGAAAAGGTCGCCGGCAAATATGGCAGCCTCGTCGCCCCCCGTGCCGCCTCGGATCTCCAGAATGGCATTCTTGTCATCTTCGGGGTCGGCAGGTATCAACAGCAGCTTTATCTCCTCCTCCATCTGCGGGAGCTTCTCCTCTATCTCGGCCGCCTCGGCCTTTGCCATCTCGCGCAGGTCGGGGTCTTTCTCGCTCTGCAGAATATCCTTGGCTATCTCCAGACTCTCCACCTGACGGCGGTATTCGGCACCTGCTGCGATTATGGGTTCCAGCTCTTTGTATTCCTTGTTGAGCTGTACATAGCGCTTCATATCGCTTATCAGCTCGGGGTCGGAAATCTGCTGCTGCAGGGTCGCGAACTTGTCTTTGAGGTCTTCGAGTTTTTCGAGCAATTTGTTTTCTGCCATTGTATATCTTTCTGTTTTTGTCCGATTTTTAAAAGCGGACGGCAAAATTAGTCATTTTGAGTCAAATGCGCAATTGCCGCCTGGGCACATACGCAGCCGAACACGGCGGGCATATAGGAAATGGTGCCCACCTGCGACTTTTTATTGCGCCCCGCATCCTCCACTATCGCATTCCTGTCGGGCAGTTCTTCGCTGAAAACCACCTTGAATCCCTTTGTGATTCCCTTTTTGCGCAGCTTTTTGCGCACTATGAAGGCCAGCGGGCAGTTGTACGATTTGGAGAGATCCACCAGGCGGACCTTGGTGGCATCCCACTTGGCCCCGCTCCCCATCGAGCTCACGTGAGGGATGCCGCCCTTGACGCAGTACTCTATCAGCGCCAGTTTGGGGGCGAGAGTGTCTATGGCGTCCACCAGATAGTCTATACTTAAGCTGTCCAGCAGCGGCGCAATGTTATCCTCTGTGAGATATTCGGCAATCAGAAGCACGTCTGCCTCGGGGTTTATGTCCAGAATGCGGTCGCGCACCACCTCGACTTTGCGCCGCCCCATATTGGAATCGAGGGCGGGCAGCTGGCGGTTCTTGTCGCTCTGGGAGACTATGTCGCAATCCAGCAGCACGAGGTGCCCCACTCCGGCGCGGGCTATCATCTCCGCCGCGTAGGCCCCCACTCCGCCGACTCCCACCACGGCCACCGTGCAGCTGTCCAGATGCTCCAGGCGCTCCTCGCCCATAAGCAGGGCGGTGCGCCGTTGCCAATCGCGCACCATCGGCTACCGGCTTTTCTTGGCCTCGTCCCAAAGGGCGTCCATCTCGGCGAGGGTCAGGTCCCGGATGTCGCGCCCCGCCTCGCGTGCCTTCATCTCCACAAATGTGAAGCGGTCGCGGAACTTGCGGCAGGTGGACTCAAGCGCCGTGTCGGGATTGAGCTTGTAGAGGCGCGAAGCATTGATTATGGAGAAGAGCATATCGCCCAGCTCGTCGGTCATCTCGGGGGTGGGTGCATCTCCTGCGGCGGAGAGAGCCTCCCTGAACTCGCCCATCTCTTCGGAGACCTTGTCCCAGACATCCTCGCGTTTTTCCCAGTCAAAACCCACTGCACGCGCCTTGTCCTGCATACGGTAGGCGCGGATCAGCGGCGGCAGGCTGTCCGGGACACCGGAGAGCACCGTCTTGTTGCCGTCCTTTTCCGTCTGCTTGAGCTGCTCCCAATTCTTGATCACCTGGTCGGCATTCTCGGCGTGCGAAGAGTCCTTTGCCAGCTGCGAGCCGTCGTCCTTTGGGGGATAGACGTGCGGGTGGCGGAATATCAGCTTGTCGCAAAGCTGGTTGCAGACATCGGCTATGTCAAACTGCCCCTGTTCGCTGCCGATTTTGGCATAGAAGACTATGTGCAGCAGCACGTCGCCAAGCTCTTTGCAGATATTCTTCATATCGTGGTTCATAATGGCGTCGGAGAGTTCGTAAACCTCCTCTATGGTGTTGGGGCGCAGGGTGTCTATCGTCTGTTTGTGGTCCCACGGGCACTTTTCCCTCAAGGTGTCCATCACATCCAGGAGTCGCTCGAAGGCGGCCAGTTGTTTTTCGCGGTTCATAGTATTTTTGTATATTAGCGAGCAAAATTAATCAAATCCCATAAAAATAGATGAACCACACAATCAAGTTTATCAGCGCGGACGAGGCGGTGAAGGTTGTCAAGAGCGGCGACCACATCCACTTCAGTTCCGTTGCAAGCGCCCCTCAGGTGCTTATACAGGCCCTCTGCCGCCGGGGCGACGCGGGTGAATTGAAGGATGTCCACATCCACCACCTCCACACGGAAGGGCCCGCCCCCTATACCGACGAGAAATACAACGGCATATTCTTCCATCAGGCCTTTTTTGTAGGGGCCAACGTGCGCAAAGGGGTGCAGGCCGGCTATGCCGACTATATTCCGGTGCATCTGAGCGAGACCCAGAAGCTCTACCGCTGCGGCGCCCTCCCCTGCGATGTGGCGATGATTCAGGTCTGCCCCCCCGACAAGCACGGATTCGTTTCGCTGGGCACCAGCGTGGACGCTACCCTGGCAGCCATCGAATGCGCCAAAATCGTGATTGCAGTGGTAAACAGACACGTTCCCCGCAGCTGGGGCCAGGCAATTATCCCGCTGAGCAAGATTGACCTCTTTGTGGAGGACAACACCCCGCTGCAGCCCGCCACCTTTACCCAGCCCAACGAAACCGAGACCAAGATCGGAAAGAACTGCGCGGCTCTCATAGAAGACGGTGCCTGCCTGCAGATGGGCATCGGCGCCATTCCCAATGCCGTGCTGGCGCAGCTGGGCGGCCACAAAGACCTCGGCATCCACACCGAGATGTTTGCCGACGGCGTGCTGCCGCTGGTGGAAAAGGGCGTGATCACCGGCGCCAACAAGGTCACCGACCCCGGCAAGATGGTCTCCACCTTTCTGATGGGCAGCCAGCAGGTCTATGACTTTATAGACGACAACCCTATGGTTTCTATGATGGATGTCGGCTACACCAACGACCCCGCCATAATCTCGCAGAACCCCAAAATGACCGCGATCAACTCCGCCCTGCAGGTGGACATCACCGGCCAGGTGTGCGCCGACAGCCTCGGCACCAAGTTCTACAGCGGCTTCGGCGGCCAGATAGACTTCACCTACGGCGCTTCGCTGAGCAAGGGGGGCAAGGCCATCATCGCGATGCCTTCCATAACCAACAAGGGAATCAGCAAAATCGCCCCCACCCTGACTCTCGGGGCGGGCGTCGTGACCACCCGCGCCCACATCCACTGGCTTGTGACCGAATACGGCGCAGTGAACCTCTATGGCAAATCGCTGCAGGAGAGGGCCAAGGCCATCATCAGCGTGGCGCACCCCGACCACCGCGAGGAGCTGGACCGAGCAGCCTTCGAGCGCTTCGGCCCGCACTATCTGCTTATGAAATAGGCATTGTTTTAAAGCAGGAAAACGGCCTCCGCCAAAAGCGGGGGCCGTTTTTACATCCGCAGGCGCCAGGCCCGGGGAAACAGGTTGTTGGCCCGCCGCCCCAGATTTTTCACAAAGCCCAGCGGCAAACCCTCGCTGCATACTTTCAGAAATCCCTCCGGGGCATCGGGCAGCGCCAGCGGCTGGAGGCGCAGATACTGCAGCGCCTGCTCGCGAGAAAGTTCCACTTCTGGGAAGGCCTCCGGAGAAAGCGCCGGGCTGAGCGCCAGGTCGGGCTGCGGAATGCGGTCGCGCCCCTTGACAAGAGCCACTGCCACGCCGGAGCGCAGCGTGCGCAGATTCTCCTCCACAGTGCGTATGTCATAGATCAGAGCCTCCGGGTAAGCCTTTAGCATCGCTCCGGCACCACACTCTACCCAAGAGCACGCGTATCCTGGGCGCAGCCATTCGCAGGTGGCTTTTTTTAGTGGCGGCGCGGCTTTAAGTCGCATCGCGGGGGCGGCGGCCGTCTTTCGCAGCAGCGCCACATACTGCCCTTCTCCGCGAGTTATGCCGGGAGCCAGCTGCACGCCGCATCGGGTTGCAATGTTTCCCGCCGCGGCTGTTTGCGCCGCAAGAGTCTCATCGAATGTCCCGATATGGACAATCTCCGCCCCGAGATTCTCCGCAATCCAGGCGGCATTCCCGTCATTTTCAAAAGAGTTGAAGGTGCAGGTGGAATATACCAGAAAGCCCCCTTCGCGCAGCGCGGGCCACACATCGGCCACTATGCGGCGGGAGCGGGCCTCACACAGGCGGACATTCTCCTGCGACCACTGCTCCACCGCCTGCGGCTCCTTGCGGAACATCCCCTCGCCGGAGCAGGGGACATCGGTCACAATCACGTCGAACCAGCCCGGCAGCGAGGCGAAATGAGCCGGGTCATTGCCGCAGACCACCACATTTGGATTGCCCCACTTTGAGACATTCTCTGCCAAAACGGTGGCGCGGGAGCTTATGACCTCGTTGGCCACCAGCAGTCCGCCTCCAAGCGAGGCGGCGATACAGGTGGTCTTGCCCCCGGGGGCAGCGCACAGATCCAGCACGCGTGGGGCCGCGGTGCCGACTGAGCGCATCGCGGCCGAGGCCACGCACCCGGCAAACATCGCCGATGGGTCCTGCACATAGTAGGCCCCGGCGTGCAGCGCGGGATCCAGCGGGAACTGGGGGCGGGCAGAGAGAAACAGGGCGTCGCCGCGCCAGGGTACGCGGCCGTCGGCAGCCTCAAAGCGCCCCTCAAGTGCCTCTATGGGCATCTTTGCGGGGTTTGCGCGCACTGCGGTGACGCTTTCGCCCGATTCAAGGGCGTCTATAACAATCTCGGCAGCCCCGCCAAGGGCCGCCGAGGTATTTTCTATAAATTCTTTTGGAAATCGGCTCACTATTTCAGATAATCTTCTGCCGGGAGGTTCACATCGCGGCCCGAGGCTGCATCGGCAATCATCTGCGCTATGCCGTCCAGCGCCTTCTGGAGCTTGCCTCCAAGCATCATCTTGAGCATCCCGCCCAGCTGGGCCGCCAGCTCGATGTGGAAGTTGGTCTTGCAGTCGGCATCGGGATTTGAGGGATCGTCCACGCTGTCAAAGACAGCCTTGAGGGAAAACTCCACCGGGCTGCCGTCTATCTGGCGGAAGGTGACGCTGCTGAAAGGGGTGCGGTCGGCCACGCGCACGCCCAGATTGAATCCCTGCACGCTGGCGCTGATGGTGTCTGCGGTGGCGCTTATCGACCGCCGTTTGTCTTCGGGCAGATTTGCCACCAGGGCGCCGAGATCCTCGAGAGAACTGTAGAGCACGACCGGCTGGCGGTCCACCAGCACCGTCTTGCTCGTCAATAAAGTATCTGCCATAGTGCTATTTGCCCCAGGTTTCGGGGTGGAAGCGCCAGTCGCGCAGCACCTCTATGTCAGATTCGCTTATGAGCTTCTTCTCTCTTGCGACCTCTATGAGGGAATCGTAGTTTGAGAGGGTGTAGAGTTCCATGCTCGTATTTTCGAAAGAACGGCGTGCGGTGGGGAAATTGTAGGAGAAGATGGCCACCATCCCCTCCACGATGCAGCCTGCCGCAGAAACGGCCGCCGCCGCGCTGAGGCTGCTGCCGCCGGTGGAGATGAGATCCTCAACCACAACCACGCGGTCGCCCCGCCCGCATTCGCCCTCTATCTGATTGCCCATCCCGTGATCCTTGGGCTTGGGACGGATGTAAATCAAAGGCTTATTCATACGGTCGGCAACCAGCGCACCCATCGCGATGGCCCCTGTGGCCACGCCGGCAATCACATCCACATTTTTGAAATGCTCGCCGATGGTCTCCACCACAAAGTCACAGACCTTGTTGCGGATCTCGGGATAAGAGAGGATCTTGCGGTTGTCGCAATAGATGGGTGACTTCCACCCTGAAGCCCAGGTGAAGGGCTCTTCGGGGCGCAACTTCACGGCGCCGATTTCCAGCAGGTACTCGGCAACCTGCTTCTCGATATTGATCATACACGTCTTTTATTAGCGTTCCAAAATTAGATTTTTTGGATAAATTTGCCAAATGATTAAAATCTACTTTAACGGTCGCAGCATTGCAATAATCCCGCCACTCTCCCCTGCAACGGAGCCCGGCGGCGCCCTACGCATCAAAGAGACAGATGCGGGAGAGCTGGCGACCCTTGCGCAGCGCTTCGCTTTTGAGGCGGCGCCCGAACATCTGGAAATAGAGGCGGATGATATGCAGGCCGCCTTCAGGGCCATCACATCGCAGCTGAGAGTGGATGTGGCCGCCGGCGCTCTTGTGCGCAACGCCGCAGGCCGTGCGCTGCTCTTCTGGCGCCGTGGGGCGTGGGATATGCCCAAGGGGCACCTGGAAGAGGGCGAGACACTGGAGCAGTGCGCCCTGCGCGAAGTGCAGGAAGAGACGGGGCTGCAGCACCTTGCCCTGGGAAAACCCATCTGCACCACCTATCACACCTACCGCGACGCAGAGGACTTCGTGCTCAAGGAATCCCACTGGTTCAGGATGACCCTCACCGCCCACGACGAAGTCAGGGTGCAGCGCGAAGAAGACATAGAGACGGCCCGCTGGTGCTGCGATGCGCAGCTTCAAGAGCTGCTCAAGGGGGCCTACCCCTCTATCCGCGATGTATTCAAGGCAGACAAAGAGATAAACTGATCACTCATATGAAAGAAAGAGAGATAGCAAGCCGTTTTGCCATAAACGGCAACATTCTGGAAATAAAGCCGCTGGGCAACGGACTCATAAACGACACCCTTCTGGTGAAGACCGACGGCAGCAACGACTATGTACTGCAGCGCATCAACAATTCCATCTTCAAGGACGTGGATCTGCTGCAGCACAACATCGACTGCGCCACCGCCCACATCCGCCGCAAGATAGCGGGCGATCCTGACATCAACCGCAAGGTGCTCACCTTTCTCCCCTGCCCGGAGACCGGCAAGAGCTACTGGACCGACGGCAAGGAATACTGGCGCGTCTCCATTTTCATAAAGGATGCCTACACCTACGAGACGGTGAACCCCGAATATTCCTACTTCGCCGGCAAGGCGTTCGGCAATTTTGAGGCGATGCTCGCCGACATCCCCGACACTTTGGGCGAGACCATCCCCGACTTCCACAATATGGAGTTGCGCGCCCGCCAGCTGCACGAGGCGGTGGAGGCCGACCGCGCCGGCCGTATGGCCAGCAGCGAGGTCAAGGAGATTCTCTCCAAAATCCTACCCTTTGAAGATGAGATGTGCAAGGCCGAGCGGATGTACCGCGCCGGACTGCTGCCAAAGCGCATCTGCCACTGCGACACCAAAGTCAACAATATGATGTTCGACGCCGGCGGCAACATCCTGTGCGTGATTGACCTGGACACCCTGATGCCCTCCTTCGTCTTCTCCGATTTCGGCGACTTCCTGCGCACGGCTGCCAATACCCTGCCCGAGGATGACCCCGCCTGGGAGAAGGTCGATTTCAGGATGGACATTTTCGAGGCGTTCGCCAAGGGTTATCTGGAGGGGGCGACCTTCCTGACCCCCGTAGAGAAGGAGAACCTCCCCTTTGCCGCCTGCCTGTTCCCATATATGCAGGCGGTGCGCTTCTTTTCAGACTACATCAACGGCGACACTTACTACAAGATCAAGTATCCGGAGCACAATCTGGTGCGCACCCGCAACCAGTGGGCGCTGTTCGAGGCCGCCCGCCGCAAAGTGCCCCAGATGCAGACGTTCATCAAATAGCGCCGTCCCACCTTTAACAAAAAAAAACGCGAAGGGCGGGAAGGGCTCTTCGCGTTTTACTTTGCGGCCGCCGGGTGCGGCGTCAGTCGCGCAGGTCGGTGACTATGACCTCTTCCGGCAGGGCAGACTCGTCTATTTTGAAGAAGTAGCCGCTGTATTTCTGCCCGGGATTCTTGATGCCGGAGACTTTGACCTTGAATATGACGTCGTCGGCGGTGTAGGTGGCGTTGATGTTGCCCTTCTGGTCACGCTTGACATCGGTGGCGTTCATAAAGGGGAGCGCCCCGTCAACGTCTATCACCAGCTCCTCGCTTGAGGTATTGTAGAGCCACATCGAGACTCCGTCGCAGCAGATGAGCATATCGCCGCACTCTATGCGGTAGCAGTCACCCTGCAGATATGCCTTGCCGGTCTCATCGCTCACCACCACCCCATCTTTGTCCACCCCTTTCAGGGAAAAGTCCATAGAGAGTGTCTCCTGTTTCTTAAGTTCGCCCCAGAGGGTCGCGGCACTGCTTTGCGCACGCAGTCCGATGGCGGCGGTGCAGAGCAGAAATATTGTCAGAATCTTTTTCATAACGGTTGCTGATGGCAAATCGGGTGCCAAACGCCCTATTGGTGGTCAAGCGAAGCGAGTATGCGGTCCAGCGTGTCAAAATCGCTCACAAGCACATCGCGGCTCTTGCTGCCGTTTGCAGGCCCCACAATGCCGGCCGCCTCCATCTGGTCCATAATCTTGCCGGCACGGTTGTATCCGATCTCGAACTTGCGCTGCAGCATAGAAGTCGAACCCATCTGCATCTGCACAAGCATTTTGGCCGCCTCCTCAAACAGCGCATCGCGACGGGTCAGATTCACCTCCTTGCCCGCACCCTCGCTCTCTTCGTGATACTCGGGGAGCCAGAAGGGGTGACTGTAGCCCCGCTGGCCGCCGATGAACTTGGTGATGCTCTCGATTTCGGGGGTGTCGATCATAGCGCACTGCACGCGCACCAGATCCTGCCCGGGATAGAGCACCAACATATCGCCGCGGCCGATGAGACGTTGCGCCCCGGAAGCATCGATTATGGTCTTGCTGTCCACGCCCGAATTGACCTTGAAGGCAATGCGGGAGTTGAAGTTGGCCTTGATGGTGCCGGTGATGACATCGGTCGTAGGTCTCTGGGTGGCTATTACCAGGTGGATGCCCACAGCGCGGGCCTTCTGCGCCAGACGGCCGATCGGCTCCTCTATCTCGCGTCCGGCGGTCATCAGCAGATCGGCGAACTCATCTATCACCACCACTATGTAGGGGAGGAACTTGTGCCCCTTGAGGGGATTGAGCCTGCGGGCGAGAAACTTCTCGTTATATTCGGTGATTTTGCGCACCCCGCCGTCGCGCAGCAGGTCGTAGCGCGCATCCATCTCGGTGCAGAGCGAGCGCAGCGTGTGCACCACCTTGGTGGTGTCGGTGATGATGACCTCGTCCGCATCGGGCAGCACCGCCAGAAAATGCTTCTCCAGCGCGCTGTAGAAGTCCAGTTCTACCTTTTTGGGATCGACCATCACAAACTTCATCTCGGCGGGGTGCTTGGCATAGAGCAGCGAGGCCACAATCGCGTTGAGGCCCACCGACTTACCCATACCTGTGGCGCCGGCCACCAGCAAGTGGGGCATCTTGGCCAGATCCAGGAAGAACGGTTCGTTGGTCACCGTGATGCCAAGCGCCACCGGAAGCTCCATCTTGGGACTCTTTTCGCGGTACTGCGGAGAGTTGAGCACCATCTTGAGCGGCACCACGCTGGGCTTTTCATTGGCCACCTCAATGCCGATGGCAGCCTCCAGCACCAGCACGCGCACCCCCTTTGCCCCCAGTGACATAGCGATATCCTCTTCCAGCCGCTTGACCTGCGCTATGCGGGTCCCCTCGGCCAGACGGATCTTGTAGAGGGTCACGGTGGGCCCTTTCTTGGCAGAGATACTGTCCACCCTGATCTTATAGCTGCCAAGGGTGTGGACGATGCGGTTCTTGTTGCGCTCCATCTCGTCCAGAGATATGTCGTACCACTTGTCTTTGTAGTCGTCGAGCAGCGCCACGGTGGGGAAGTTGTAGCTGGAGAGATCCAGACGGGGGTTGTAGAGATGCGACATCTCATCCTCCTCCATATTTGCGTGCGGATCGTAGCCGCCGCTCTCCACAGTTATCTTGACATCCGAAGAGGCCGGGGCTCCGTCATCCACAAGCTCTATGGTCTCGTCCGCAGCTGTCTTGGCCGACTCTGTCTCCGAATCCGAAGATCCGGTTTCGGCGGCCTCCTCCAGCGTCAGGGGAACGGAATTTTCCTGCAGGAAGTCTTCGCCCGTCAGATCCACAATATCATCATCCTGCCCGGCAGCCTCCCCGTCTTCGGGAAGTTCCGGCTTGGGCTTGGGCTTGCGTGTAAAGATGCGCCTTATGAAGTTGTCTATGGAGCGGGCCACGCCGCGGCTGCAGAGTATGAGCCAGAGCAACAGCAGCAGAGCGTTGCACAGCCCCGCCCCTAAAGGGCCGAGGGTGGCCACAAGAAACTTGTTGGCGAAATAGCCGTAGGAGCCGCCCGCCCCGGTGGCGAGAATCGCCACGTCAAAGTAGCCGCAGACATATGATGCCGCAAGAGACACCACGATGCAGCCCATCAGGGAGAGCAGGAAGGCTCTCAGCAGGCGCACCCTGCGTATGCGGAAGCAGGCCACCGTGAGCGCCGCCAAAAACACGGGGACGCAGTAGGCCCCGAGCCCGAACAGCCGCGCTATCAGAAAGTCGGCGATGTAATAACCGGTCTTGCCGCAGATGTTCTGGGCCTGGACATATTCCCGCCAGAGGTCGGGGTCGGTCTTGATGCTGTAGTCGGCCTTCCAGGTGAAGAGATACGACAGCAGCGAACCCGCCACCACCACCGTTGCGGCGATAAGCAGTAATCCCAGCAGCACGCGGATCGCTATTTTGCTCTCTTCGCTCAGAAGCGGGCCGCGGGCTTTCTTCTTTCTTTTTCTCTTGCTGGCCATCGGCGGGCGTTAGAAGTTGCTCTTGTGTTTCTTTTTGCCGCGCTTTTTGCCGAACTGCTGTGCGGAGCGCGCGTCAAAGGGCCTGGGGCGGTTGAATTCGCCGTGCACGGCGCCGAGCTCCAGCCCCTCCGGGATGGTGATCTTGCCGTCCGCCAAACGCACCATATCCTTGAGTATGGTCTCGTCGGCCACGGTGTCCTTGTTCCAGATGAGATATTGCTGGCGCATATAGCGGGCCAGATTGCGGATCATCTCGGTGCGGACTGCGGCATCGTCTATGCCGGACACCAGATCTATCATATTCTCTATGTTGCGGCCGTAGCAGCTGGCCTTGATGGGGCGCTTCTCCACCGGAATCGGCTCCGGACGGCTGGCGGCAGAGGCTGCCTGCGGCGCCCCAAAGGGCGAATCTATATCCAGATCGTAGCCGGCAATCACATATACGTGATCCCAAAGCTTGCGCTTGTAGTCGGGAAATTCCTTTAGAGAAGGGTTCAGCAGCACCATTACGTTAACCACGGCCTGTATCTGCTCGGAACGCTTCTGCCTGTCTTCAATCCCCTTGGCCCTTTCTATCATCTTCTGCACGTGCCGTCCGTATTCGGGCAGTATAAGCTTGTCTCTGTATGTATTGTAGTCCATATCGTTTTTAGGCTTTTAAACTGCAAAGATATAATAAAAGGGCGGAATTATGCCAAGACCGATTTTTATATCTATTTTTGTCGGAAATATATCAATCTATGAGTGTTATTTGGATTGCCGGAGCCCGGGGACAGCTGGGGCGGGAGCTGCAGCTGAAACTTGCCGGAAAGGCTGATGTTCTTTCCACAGGGCACGAGCTGGACATTCTGGACTCTGCGGCGCTGAAAGCGTTTGCAAGGGAGAGAGGCGTCGGCACCATAATCAACTGCGCCGCCTACACCGATGTGGAGCGGGCCGAGGCCGAGGCACAGCGCTGCTTTGCTGTGAACTCCGACGGAGTCCGCAACCTTGCCGAAGCCGCCCTTGAATGCGGCGCCGCCCTGGTGCACATCTCCACCGACTTTGTGTTTGACGGACGCAGCCGCACCCCCTACCGCGAGAGCGACTCTCCGGCCCCGCTGAGCGTTTACGGGCAAAGCAAACTCTCCGGGGAGAGAGCGATGCGCGCCACAGGCTGCCGCGGCATCATAGTCCGCACCTCCTGGCTCTACTCCCCGTTCGGCAGAAATTTTATGAAGACGATGCTCCGCCTGGGGCGCGACCGGGATGAAGTGGGGGTTGTCTGTGACCAGATCGGCTCTCCCACCGCCGCCGACTCTCTTGCGCAAGCCATAGCGGCCGCCCTACCCCGGATCGGAGACCGGCGGGGTGAGATATTCCACTACAGCGGCGAGGGGGCCTGCAGCTGGAGCGACTTTGCCGCCGCCATCATGAGCGGGGCGGGCCTCGGCTGCCGCGTGCGGGAAATAAAATCGGACGAGTACCCGCAGAAGGCCACCCGTCCGAAATATTCTTATCTTGACTGCTCCCTGATCCGCAGCGAATTGGGCATCGCAAGGGAGGACTGGCGCACGGCGCTCTGCCGCAACCTGCGCCGCAGAGCCGCGCTATAGCGTGCGCTTGATTTCCACAATAGTGTAGGCCTCTATCACGTCGCCCACCTTGATGTCGTTGAAATTCTCTATGTTGATGCCGCAGTCATAGCCGGCGGCAACCTCCTTGACATCGTCCTTGAAGCGCTTGAGAGAACCCAGCAGCCCCGTGTAAACCACGATTCCGTCGCGGATCACGCGCACCTTGGCGGTGCGGGTCAGCTTGCCCTCCTTGACCATACAGCCGGCAATGGTGCCGACCTTGGAGATCTTGAAGGTCTCGCGCACCTCCGCAGTGGCTGTGATCTGCTCCTTCTCTTCCGGCGCAAGCATACCCTCTATACCATCTTTGACCTCGTTGATGGCGTCGTAGATTACCGAATAGAGGCGGATTTCGATCCCCTCTTTCTCCGCCTGGCGGCGTGCATCTGCGCTGGGGCGCACCTGGAAGCCGATGATAATGGCGTTGGAGGCCACTGCCAGCAGCACGTCCGACTCGGAAATCGCGCCCACGGCCTTGTGGATCACATTGACCTTGACCTCCTCGGTGGAGAGCTTGATGAGGGAGTCGGCCAGAGCCTCGATGGAGCCGTCCACATCCGCCTTGAGGATTATGTTGAGCTCCTTGAAGTTGCCGATTGCTATGCGGCGGCCGATCTCCTCCAGGGTGATGTGCTGCTGAGAGCGCAGACCCTGCATACGGAGCAGCTGCTCGCGCTTGTTGGCAATCTCCTTTGCTTCCTTCTCGTCGTCGAGGACATTGATGGTGTCGCCTGCGGCGGGGGCGCCGTTGAGGCCGAGTACCGACACGGGGGTCGCGGGGCCCGCCTCGGTGATTTTCTGCCCGCGCTCGTTGAACATCGCCTTCACGCGGCCGGTGTAGCAGCCCGCCAGCACAATGTCGCCCACGTGCAGGGTACCGCCCTGAATCAGCACGGTGGCCAGATAGCCGCGCCCTTTGTCGAGCGAGGACTCCACCACGCTGCCCACGGCGCGCTTGTTGGGGTTGGCCTTGAGCTCCAGCATATCAGCCTCAAGCAGCACCTTCTCCAGCAGCTTGTCCACATTTATACCCTTCTTGGCGGAGATCTCCTGGCACTGGTATTTGCCGCCCCAGTCTTCCACCAGAATGTTCATATTGGCCAGCTGCTCGCGGATCTTTTCTCCGCTCGCGCCCGGCTTGTCTATCTTGTTTATCGCGAATACCATCGGCACCCCGGCAGCCTGCGCGTGGTTGATGGCCTCCACAGTCTGGGGCATCACCGCATCGTCGGCGGCGATGATGATTATGGCGATGTCGGTGAGTTTGGCACCACGGGCACGCATGGCGGTGAAAGCCTCGTGGCCCGGAGTGTCGAGGAAGGTGATGCGGCGGCCGTCGGGCAGCTCCACATTGTAGGCGCCGATGTGCTGGGTGATGCCGCCGGCCTCGCCCGCAATCACGTTGGACTTGCGGATGTAGTCCAGCAGGGAGGTCTTGCCGTGGTCCACGTGGCCCATCACGGTGATGATGGGGGGTCTGGGCACCAGGTCCTCGGGACGGTCCGCCTCCTGCTCCAACGCCTCCTGCTCGTCGGCGGTGGTGAACTCTATCTTATAGCCGAACTCCTCGGCCACCAGCACCAGCACGTCCGCCTCGAGCCTCTGGTTGATGGAAACCATCTGTCCCAGGTTCATGCAGGCCTCTATGACCTTGGTCACGGGGGTGTTGTTCATCATTATGGCGAGCTCGTTTACCGTAACAAACTCGGTAACTCTCAAAACATTGCTTGTCAAGCTCTCCTGCTGCAGATTTTCCTGCTGCTTCTGCTCGAAGATTTCACGCTTCTCGCGGCGGTGCTTGCTTCCCTTGGTCTTGCTGCGGCTCTCGGTGAGGCGGGCGTAGGTCTCCTTGATCTGACGCTGTACGGCCTCGGCATCAGCCTCGGCCCTCACAAACTTGTCGGCTGCTGCATTCTGGTTCTTCTTGCCTCGGCGGTTCTTGTCAGCTGTGGCGGCGCCTGCGGCGGCGTATGTGCCGGGCTTGTTGATGTCAACCTTAGTGGTCTGGTTGTGGATGCGGTCGCGCTTCTTCTTTTTGTCGCGCGGGCTGCCGCTTCTGGAGCGGATTTCATCAAGGTTTATCTTGTCCAGAACCACGGGACCTTTGAGCTGCGCCACAGTTGTTTCTATATGCTCGACAGTCTGCTTGGCAGGGGCCTTGGGTTCCTCTTTCTGCTCTGCCGCAGGAGCTAAGGCCTGTCCTGATTTCTGTTCGGGCTCCGACTTGACTTCCTGCACCGGTTGAGGCTTTTCTGCGGGGGATGGCGCATGCTTGACCGGGCGGTTGCGGGAGTCGAGATCTATTGTGCCGAGCACCTTGAGACCGGGGCCCTGTGCGGGCTGCGAAGTCTGCGGCGCAGCGCTCTGCCCGGGTGCGGCAGGCTGCTTTTCTGCGGCAGGGGCATCGGCTTCGGCCGGGCCTTTTGCTTCCGGCTCCTGCCCGGGCGCCTGAGACTCCTTTACAGCGGGCGCGGGCTTCTCTGCGGCAGGTTTTTCGTCTGCCGGCTTGGTAGAGAAATAGCCGCTGTCCAGAATGTTGGTCTTGATGCGGACCTCCTCCTGCTCCTCTTCCACGCTCTTGGCGCGGGCAGTCTCTGTAATCTCCTTTACGGTGATGGCGACCTTGCGGGACTGCTCTTTGAGCTGGTGCTCTTTTGCGAATTCCTTCTCCACGAGGGCATACGCCTCATCGGAGAGCTGAGCGCTGGGGTTTGACTCTATCTCAATACCCTTCTTCGATAGAAACTCCACCAGAGTCCCAAGAGAAATGTTAAAATCCTTAACTACTTTATTTGCTCTTATCTTTGACATTTTAATCCCCCTATGTTTTTATCGATTATTCAAACTCGGCCCGGAGTATCTTCTGAACCTCCTCCACCGTCTCGTCTTCCAGGTCGGCGCGGCGGCTGATCTCCTCCACGGGGAGGGCCAGCACGCTCTTGGCGGTGTCAAGCCCGATGCCCTTGAGGGCCTCGATGATCCAGCCGTCGATTTCGTCGCCGAAATCCTCCAGCAGCACATCTTCCTCCACGCCGGAGGACTCGGTCTCGTCAGCCTCGCGGTAGGCCTCGATCTGATAGTCTATGAGCATACCCGCAAGCTTGATGTTGCAGCCGCCCTTGCCGATTGCCACGGAGACCTCGGAGGGCTTGAGATACACATTCACTGTCTTGGTCGCCTCATTGAACTCCATAGAGGAGATTTTTGCGGGAGAGAGGGCGCGCTGCAGCAGCAGCTGCTTGTTGTTGGTCCAGTTGATGACATCGATGTTCTCGTTGTGCAGCTCCTTCACGATGCCGTGGATACGCGAGCCCTTGACGCCCACGCAGGCGCCCACTGGGTCGATGCGGTCGTCGTAAGACTCCACCGCCACCTTGGCCCTCTCGCCGGGGATGCGCACCACCTTCTTTATGGTGATCAGGCCATCGAAAATCTCGGGCACCTCCTGCTCGAAGAGCTTCTCCAGAAAGAGGTTGGATGTACGCGAGAGTGTGATGACGGGCGAATTGTTGCGCATCTCCACGCTGGAGATTATGGCCTTGACCGTGTCATCCTTGCGGAAGAAGTCGGAGGGAATCTGCTCGCTCTTGGGCAGCACCAGCTCGTTCTTGTCCTCGTCGTGAATCACTGCGCCCTTCTTCCAGGACTGGTGCACCTGGCCCACGATTATCTCGCCGATGCGCTCTTTGTATTTGTTGTACAGGTTGGCCTTGTCGATGTCCATAATGCGGCCGGCAAGGTTCTGGCGTATGTTCAGGATGCCTCGGCGTCCAAACTGGCTCAGCTTCACCTCTTCGGTGAAATCCTCGCCGATGTCGTAGGAGTCGTCTATCTTGCGGACATCCTCGAGCGAGATCTGCGTTGCGGGGTCATCGACCGTCTCAACCACCTCGCGGGTGCGCCAGATTTCAAAGTCGCCCTTGTCGATATTGATCACTATATCGAACTTGGAGCCCTCGCCGTACATCTTCTCGAGCTGTGCACGGAAAGCCTCCTCCAGGACGCTCATCATCGTCGGCCTGTCTATGTTCATGCCCTCTTTGAATTCAGCGAAAGTGCTGACAAGATTTAACCCTTCCATTTGTCGTTAAAATTTTATTATAGGTTTTGCTGTTTTGATTTCTTCGTATGTCAAGTGCTCTACCACGGTCTCCCGGGCCGCCTTCTTGCCCTCCACCTTTTTCTGGCGGGAGACTCTGATGCCGTCTTCATCTGCCGAGAGCAGGTCGGCCTTGATGCGGGAGCCGCTTTTGAGCGTGATCTGAATCTCGCTCCCGACCGCCTTCTTCCACTGCCTGGGCACCTTGAAAGGGGCGGTGAGGCCGGCACTGCCGATGGTCAGAGAATAATCCTCCAGGTCGCGGTCTACCCTCTCCTGTATGTAGCGGGTCATATCCACGCAGTCGTCGAGGGTCACGTCGCGCTCGTCGGCCTCGATTACAACCTCTACATCGTTGTCGGGGGAGATATCCACCGACACCACAAAAAGTCCGTGTTCCTGCGAATAGCTCTCTGCCGCCGCTTTCAACACTTCAGCCTGTTTCATAAACTCTGAACTTTACAATATTTGAAGGTCACATAAAAAATCGAGGGACTGTCCAGCCCCTCGATTTCGGCCACAAATATAGCCCTTATAGCTTTATTGTGCAAATTTTATTACATTTGCAGCCCATATATTTAATTTTTTCAGAAAATGACTATTTCGGCAAGGGAAATTGCAGAACATCTGGGAGGCGAGATCATCGGCAATCCCGATGTACAGGTATCTTCTCCTGCGAGAATCGAATATGGCAAGAGCGGCAACATCTGCTTTCTGGCCAACCCCAAATACGAAAAATATCTCTACACCACCGGCGCCAGCGTGGTGCTGGTGAACCGTTCGTTCACCCCCAGGGAGCCTGTAAACGCCACCATGATAGCGGTGGACGATGCCTATCAGGCGGTGGCCGACCTTCTGGAGCACTTCGCCGCCCTTAAGAGTTCGCGCCGCAGGGCCAACCCCATAGCCTGCCTGCTGAATGCCGGCCGCACCGTCCGGGGCAAAGTGGGCCGCGGCACCTACATCGGCGACTACACCGTAGTGGAGCGCAAGGCAATTGTGGGCCGCGACTGCCAGATTTATCCCCAAGTATATATAGGCAACAATGTCCGCATCGGAAACAATGTAACCATCTACCCCGGCGTCAAGATCTACCACGACTGCGTGGTGGGCGACAACTGCATCCTGCATTCGGGCTGCATCATAGGTGCCGACGGCTTTGGATTCGCCCCGCGCGAGGACGGCACCTACAAGAAGATACAGCAGACCGGCAACGTGGTGCTGGAGGAGAATGTGGAAATCGGCGCCAACACCTGCGTGGACCGCGCCGCGATGGGTTCGACAGTCATCCACAAGGGGGTCAAGCTGGACGATCTGGTAATGATCGCCCACAATGTGGAGGTGGGGGCCAACACCGTGATGGCCGCGATGTGCGGCATTGCGGGCAGCACCCACATCGGCGAGCACTGCGTGCTGGGAGGTCAGGTGGGCCTTGGCGGACACATACACGTGGCCGACCACACCTCGTTCGCCGCCAAGTCCGGGCTGATGCACGACCAGAAAGAACCCGGTCAGAGCCTTATGGGGCACCCCGCCCTGCCCTATATTCATTTTATGCGTTCCTACGCAGTCTTCAAGAAAAACGGAGAGAAAAAGAACTGAATGCAACATACACTTAAAAAATCATACACCTTCACCGGCAAGGGGCTCCACACCGGAGCTCCGGTAACGATGACCATCCGCCCCGCCGAAGCGGGCAGCGGTATCAGGTTTGTCCGCACCGACCTCGGGCCCGGCGCATCGGTGCGCGCCCTGGCCTCAAACGTGGGTGACACCTCCCGCAGCACCGCCCTCACTGAAAACGATGCCACTGTAATCACCATAGAGCACCTGATGAGCGCCGCCGCCGGTCTGGGCGTGGACAATATGCTGGTGGAGCTGTCCGCAGCGGAAGTCCCCATTCTGGACGGCAGCGCCCTGCCGTATGTGCAGGCCGTCACCGCCGACGGCCTCGAGGCCCAGAGCGGCCAGCGCAAGTATCTGGCCCTGAAGGAGCCATTCCGCTACAGCGAAAAGGACGGGGCCTCAATCGAGATTCTCCCATCTGACGAGAGCACAATGCGCCTGTCCATCGACTTCAATTCCAAAGTGCTGGGGCTGCAGAGCTTTACATATAACGCCGGCGTGGACTATGCCGCGCAAATCGCCCCCTGCCGCACCTTCTGCTTTCTGCACGAGCTGCAGTTTCTCCTCTCACGGGGGCTCATCAAAGGCGGGGATATGGACAACGCCATAGTGATTGTGGAGAATTTGCCCGACGAGGCGACCCTGCAGAGCCTCAAGTCATTCTTCTCTCTGGAGAATCTACAGGTCAAGGAGGGATACCTGAGCAACCTGCAGCTGCACTTCCCCGACGAAATCGTCCGCCACAAGATGCTGGATATGATAGGCGACTTCGCGCTTTTGGGGGCGCCGCTCAAGGGCACAATAATTGCAAGCAAGACGGGCCACCGCGTGAACACGGCCGTGTGCAAAATGTTACTGGAATCTAATTTACTCTATACAATTGATGCAGACTGACAATTTATCCTACATCCACCCTAATGCCAAAATCGGCAAGAATGTGGTGATTGAACCTTTCTGCTACATCGCAGACAATGTCGAAATAGCCGACGGATGCCATATCCGCTCGCACGCCGTCATCTACGAATATGTTAAGTTGGGCAGGGATTGCCAGGTATTCCCCGGAGCCGTGGTCGGCGCCGTGCCCCAGGATCTCAAATTCGACGGCGAGGTCTCCTGGGTCGAGATCGGGGAGCGCACCACAATCCGCGAATGCGCCACGGTGAACCGGGGCACGGCCGCCAGCGGCAAACGCCTCACCAAAATAGGAGATGACTGCCTTATAATGTCCTACGCGCACGTTGCGCACGACTGCCGCATCGGCAACCATTGCATAATCGTGAGCCACGTGGGTCTGGCGGGCGAGACCGACATCGACGATTGGGCCATCGTGGGCGGCGGCACAATGGTGCACCAATTCACCCACATCGGAGCCCACGCCATGTTGGGCGGGGCCAGCGCCGCCAACAAGGACATCCCCCCTTACATTCTCTGTGCGGGCCGTCCCAACGTTTACGAGGGAATCAATATCGTGGGCCTGCGCCGCAGA
Organism: Bacteroidaceae bacterium; assembly: GCA_963662035.1. Classification (GTDB taxonomy): domain Bacteria; phylum Bacteroidota; class Bacteroidia; order Bacteroidales; family UBA932; genus Equibacterium. The sequence continues at coordinate 44,329 of CAVLDO010000004.1, read as the reverse complement.
GGCTTCAGCAACGCCGACATAGAGGAGATCAAAGGGGTTTACAAAATCATCTACGAAGAGAACAACAATGTCTCCAACGCCCTTGCGATAGTGGAGGAGAGATACCCCGACGGACGGTTCGCAAAGGAAATCTGCGATTTCATACGCGCCTCGAAGCGCGGCATCTGCTGCCGCCGTGGAGAGTAGCGGCATACTGCTGACCACAGCCTATTTCGCCCCGGTGCACTACTTCGGTGCAATAGCCGGGGCGAAATCCGTGCATATCGAGGCTTGCGAGACCTTCCAGAAGCAGAGCTACCGCAACCGTTGCGTGATTTACTCGCCCGACGGCCCCCAGACCCTTCTGGTGCCAGTGCTGCACAAGGGAAGCCGCCTGATCCGCGACATCAGAATCGACTACAGCAAAAACTGGATCCACCTGCATCGGCGCGCCCTGTCAACCGCCTACGGCCCGTCGCCCTACTACACGTATTACAAGGACGAGATAGAGGCCATACTGGAAAAACGGCACACCTTTCTCTTTGACCTCAACTGCGAGGCGACGGAAAAGCTGCTTGAGCTGCTGATGCTGCCGCTGCAATTTTCTTTCACCACCGATTACGAAAAGACGCCCGCCGCTGCCACCGATCTGCGCAGCGCCATCTACCCCAAAAAGGCCCCCGCAACGCCCAAGAAGGAGTACTATCAGCCCTTCTGCGGCAGGCACGGCTTTCTGCCGGGGCTCTCTGCGCTGGATCTTCTCTTCTGCGAAGGGCCCCAGGCCGCCGACTATCTGTAACACTCCGATTATGAAAAGCGTGAAACTTCCGCTGCGGATTCCCGCACTGCTGCTGGCAGCGCTGCTCCTGACGGGGGCAGCCGGGGGCGATGATGCGCGCCGGCGCTACATCTGCCAGTGGAGCGCCACGGCGGTAAAGGAGATGACCGCCTCCGGGGTGCCTGCCAGCATCACTCTGGCGCAGGCCTGCCTGGAGTCGGCAAACGGGACATCGACGCTGGCCACTGCGGCCAACAACCACTTCGGCATCAAGTGCCGAGGCTGGAAAGGAGCCCGCTATCTGCACGATGACGATCTCAAAGACGAGTGCTTCCGCAGCTACGACGATGCGGCGCAGTCGTTCAGCGACCATTCCGACTTTCTGCGCTACAACGACCGCTACTCATCCCTGTTCGAGCTGGAGACAACCGACTATAAGGGGTGGGCCCGCGGCCTCAAGAAGGCCGGCTACGCCACCGACCCCGCCTACGCGGAGAAGCTCATAAAGATAATAGAGGATTACGGGCTCTACGAGTACGACCATATCAGCTCCCGGGCCGCAGAGCGCGGCGCGGCACCTCCCCCCTCCCCCGCCACACTCGAGCGCTCGCGCGAGGTATCCGAGGCCCCGCTGCACTTCAGGCCCCGCAGTCTGGGAACCGTCACCATAGAATACACCCTATACGAGAAGTACGGACTCATCTACATCATCGCCAACGGCACCGAGACCTACGCCGCCCTGGCGCGGCAATTCAATCTGTTCAGATGGGAGCTGCTGCGCTTCAACGACGAGAAAAAGGACCGCACCATAGAGGCCGGAACCATAGTGTATCTGCAGGCAAAGCGCCAGCAGAGCACCCGCGACCTGGCCCGGCACGTGGTGCAGGAGGGGGAGACGATGAAGCAGATTTCGCAGCGGTTCGCAGTCCGTCTCAAGAATCTCTACAAGTTCAACGGCCTCAGTAAGGGCAGCGAGCCGGAACCGGGCAGCATCATCAACCTTTGCAAAGTGAAAAATGAAAAAAAGTAAGAAGAGGAGCCGGCTGCTGCGCGCCGTTGCGGCAGCTCTGTCATTGGGATTTGTGGCCTGCGCCGCATTCGGCATCTATTATTACACCACCTTTCTCAAGAGCAACAGCATATCGCAGCGCGCAGCGGTGAACATCTACCGCGCCACAGACTATGCCGGGCTGCTGGATTCGCTGAGCGCGAGCGGCGCCGTGGCCGATATGCAGTCACTGCGCAGGGCAGCCGCACGGATGGATCTGGAGCACAGTTTCAAGCCGGGCCACTACGAGCTGCAGGGAGGATTGAACAACAAGCAGATAGTGCGCATCTTCTCTCACGGCTGGCAGACCCCGGTAAGGCTGCTTGTCAGGCCGGGGCTGCGCGACCTGGAGGCCCTCTCCACCGCCCTCGCAAAACAGTTGGAGGTCAGCAGGGAGGAGATCTTGGAGGCGCTCGGCGATCGTCAGATGATGGAGGCGCACGGATTTGACAGCGCCACATATATCGGGATGTTCATTCCTGACACCTACGAAGTTTACTGGACCATCACCCCGCTGCAGCTGCTGGACCGCTTTTGGAAGGAATATGAGGCGTTCTGGAACGAGAGCCGCACCGCCAAGGCCGCCGCCGCCGGTATGAGCCGCAGCGATGTTATGACCCTGGCCTCGATAGTGATAGAAGAGACAAAATACGAGCCCGAGATGCCGACCATCGCCGGAGTCTACATCAACCGCCTCAAGCGCGGGATGCCGCTGCAGGCCGACCCCACGGTGAAATATGCGGTGAACGACCCTTCTCTGCGGCGCATCCTTGGGGTACACCTGCAGGTGGACTCCCCCTACAACACCTACAGGCACGCCGGGCTGCCGCCAGGGCCTATCTGCGTCCCGGCCAAATGCGCCATAGATGCCACGCTCAACTATCAGCACCACAATTATCTCTATTTCTGCGCCGACGAGAGCTTTAACGGGCGGCACAATTTTGCCTCAAGCCTGTCGGAACATATGAACAACGCGCGCCGCTTCCACCGCGCGCTGGATGCCCGCCGGAAGGCCGGACAGAATCAAGAACGCCTCAGCGGCACTTTGTAGGTCTTGAACTCCTCCGCCAGAAAAGTCTCGGGAAACACCTCGCGGGCCTGGGAGAGCATCTCTCCCAAATCCCTGTAGCGGGAAGAGAAGTGTCCCAGCAGCAGCCGCCCGGCACCGGCATCCAGGGCGGTGCGAGCCGCCATCCGGGAGGTGGAGTGGTAATACTTGAGCGCCTGGGAGGCCATCTCGTCGCTGTAGGTGGAGTCGTGGTAGATGAGGTCAGCCCCCTGCACATAGCCGCTCAGAGCGGGAAAAGGAGCCGTGTCGCAGCAGTAGGCAATCTTTCTCGGGATATACGGAAGGTATGTAAAATCCTCCGCCCGGAGCACGGCGCCCCCCTCGCGAAGCACGTCCTCGCCACGCTTGAGACACCCAATTTCTGTGAGCGTGAGGCCCGAGGGGCCAATCAGCTCCTTGCGGATGTTGCGCAGCGGCATCTTCTCCTGAAAGAGAAAGCCAAAAGCGCTAACCCGGTGCTGCAGAGGAAAGGCATACACCTCCATCTGCCGCTTGTCCAGAATTTTCTCTTTGGTGCGCATCCTCAAGGGGGTGAACACTATCTCATATTTTACGCCGTCGGCAAAATTAGCATTGAAGAAATCCAGAATCACGGCGAAGCCCTCCGGGGCGTAGATATACAGCGGAGCCGTGCGCCCCTGCATCGCCATAGTGGAGAGCAGCCCGAATATTCCGAAGATATGGTCCCCGTGCAGGTGTGACAGGAATATGTTGTCTATGCCGCTGAAACTTGCTCCGCACTGCAGCAGACGCGTCTGGCACCCTTCTCCGCAATCTACCAGAAAGCGGTGGTTGTGCACGCGCACCAGATGGCAGCTGGTGTGGCGCAGGGGGGTGGCGCTGGCGCTGGCGGTGCCGAGTATCGTGAGCGAGAAATCCATATTGAGCCAAAGATATAAAAAAACGGGACGCCCGGATGGGTGTCCCGCTTTTTATATGAGAGAACTTATGTTACTTCTGCTCGGCTTCCATAGACTCGCGCAGAGCAGCCAGGTCGCTGATGTCGCCGAATGTGGTGACCTCGTTGGCGGCATTGTTCTGCTTCATAACCTTGGAAGTGGACATCTCGTCGCTGTTCTTGAGGTTGAGCTCATCCTTCTTTGCCTTCTCGAAAGTGCGGGTGTGGGAAAGTATGAGCTTGCGGGAGTTCTTGTTGAACTCAAGCACCTTGAAGGGAAGAGTCTCGCCCTCCTTGATGGTGGAGCCGTCCTCTTTTACCATACCCTTGGATACCACGAAGCCCTCGATGCCGTTGTCAAGAGCGACGGTCGCGCCCTTCTCGGATGCGGATACAACCTTGCCGTCGTGAACGGAGCCGGGGGTGTAGATTGACTCGTACTCCTCCCAGGGGCTGGGCTCAAGCTGCTTGTGGCCGAGGCTGAGGCGGCGGATGTTGGGCTCGATGTCAAGCACTACAACCTCGATGCTGTCGCCCACGTTCACAACCTCGCTGGGGTGTTTGATCTTCTTGGTCCAGCTAAGGTCGCTGATGTGGATCAGACCCTCGACGCCCTCGTCAAGCTCTACGAACACACCGAAGTTGGTGATGTTGCGCACAGTTGCGGTGTGCTTGCTGCCTATGGGATATTTCTCTGCGATAGACTGCCAGGGATCCTCTTTGAGCTGTTTTACGCCCAGGGAGATCTTGCGCTCTTCGCGGTCCAGGGAGAGGACTACAGCCTCGACCTCGTCGCCAACCTTGAAGAAGTCCTGTGCAGAACGCAGGTGCAGGCTCCAGCTCATCTCGCTCACGTGGATCAGACCCTCGACGCCGGGCTGGATCTCCACGAATGCGCCGTAGTCTGCGATGACAACAACTTTACCCTTGACCTTGTCGCCTACCTTGAGGTTGGGATCAAGCGCATCCCAAGGGTGCGGGTAGAGCTGCTTGATGCCGAGAGCGATGCGCTTCTTGACCTCGTCGAAGTCGAGAATGACGACCTTGATCTTCTCGTCGAGCTTGACAACCTCTTCGGGGTGGTTTACGCGGCCCCAGCTGAGGTCGGTGATGTGAACCAGACCGTCCACGCCGCCCAGATCAACGAATACGCCGTAGGAGGTGATGTTCTTGACAACGCCCTCGACAACCTGGCCTTTCTCAAGCTTGGCGATGAGCTCGGCCTTCTGTGCCTCGAGCATAGCCTCTTCGAGAGCCTTGTGGGAAACCACAACATTGCGGAAGTCGCTGTTGATCTTCACAATCTTCAGGTCGAGAGTCTTGTTTACGTATGCATCGTAATCCCTGATGGGCTTTACTTCTATCTGTGATCCCGGCAGGAAGGCCTCGATGCCGAAGACATCCACGATCATACCGCCCTTGGTGCGGCACTTCACGTAGCCTTTTACGATTTCGTCCTTCTCGAACGCCTCGTTCACGCGGTCCCAGGAGCGCAGCGAACGTGCACGTTTGTGAGAGAGGACCAGCTGGCCCTTCTTGTCCTCGGTGTTCTCCACGAACACCTCAACCTTGTCGCCTATCTGGAGGGTATCCTCGCAGTATTTGAATTCGGCGGCGTTGATGACGGCCTCGCTCTTGTAGCCGATGTTCACAACGACTTCGCGTTTGTTCTTGGCCACTACGGTGCCCTCGATGACCTCGCCGTCGGCGATGTGGGAGAGGGAGTTCTCGTAAGCCTCTTTGGTGGCGTTCACGTCATACTTGCCGGCATTGTCGGTCTCGAACGCCTCCCAGTCGAAGGTGTCGTTGTTTGCAGAAGCGTTGCTTGCCGCAGGCGCCTTCTTCTCCTCTACGGGAGCGGCCTCTGCGCGCAGTGCTTCCTGCTCGAGATTTTGTTCTTTTTCCATTTTAATTAACTTGTTGTTTTATAAGTAATTGGACATTATTTATAGACCCCTTGAAGCCAAGGGGAGCGCAAAGATAGTCAAAAAAAAGCGAAATACAAACGCCCAGAGCAAGTTAGAGCATTTTGCGGCGGCGGAAAAACACCAGCACGACTCCCACCAGCAGCAGCATCACCAGCATTATCATCAGAAAGTCGGCGATGCCGCCTATCAGGGGCAGCTGCACGTTCATTCCGTATATGCTGGCCACCAACGTGGGGGGCATCAGCAGCAGGCTCACCAGGGTGAAGACCTTCATTATCTTGTTCTGATCAAGGTTGATGAGACCTATCACAGTGTTCTGCAGATACTCCAGACGCTCGAATATGAAGTTGGTGTGGTTTATCAGGGAGGAGATGTCCTTCAGAAGGCCCGAGAGACGGCCGTTGATTTCGTCGGGGGTCTTCTCGCTCTTGAGCACGCTGGATATCATACGCTGCTTGTCCACAATGTTCTCGCGCACCATCATCGTGTTTTCCTGCAGCTGGTTTATGTCTATCAGAAAGTCCTCGTTCACGTTCTCTCCCAAGCTGACGTGACGGCTGTACTGCTCCACTTCCTTGCTCATCAGCTCTATCATATCGGCATCCATATCGATGCGGTTGTCCAGGATGCCCACCAGAACGTGGAATCCCGTGGGATAGTAGCGGATGCCGGCGGTGATGCGCCGCTGGATGTCGGTAAAGCTGCGCAGGGCCGCCTGACGCACCGACACTATGGTCATTCCGCACAAGATGAAAGAGACCGACTCCATGGAGTAGTTCTCCGGCCCGGGAATCAGGAAGTTGGTGTTGATGAAGATGGAGGCGTTATCTTCGCTGTAGCGGGAAGAACTCTCGATCTCCTCTGCCTGTGCGCGGCTCTGGAGGGTGGTGTGCAGGTAGTTTTCCACTGCCCGCTTCTCCTCCCCCTCGGGATCGAACAGATCAAGCCAGAGCACGCGCTCGCGATCAAGCGTGGCCAGCAGGTCTATCTTGTCTGTGGATGTGAATTTAGATTCGTCGTTCCTGTAAAAAATTTCGATCATTACTCTTCCGGGCTTTAGTGGTTGATAACTGGGCTTGTCTAGCGGGCAGGTATCAGCACACGGGCTCGGGGAGTCGTCTTAACGAATTTTATGTTGAGAACGGAAATCACTTACGATTTGTTAAATCCTCGCAAATGTAAGTATTTTTTCTAAAAAACAACGTGCTCCAGAAATATCTTGATTCCGATAGCTATCAGGATTATGCCGGCGGCAATGCCCGCCTTGTTGCCGAGCACCTTCTTGAAGGCTCCGCCGCCTGCCAGGCCGATTGCAGAGACTGCGGCGGTACAGCCGAACACCATCGCCGCAGCCGCTATAAGCTTTGCCTCGGAAAGATTCATCATCGCAAACGAGATGCCCACCGCAAGGGCGTCGATGCTGGTGGCCACCGCCGTGAGCAGCAGCATCGAGGGCTTCATAAGGTCGGTATGGCTCTCTTGGGCATCGCCGTGCAGCTCCTCCACAATCATTTTTCCTCCGATAAACAGCAGCAGGCCCAGGGCGATCCAGTGGTCGAAGGTTGTTATAAGATCCAGGAAGGCGTATCCCAGCAGATACCCTGCAGCGGCGAAGGCAGCCTGCACAAAACCCATAACAGAGTCTATTTTCAGGTGGGCCGCAAAGGGGACGCGGCCGCGTGTGGCGCTGTAGGCCATAGATACAGCAAGGGTGTCCGCACACAGACCCAGCGCAATCAGAAAAATTTCAAGGTATGACATCTATATCGCAAATGGTTGACGGTTTACAATCGCTTTGCCCAGCGTGAATTCATCGGCATACTCCAGATCGTCGCCGAACGCTATGCCGCGCGCTATTGCGGATACTTTGACCCCAAGGGGGGCAAGGCGGCGGTAGATGAACAGTGAGGTGGTCTCCCCCTCCATATCGGTGTCCAGCGCCAGCACCACCTCCTTTATCTCCCCTTTGCCGACCCTCCCGCATAGGGCGGCTATGGGCAGGTCGTCGGGGCCGATCCCGTCCATCGGGGAGATGACCCCGCCCAGCACGTGGTAGAGGCCGTGATATTGGGCTGTATTCTCTATGCTGAGCACATCCCGCAGGCTCTCTACCACGCACACAAGGCTGCGGTCGCGCGAGCGGTCGCCGCAAATCGGGCAGCGGCCGTCGTCGCTTATCATATTGCACTCGGGACAGTAGCGGACATTGGTGCGCATATCGCCTATGGCCGCCGTAAACTTGTCTACGTTTGCCTTGGGGCTGTGCAGCAGGTGCAGAGCAAAGCGCAGCGCGCTCTTGCGTCCCACGCCGGGCAGCGTAGATAGCTGCTCCACCGCATCTTCCAGCAGTTTTGACTGATAATTATTTCTGTACATCTGATTTGCAGGCATTTTGGGCGCGGCGCACCGATCCGTATTTCAAGATGAGCTCTCTGGCGCCGACGGCATCGAGTCCAGACACCTCCGCCATCAGCGCTGCTGCGGCGCTTTGGATAAACTCGTCGGAAGTGTCGGCCGCCCCGGGTGCTCCGCCTCCGAGACCGGAGAGCGCTATGGTCTGCTGCAGCACGGCGTCAAGAGCCATCTGCAGCAGTACCTTAACCCTGTGCCGACGCATTACGGGGGAGAGCTGCGCATCAAGACAGACGCGCTCCTGAGCCGCAGCCAGCGGGGCCGAGGCGGCATCGGCAGCGATACAGGCGGCCAGGATCCCCTTTCGGGAGACGCTGCGCAGGCCGTCGGCAAAAAAAACGGGGCTGCAGCCCGCATCCATCACCAGAAAAATGTCGCCGTGGGTGATGCCAGCCGCTGCGAGATGTTCCCACGCAGTCCTGCCCTCCCGGGCTTCGAGAGAGCGGAAGAATCCTTGCGGGGCGCCGCACTCCTGCGGAGCGCCGCTGTCTGCCCCGATGCAGTATATCCGCCCGCCTAAGGCCGCGCGCGCAGCCATTTTGCCGCAGAGCCTCTGCAGTCCGTCCCCGGCACGCTCCAGCGCATCGCACAGTGCGCGGTTATCGGCGAATATGTCCTGCAGCTGCGGCATCTAACCCAGGTTTTTGTGATACTGCGCCAGCGCATCTATCGCAGAGGGCATAAGAGGCCCCAGCTTGAAGCCGGCGTTGCGGAATATTTGGGAGAGGATGTCTTCGTAAACCACAGCCACGCTGCCCACGAACCCGACGCGGTGGCGGCGGGCATCGTAGCGCGCCACATTGCGGGAGACGAAAGCCTGCAAGCTCTCTTCTATCAAAGCCTTGATGTAGGGATGGTTGCGGTGCTCCGCTATGAAGGGGGAGAAACTTGCCAGATAGCGGGCGGGGGCGCTTTCGCGATAGACCTTCTGCACGATGGTCTCGTAGCTTAGCCCGTAGCGCTTGGTGAGCTCCTTCTCCAGCGCGGCGGGAATCAGTCCCTTGACATAGTCGCCAAGGAGCATCCTGCCCATATTGGCGCCGCTGCCTTCGTCGCCCAGTATATAGCCTCCGGCTCGGGTGGCGGCGGTGATGGCGCTGCCGTCCCAAAAGCAACAGTTGGAGCCGGTGCCGATTATGCAGGCGATTCCGGGCTTGTCGCCAAAGAGGGCGCGGCAGGCGGCCAGCAGGTCGCTTTCTACCGAAATCTGCGCTGAGGGGAAGGCTTTTGCAAGAGCCTCTTCAAGGGTTTTGCACCCCTCGCCCACAGCTCCGGCGCCGTAGAAGCAGATCTTCTCCACAGTTGCGCCCACAAAGGGAACGAGCTCTGCGGCAAGTATATCATGTATCTCGCCCGGGGCAAGCTGCATCGGGTTGAGACCTTTTGTGGCGAGGCTCTTGATAGCTCCGTCGCCTATAAGGCGCCAGCTCGTGTTCGTGGCGCCGCTTTCTGCTATCAACTGTATCATATCCGTTTATTTTTCAAGCACTCCGTTTTTCTTCCAGTTGGTGAACCCTATCACCGCCATTATCACATACAGCGAGAAAAGCAGTGCGGTGGGGTACATTCCCAGCAGCAAATAGATTCCCACCGAGATGCTGTCCAGCACAAACCACATAACCCAGGAGACTATGTAGCGGCGGCCGGTAAAAAAGGTGGCCAGCATTGTGCCGGTGGCCATAAAAGCATCGGCCCAGGGCCTCCACGCAAAATCATCGGGAGATGCCTTAAACGCCAGAAAGCGGTGCAGCACAAAAAACACAGCCACCGACAGCAGAAGCGACACCGCCCCTACAGAATACTGAAAGGGGCGGATCAAGATCCTCCCCTCGTTTTCAGTTTTGTTCGCCTCTTTTTTCGAGCGGGTCCAGTCCACAAGGCCGTAGATGCCTGCGCAGATCAGGTAGCACTGCACCAGCGCCATCGCATAAAGGCCGTTGTGCTGATAAACCAACGCATAGCACATCGCCGCCAGAATCGCGAGATACCACATCAGCGGCTTCTGCAGAATCTGGAATATCACATAAATAAACGCTATCGCAGTGGCAAAATACTCGAAGTAGTGAAGAAAAATGTCAAATGTCATCTTAAAAGCTGTAGCTTAACTTCAGAATGCCGTTGGCTGTGGCGGCCGGGAAAAATCCGCTCTCGTCCCACTCATAATCGTACCACGCGTCGGCCACATACTTGGCATTGAGAATATTGTTGGCAAAGATAGCAATTTTAAGTTTGCCGAAGTCATAGCTTGATGCAAGATTGAGAGTATTGTAGGCGGGCAAGGTGTGGTCGGGATTGGAGAGGTTGTCGTAGTACTGCCTGCCGACGACCTTGTCGCTGAGCACGACTTCCAGTTTGGATACGGGCTTCCAGCTGAGCGAGAACGCCCCGATGTAATTCGGGGAGAGCATCAGGTCGGTGGTGGCTCCGTCGCCTGCAATCTTGTTGCGGCTGAAGGTAGAGTTGGCGTCTGCACGCAGACAGGAGAGAATCTGCCACCCGGCGGAGAGTTCCACGCCCCGGCGCCAGCTGCGCGCCACATTGTTCTTTATCATATACCCCGACTCGGAAATCTTGCCGGTTGCCACCAGCTGGTTCTTGTACTCCATAAAGTAGCAGTTGGCCGCAACGGAGAGTTTTTCGCCGCCGTAGCGGTAGCCCAGCTCATAGTCCAGCAGCCGCTCGGGCAGCACCTGTCCGCCCCCCGCAATGGCATCCTTGATGTCGCTGCGGCAGGGTTCTTTGTGCGCCACCGCCGCCGAGAGATATACATTGCCCCGCTCGCCGGCGCGCAGGCTCGCCCCCGCCTTGCCGTTCACAAAATTGTAGGGGTGGTCGCTGTCCAGAGGCACATAATCGTCGTCGAAGCCGGCCATATTATAGCTGATATTGCGCAGCTGAACATCGCCGTAGAGATTCAAGCCGCCATCGATAAGGTACAGAGCGCCTTTGAGAAAGGCGGAGAAGTCCTTTTTGAGGCCGGTGTTGTCGTAGTAGTGGCGATCTGTGTCCAGCTCGGGCAGGGCCTCAACCCACTTGAGGGTGCCGAAGTGCTTGCCGTCGTAAACGGAATAGTTTACTCCCGCCTGCGCCAGGGCCGGGCCGCTCTCATATTTGATATTGAGGGCACCTGCGTAGAAGTCGTTGTCCATCTGCTTGAGGCGCACCAGATTGCTGCGCAGGTCGGTGTCGAAGCCATAGCCGCTGAGCTTCTTGTCCTCCTTGAACTGCTCGTAGTAGCCGGCCCCCTTGGTGTAGTTGAGAGTGGCGTTCGCGCTCACGCGCTCGCCTATGCGGGCGCTGTAGATGGCCTGGATTATATGCTGCCCGTAATTGTCAGACTCGTTGTCGTAGTAGCATATATTGCCGTCGGCATCGGTGTATTCGCCGGCCGAATTGTAGCGGCGGTCTGCCTCCATCTGCTCTTTGCTGATGCCGTTCCAGGTGATGCCGGTGTGCTGTTTGCCGTGGATATAGACTATTTTGGCCTGGCTGCGCGCGCCATACCAGCTGCCCTCGGCCATAAACGAGTGCACTCGGGCGAAGGCGTTGCGGATATAGCCGTCGGTGCGGTTGCAGTTGAAGCCGATATCGAGACTGAAGCCGTGCCCGCTGATGCCGGTGCCTGCCCTGACTGCCGCCAAAGCGGTGAAATACGACCCGCCGGCGAGATCGACCTGCGCATAGGGATATTCCCGGGGCAAGGCACTCTGCAGGTTGAGGCTGGCGCCGAAAGCCCCCACCCCGTTGGTAGAACTGCCCACGCCGCGCTGCAGCTGCGCCGAACCGAGCATCGTGGAGAGCGAGGGGAGATTAACCCAGAACACCTCCTGCGACTCGGAGTCGTTGTAGCTGATGCCGTTGAGCGTGACATTCATTCGGGTGGGGTCACTGCCGCGCACCCTCATTTTGGAGTAGCCCAGACCGGTGCCGCCCTCGTTGGTGGTGACCACCGAAGGCTGCATAGAGAGCATCATAGGCAGCGAATAAGAGGGATCAATCTTGGAGAGCTGCTCCCGGTTGAGATTGCTGAAGGCCACGGGACTTTTGGCATCGACCCTTGAGGCCGACACCACGATGCTGTCCAGAGAGCTGAACTGCTCCCCGTCGTCTTCCAAGTCAGAAATTGAGAAATTTTGCGCCAAAGCAGTGGCGCACAGCGGCAGAATGGCCGCCAAAGCCAATAGTTTTTTCATTTTCCTAGCGCGGGTCCTAACCCGATCAGGTTCGTTGGGTTTAATCTCAGCTTCGCGCACCTTATAACGCGACGCACCCCTATGTAATTTGTCGGCGGCAAATGTACGCAATTGACCCGATTGTGCAACTGTTTCTGATGCAAAACGCATAACTTTGCCACCCTTATGCAGCTCAACCGGCAAATACTCAAACTGGCTCTGCCCAGCATTCTGGCCAACATCACCGTCTCTCTTGTGGGGATGGCTGATATGGCGGTTGCAGGGCATCTGGAAGGTTCCGACGCCACTACGGCAGCCTCCCTGCTGGGCGGCGTGGCAATCGGCACCACCCTCTTTGACCTGGTGTACTGGTGCTTCGGCTTTCTGCGCTCCGGCACCGGCGGGCTCACCGCCCAGGCCTTTGGGCGCGGCGACTGCCGCGGCTCTGCGGAGGCGCTGTGCCGGGCGCTGTACATAGCCCTGGGGTCCGGCGCCGCGCTGATTTTGTTGCAGCGGCCGATACTGCAGGGAGCCTTTCTCTTCATCGAATGTTCTGCGCAGGTGCAAAGTCTCGCCGAGCGCTACTTTATGATACGCATCTGGGCCGCCCCCGCCACGCTGAGCCTGTTTGCCTTCAAGGGGTGGTTCATAGGGATGCAGGATTCGGTGCGCCCGATGGTGACCGACCTCCTGGTGAACGGCGCAAACATCGCCGGCAGCATTCTGCTCTGCTTCGGGCTGCCCGGCATAAACGGAATGGGATTCGACGGAGTGGCGCTGGGCACGGTGACAGCGCAGTGGATCGGGCTGGCTTTTGCACTGGCGATGGTGATGCGTCACTACAGGGGCACCTTTGCCGGCTACAATTATAGAGAGGCGTTCAAGGGGCCGCTGCTACCCTACTTTGCTATGAACCGCGACCTGTTCATCCGTTCGCTGGGCTTTATCGCGGTATATATCGGCTTCACCGTAATCTCCGCCCGCTACACAGACACGATGCTGGCGGTGAGCTCCATAATGATGAAACTGCTGTTGATATTCTCCTACTTTACCGACGGATTCGCCTATGCCGGAGAGGCCCTTGCAGGGCGGTTTGTGGGGGAGAGGTCCCGGGAGGGGCTGCGCTGCACCGTCAGGACACTGTTCAAGTGGTGCTTTGCGCTGTCGCTGCTGTTCATTGCCGTTTACCGGGCGCTGGGGACCGAGCTGCTGCGCTTGATGACCGGCGACGAAGCGGTAATAGAGGCTGGGCGGGAGTTTCTGCCGTGGCTGCTGGCGATGCCTCTTATAGGCTGCCCCGCTTTTCTGTGGGACGGCATCTATATGGGGGCGACCGCCTCGCGCGAGCTGCGCAATGCCACGGTGCTGTGCGCGGCCGGTTTCTTCGCCGCCTGGTTCATCGGCATCGGCGCCGCCGGCAGCCTTGCAAGCGAGCAGACGGCCATCCACATCCTGATGCTGGCCTACTTCGTGCATCTGGCCGTGAGAACCATCTATCTGACTTTGCGCTACAAGAGTTTGGAACGCCGCGTTTAGAAATGGAGTCATCCTCAGCAAAACCTTTTATAGACCCTGATCAGTTATGGCAGACAATTATTTGGAAAGGCGGGAGAGAGAAATTGCCGAAAGGCGGCCCGCCGCCAGGCGCAGCGGCCCTTCGCTGGACAGCCTGATGAAGAAAAACCGCAGCTGGCGCGGCTACGATGCCCGCCACAGCGTGAGCATAAGCGACCTTAAGCAGATAGCCTCTGCCGTCACATTCGCCGCCAGCGGAATGAACCGCCAGCGGCTGCGGCTGCGCCTTGTCACCGGCAGCGACGCCCGCTCACTTCTGCAATATGTCAGGATGGGAGCCGCCCTGAAAGAGGAGCGCCTCCCCCACAAGGGAGAGGAGCCGGGAGCCTTCATAGTGGTGTGCTGCACCGGCGAAGAAGACCGCATCGTGGATATCGACCTTGGCATCGCCGCAGAAAATATGCTGCTCAAGGCCACCGAGATGGGGCTGGGCGGCCTCTTCATACTCAATTTCGATGCGGCCGCCATTGAGCGGGAGCTCTCGCTGCCCCTGAAGCCGATTGCCGTGATAGCGATTGGCAAACCTTCCGAAAAGATTTTTCTGGTGCCCGTGCACGGCGGGGCCGATTTAAACTACTACCGCAAGGATGGGATACACTTCGTTCCCAAACTTGCGGTAGAAGATCTGCTGATTTAGTGCCGACTCGCTACCTGGCCTCGCGGATGCAGCGCACCGGATAGCAGCGGACACGGAAATCGCCGTAGAAGAGGCGCGTCTGCTTGGTGTCCTTATAAGCCTGCACACGGCTGCCGCCGCAGTCATAGTAGAGGTAGCGGGCGGCGCCGCTGTTCCAGAGGGCGCAATACTCTCCGCGTCCCTCCAAGCCCCCCTCGTATGCGCGGCCCGCATAGGGGAAGAAGCACTCTTGTGCGCCGCCGGCAAGGGTTACGCCCTGCTCGCCGTAAGTGACATTCTCTGCGTCGGCCAAGGCCTGGTATGCCTGGCCGGGAGCCACCATATACCCTGCCGGGCAGGGGTCGTAGATGGTCTTGGAGAGTTCTTGAAGGCTGTGGCAATAGGCATAGTCGGGATTGCCCCATAGATAGTGGTTAGAAGAGTCCTTGTGGGTCGTGCCCCAATCGTAGGCGTCGGTCACCAGACCCGCCACGATGGGTTCCAGCGGCCGGCGGGGATATTTCACCGCATAGGCGATGTTCTTCTCTTGATTTTCGTAGAGCCCCCTTACCACGGTCGCGGCCTGGAAGGGGTCTTTGCGTCCCCACTGATAATAGAGTCCGTAGGCCGCCTCGCCGTCACAGGCCAGAGCACCGGTCGCCCCCAGATTGCGGTCCATAAAAGTCCAGGTGTTGGCATCGCTGTCGGTGACAGTAAAGTCGGCCGGGGCGTCGGTGCGCCAGATGTGCCAGCTCCATAGCACATTCCCGGCAGCATCGTAAACAGCCACCTGGGCATTGCCCAGAGTGCTGCCGCAGCAAAAGTAAATGCGGCGGCCGTCAAAAGTGACGTCGCTTATGGCTCCGTTCTCGTTCATCAGAACCTTGGCAGAAACTGGGCAGATGGAGGCGCTGCCGGTGTGGAACCGCCCTTCGGGGATTATGCCCTGCTGACCGTTGCCGATGGTGGTTGCATCAAAGCTGTAATAGCCCGCGGAGGGCACAATGTAGCAATTTGCCGTGGCGCCGGCGCTCAAGTCCACCGCCGCGCCGCTGGATGCACCGCGTGGGGCCGAGCATGAAACTGCGGCAAGCAGCAGCGCCGCGGAAAATATATTAAGTATGCTCCTTTTCATCTCTTATTCGTATTTGATAACCAACATATCGCCTTCGTCCAGCACAAAATCACGGGCGCCGCTCTGCTGCGGCTCAAATGTCCCGGTGCGGTCTATGGTGTAGGCCAGATCGCAGAAACCCACCTTGATGTTGCACTTTTTCTCGCAGGAGCTGTTCACCACCACGATGTAGCGGTTGGAGCCGTTCTCCACAAAGGAGACCAGAGCCGGAATGTCGCTGTCTAAAGAGGAAATCTGCGCGGGCAGATCGCTTGCAAGGAGGGGATGGCAGCCCCAGGGCGCCAAGTGCGCAAAGCGGGTCTTGGTGACCTTGCCGCCGGCAAACACGAAGCCGCGCTTGTGCAGCTCGTTGTTGAACTCCACCAGCAGGTCGTATGCGGTCGTATAGGTGCCGTCGCGCATAATGGGGGCCCAGCTGGTTCCGCCGTAGGCGCTATAGACAAAATACTGCAGCACCTCGGTGCCGTATGCAAAATCGGTGTAGCCCTGCAGGCGCAGGTTGGCCATAGAGGGCTTCTGCCGGTTGAGGCTCTCCCGGTCTATGTGGCAGGATGCCAGAAAAGTCCACAGGGGGATGTTGTGCTCGCGCGCGATGCGGGAGTTTATCTCAAGCCCCTTGTACCAGTCGTTCATCACGGGGGCGTTCTCCAGCACCGGATACTGGTCGTATGAGAGTATCTCCATCTGCAGGCTGTCCACCATCTGCTCCACATAGTCGGCATAGTAGTCGGTGCCCAGCGCCCTCTCGCTCGACTCGGGATGGAGGTTTATGTGCACAGGGACATCGGGCAGGGTGTTCTTGACGAACGCCTTGCGCCGCTTAAGCTCCGGAATCAGCCAGAGGCCCGGCTCGTCAAACACGTGCACCGACACCAGGCTCGTGTCTCCCTTGAGCATATCCAGCGTGCTCTGCAGCCGGGGATGGTGGAGATTGTATTTCAGGCCGACCTGCTTTGCCAGGCCCACCTTGTATTTGACCGTCTCGTATAGATCGTCATCGCTCAGGCGGCCGTCGCC
This sequence comes from Bacteroidaceae bacterium, assembly GCA_963662035.1. Lineage (GTDB taxonomy): Bacteria > Bacteroidota > Bacteroidia > Bacteroidales > UBA932 > Equibacterium. Next base: position 27,702 of record CAVLDO010000004.1, on the reverse strand, counting down.
GTCCATATCCATAACATCGCCCCCCTCTATCGTGATCATATCGAAGCCGGCGTCAGCCACCTTCTGATAATCTTCGAGAGTGGTTGCATTGTCCCTGAGCCCTCCGAAGGGGACTGTTTTCACCGTGGGACGTGTTGCCGATGTGTAGGGGTCGGCCACCATCAGATTGAGCCTTGTCACCTGCCTCTCTCCGCCGGGATAGGTCACCGTTGCCGTAAGGTCGGGCGCCGTGGCGGGGTCGGGCGCCGTCACCGTGATGGTGCCGCGGCGGCCGCCTGCCGGGTCAACTTCCACTTTCCAGCCGTCGGGGGCGGCCACGCTCAATTTACCCTCCGAAGGGAGGGTGTAGGCGATGGTGACGCTGCCGCCGGCACTCACGCCATAGCGCGTCTTGTCAAAGGATACTGTTCCTTTGGCAAATGCCGCAGTCCCCACAATCGCAAGGGCGGCGGCAGTCGTTAAAAATATCTTGATCATAACTTATACTTGCTATTTCTTCTCCAGCGAGATGCGCAGCATCACGGGCCAGTATTTGCCTGTGATATAGATTCCGCCCGTCTCTCCGTTATAGGCTATGCCGTTGAGCACATCGGTGCGGCCGGTTCGCCTCTCCTTTGGCAGCAGGCCGCGGCAGTCCACGACCCCCTCCACATCGCCGCTTGCAGGGTCTATTATGAGTATCTCGTCTTTCTGATAGACGTTCGCCCAGATTTTGCCGTCGATGTACTCCAGTTCGTTGAGATAGTTCACGCTCTTGCCGCCCCGGCGCACGGTAACGCTGCGCACTATGGTAAAGGTCTTGGGGCTCACGAAATAGAGCTGTGCGCTGCCGTCGCTCATCACCAGCAGCTTGCCGTCGGTAGTAAGGCCCCACCCCTGGCGGCGGTTGGCATACTCCCTTTTCAGCTCGAATGTGTTCTTGTCATAAACCAGGCAGATGCCCTCCAGCCAGGTCAGCACATACATATCGTCGCCTATGGTGCAACTGCCCTCGGCAAACACCGTGCTGTCCAGGGCGCACTGCCGCCTGGCCTGTCCGCTTTCCGGATCCACCTCCAAAAGCCGCGACTCTCCGTACTGGCCTACGGTCTCAAAAAGACGTCCGCCGTCGAAAAAGAGTCCCTGCGTGTAAGAGAGGGTGTCGTGGGGATACTCCTGCTCCACCTTGACACTGTAGGTGGCCACCTTCTGCCGCGGGGCGCAGGAGGCCAGCGTCACCATAAGTGAAAAAGCCGTAAGTAAAAAGGTTTTCAAGGCTATTTGGTTGATGTTACGTCTATGGATGCGAATACACTGCGGCCGCCGGTGGCGGTGCTGTTGTCGGAGACTATCACTATTATCTGCGAGGTGCCGGCAACTTCGGGAGCCAGAATTTCAATCTCACCGCTTGCCGAATCCTTGGCTATTACATTGGCAGTCCAGCCGTCCTTGGCCCAGGTCATTACGGATGTCTGCCCGTTGCCGCCCGTGATGGTGTAGCCTACGGTGCGGCCGCCGCCCGCCGCCATCTTCTGGGAAGTGGAGCTCAGCTTAAGACTTAGCGCGACCATCTTGGGGATAGTGATCACTGTGCCTCCCGCAAGGTGGAATTCTACCTGCGTGTCGCCGTCCACCACCGAGTCCAGCACCGGTGTGCCGACATAGCCCACTGCAGTCCAGGAGGCGCCGCCGTCGGTGGAGGCCTCGATTGTGCCCTCTTTGAGGCGGAAGCGGGGCACTACGGCCTCTTTGCAGGCCTCGACGCGGTTGCCGTCGGCGTCTGTAAGATACTCGCCCGAGACTGTCCAGTAATATTTGCCGCCGTCTTCGGCCACACTTACGTTCACGGTGGAGTTGTAAACGGTCACGGCATCGCTGCTTCCGTCAGAGCCATTGAAGGTCACGGTGTAGCCCACTACCTTGCCTCCTTCCACTACTTTGGAGAAAGAGGTGGCCTGCCGGGATTCCTGCAGCGCCTCCACAATCTTGGACAGGGCCGCGACATTGTCGTTGACCTTGGAGTTGTCGGTGGCCAATTCATCGATGCGCTTCTGCAGCTCATCGATTTCTGTGTCATAATTCTGGCAGGCGCACATCGCCCCCGCCACGGCCATTGCGGCCACTATAAATTTAATTTTACGTATCATTGTCTCATTATTGTTTACTAACCTGCCTTGCGAAAGAGCCAACGCCTTGGAGCAGTTCAATCAAGTGCCTTCTGATTGCCGGGAGCCTTTCTCTCTCTTAGAGGGTTCGAGGCTTGGCTGATAGGGGCAAAGAGCGGCGCGGCCGGCCGGAGTCATCGCTGCCTCCCGTTAAGCGGTTCCGTATCCGGTATCGCATGCTCCTACCTGTATTTGAGCACGATAAGGTCGCCCTCGTCGAGCGTCAGGGTTATCTTCTCGCCCGGTTGGTACTCCGTAAAGGAGCCGTCGCGGCCGATGGACCAGATCACGCTGGCGGCCACTGCGGTGACTGTCTGCTTGGTTTGCCAGCTGTTGTTCACAATGGCGATGTAGCGGTTGCCGCCGTTCTCTATCATAGACACGATGGCATCGCCGCTCGTTGCAAGGTCAGCCACCTCATCGGGCAGAATGCTCTTGTCAAAAGCGACATCGGTCATACGCAAAAGCCCGGTGGAGCCGCGGTGCTCTATTGTGCCCCCGTCGAACACGAAGGCGCGGCGCTGCATCTCCAGGTTTACCGTCTTGAGGTCGTCGTACGCCGTAGTCCAGTTGCCGAGCCACTTTTGCGCTGCGCTGTCGTAATACACGGCGAAGGGGGCATAATCGGTGCCGCCGTAGCTTCTGATGGTAAAGTACTGCACCGCCTGCGCGCCGTAGGCAAGGTTGGTGTTTACCTGCAGGCGCATGTTCTCTACGGTCGGTTTGGCGCGCACCGGCACATTCTCCTCCTTGTTTATCCAGCAGCTTGCAACGAATGTCCAGAAGGGGACGCCGTATTTTTCAGCCACCGTAGAAACCACGTTGAGGCATTTGTGCCAGTTGACCATAATCCCTTCGTCAAGGTAGGAATAGTTGGGGTCAGCCACAACCGGATACATATCGAACGAGATAAGTTCCAAGTTGAGGATATTCTGGAAGTTGTTGACATAGTCGTAATATGATTCGATGCCCAGACCGCTTGCCGAGATCTCGGGATTGAGGTTGAGATAGACCGGATGGTAGGGGTCGAGCTCTTGTACCCTGTCCTTCGCAATCTTGAGAACCGGGGCCAGGTCCATCTTGGGCTCGTCATAGATATGGTAGCCGTAGAGCTCCGGGCGGAGCTTGATGGTGTTCACGACATTGTCGAGACCGGTGTTGCTCTGGTCCCTGGCATATGCATACGCATAGTCAATCACTAAGGCCATCACCTTGAGCCCCGCCTCCCCTGCAAGGGTCATCTGGGTGAGATAGTCGCCTCCGCGGCACTCCACGGTGATTATATTGATGCCGGCATCGGCCAGTTTCTGATAATCCTCCAGAGTAGCCTCGCCCGACTTGAAACTGTAGTAGCCCATCGACTTCAGCTGGGGCCGGGTTGCGGCGCTATAGGGGTCGCGCACCACAAGGGGCAGTTCTTCGGCCGCCAGCTTGCCGCTCTGCGAGGTAGCGGTCGCCACCAGAGCGACTGTCCCGGCAGGGTCGGGGGCGGTGACGGTGATTTCGCCCTCAGTGTCGCCGGTCATCTTTACGGATGCGCTCCAGCCATCCTTCACGGCGACCTCAACGGAGGCCTTCTCGCTCACGGTGAAGGTGACAGTGGCGCTGCCGCCGGCATCCACGCCATAGCGGGGGGCGTCGAATATTATCTTGAGCGACGATTCGTCCACCGCATCGGGATCTACAGCATCGGGCACCGTGATATCATCGATAGCTTGCTGAATGTCGTCCCGCTCATTTTTGAGGCGCTCCAACTCTAAGCGGTCAGATTCGTTGCAGGCGGACAGAACTGCAGCCGCCGCAAGCAGAAATGCAGAAAATCTCTTCATCAAAAACATCTCCTATTCGCTAACTTGTTTTACGCAACGCACGGGGACTGCGCGGGCGCGCATATCGCCCTGATAAAAATAGACGGTCTGCTCATCTTTGTATATTCTGGTGAGGCAGCCGCCCCCATCTTCGTACACGTTCCAACGGCAGGGGGTGCTGTGCCAGAGGTCAAGCTCGTCGGACGATCTTGCCCCCTGATAGTTTCTGCCGGCATAGGGAAAGAAGTTCTCCTGGCCGTAGTCGCCTCTGATCAGCACGCCGCCGTCGAGGAATTCGGTGCGGCTGCTGTCTTCGAAAATAAGCAGAGCATTGGAAGGAGCCACCATATAGCCGCAGGGGCAGGGGTCATAGATGCTCTTGTGAAGATCCGCAAGATCCTTGCTCTTGCCGTAGTCGGCATTGCCCCAGAGATAATTGCTGTTGGGGGAGGTGCCATACCAGCTCTCTCCATAGTTGCCGTCGTATTTGTACGGACGCATCGGGTAGCGTACGCCGAATGCGAAATTGTGGCTGGTGTTGGTGGACATCCCTGAAGTGGACATACTCATTGTGTAGGGATCCTTGCGGCCCCACTGATAGTAGAGACCGTAGGTCGCCTCGAGGTCGGATGCCGCCGCGCCGGTGGCGCCCAGGTTGCGGTCCAGCAGGGTGAACTGCAGGCCGTCGGGATTAGTGTGGGTTCTGTCCTGAGGAATGTCGGTGCACCAGATGTGCCAGCTCCAGAGAGAATAGCGGCCGTTGGTCACGCTGATGGCCGCATTGCCTTTTGCGCCGGAGGCGTGGAAACAGATGCGCCCGGTGGCCGCATCGTAGCTGACATCGCTTATCACATCATTCTCGTTGAGCCATACCGCGACTGCGCTGGGGTTGATCGTCGTTTCATCAATATCGAAATCATTGCCGTCAACAAGACCGGCCTGGCCGTTGCCCATCACCGTGGCATCGAACGAGTAGTCACCCGCCTCGCTCACAATATAGCAGTTTGCGGTGCCGCCGGCGCTCAGATCCGCTCCGCAAGCCGCCTTTCTGCCGTCCTGACAGATAACGAACTGCTGCACATAGTTGTATGCGCTTACGATGACGCGAGCGCTGCGCATTTGGGCGCTTTCGTTGGCGTCTGCCGTAAACTTGAGGATGTCCTCGCGCACCGCTTTGGTGGCGGCCGTTGTCAGCCAAGTCGCCCCCTGCTCTATCTCAACTTCGTATGCCATATTGGTGAAGAGGGATACCGACACCTCACCCCCGCCGCAGCCCACATTATAGGCGTCCCAGGCAGGATACATCACGGGGAAATCCTCGTCGACGGTGAGGCTGGCAAACTCTATGTCAAAAACCTTGGCGTGGCCGTAGCCGTCGCAGAAATAAACCCTCACCGTGTTGTCGGCGCCAGCTGCGGGGGCTGTGAAGAAGATGGTTCCCTTGGTGTTGTTCTCCCACACCACGCGGCTCTTCCAGCCGTCGCCGGTCTGCGGAGTCACGCTAAACTCATCGCCCCTGCCCATTATCCAGAAATCGACAGCGGCGGTGCCGTCAGTTTCCATTGTGCTGCCGTCGCCGCTTATCATTATGTCAAGCGTGGCCTCCTTTTCCAGCTCTACTTTTGTCCCGCCCTGCAATGTCACGATGATGCGGTCGCTGTCCTTATAGAGCTCGGACACCATATCAAGCCCTTTTAAGGTCACTACAGTCCAGTTTTTTCCGCCGTCCACGCTTATTTCTATTTTGCCGGCTTCGCTGTGCCTAAATTCGGGAGTCACGCTTATCTGCGCCTCGCCGGGGAGAATTGAGCCGTCCTGCGCCCAATAATAATTGCCGTCGCGCAATATAGCGGAGATGCCGCCTGCCGAGTACTCTAAAGTGAGCGAGCCGTTGTTTTTGAATGTTACAAGATAATCTTCTCCTGTAAAATCAAAGGAGACAACCGGGTCGCCGGTCTGCGCCACCAGCAGGAAGTTGCGCAGGGAGCCGGCCCCCTTTGAACAAATCTCCATGTTGGTCTTGTCGATCTCAAGCTGCCTGATTTCCGCTTGAGTCTCTTCTATCTGGCCTTTGTAGTCTGTACACGAAACAGCACACACCGCGCACAGAGAGAGAATGGGGAGAAAAAAACGTTTCATTTATGTAAAAAATAGATTCCCAAGACCGCTAAATTATGTTTTTTAAAAAAAACAACCAAATTCAGCGGCCCCGAAAGCCTATTTTTTAACAAAAGAACCGGAATCAGGGTATCCTGTTATCCGAGGAGTTTTTCGACTCCTTCTATAATTATGTGCACGGCCAATATGTGCATCTCCTGTATGCGGTCGCTATATCTGTCGTGGTCCACCGCTATCACGACATCGCTCAATTCACTCAGGGGATTGCTTCCCGCGCGGGCGAAGCCTATCACCTTCATCCCCTTGGCGCGGGCCACACGGGCCGCCGCCAGCACGTCGGCTGACGTGCCGCTGGTAGAAAAGCAGGCCAGAACATCATCTTTGCCGCCGAGCGCCTCCACGCTGCGGGAGTAGATGTCCTCGAAATGGTAGTCATTCGTAACGCAGGTGATGTGGGCCGCATCGTTGATGGCGATGGCGGGCATCGGGCGGCGGCTGTCGCGGTAGCGGCCGGTGAATTCCTCCGCAAAGTGGGTCGCATCGCACAGCGACCCTCCGTTGCCGCAGGTGAGCAGCTTGCCCCCCGCCGCAAACGAGTCGGCAATCATCTGCGCCGCCCTCGCAATGCTTTCTGCCGTTACAGGTGAGTTCACAAAACGGGCGGCAACATCCAGATGCTCCCTGAGACTGTTTTCTATAAGTTGTTTCATTGCTGATATGTTTTTGCTATATGATTTACAAACAAGGCTTGCTTGAAAGAAGCAAAGTCGTTGAAGCCTTCCTTGGGGGTGAACACCAGTTCCACAGGGCGGCCGGGATAGAGCGTAAAGCTGTTGTCGCTGAACTCGCCCGGTATATCCCCCACCGAGAGCCATACAAAAAAGGCCGGGGCGTCGCTCGTGAGGGTCACAGTCCACTTGCCGCCGGCATCGGAGGCGCTGCAGCGCACATCTGCACTTGGCAGCGGGCTGTTCTTGAACTCGTCAAAAAGCCAGGTATTGTAGGCCGCCACGCGCCCGTCCGAGACGAGGGTCAGCTCCAAAAAACGCCCGCGGCGCTCATTTTCGCAGCCGAAGTCAGCCGCGCCGTATTCTGCTGCCACGGAGCAAGTTCCCGCGTCGAGCGTCAGGGAATAGCTCTTTTCAGCCACAATGGAGCCGTCAAAGCTCCAGAGCCGTACGGTTGCCTCGTAATTCTTTTTCTCGGCTGTATCGTTGCTCACCCAGATGCTCAACGCCCCGTCCTCCGTTGCAGAAGGCACCACGCTGATCACTTCGGGGGCGAAGAAGCGCTTTGCCCGGTATTGGCTCTGCTTCCATTTGCCGTCGTATTCGATGCTGCTCCACGATGCGCCGGGCCAGATGTCGTTCAACTGCCAGAAGATGGTGCCCATACAGCCGGGCTCCAGCGTACGCCAGAACTGCGAGGCGGTCTGCAGCCCCATCGCCTGCTCTGCCTGCGAGAGGTAGAAGAGATCTTCCATCCTGCGCGGATGCTTGAAGTGCAGATAGAGGCGGTCGGTGATTATCTTGTTGCCTCGGCGCCCTTCGGTGACCTCCTTCACGTGATGGTCGAATTCGGGAGACCAGATATTGGCCTCCCCGGGGGTGAGGTATTTCTCTATCAGGTCGTAGCGGGGCAGGCAGCTGTGTCCGTATTCAGAGCAGAAGCGGGGCTTGACCTTGAAGTAGTCCTGCAGCGGGCCGACGTATTTTGACACCGACCACAGATGCATATCCCCCTTGGTGTCCTCCTTCCAGTTGTCGGTCTGATAGTCTCCGGGACCGGCGCAGGGGGAGCTGGGCCAATAGACGCGCGCGGGGTCGACCTCGGCGGCCACCCTGCCGCGCATCCTTATGAGAGTGTCCAGGTTTGCCGTGTAGAACTCGCGGTTGCTGCGGGTGACATCCCACCAGCCCAGGGCCCCCACGCACTCGTTGTCGCCGCACCACATCGCAATGCAGCAGTGGTCGCGCAGGCGGCGCAGCTGATGGTTCAATTCCGCCTCCACCTCATCCATAAAGCGCTTGTCGGCAGGATAAATGGCGCAGGAGAACATAAAGTCGTGCCATAGCATCAGCCCCAGCGAGTCGCAGATATTGTAGAAGGCCTCGTGCTCGAACTGTCCGCCGCCCCAGTGGCGCAACATATTCATATTGGCGTCGCGGGCGCTGGTGAGAATGTCGGCATAGCGGCTGTAGGTCATACGGCTCTCGAACAGCTCGCAGGGGACCCAGTCGGCCCCTTTGGCAAACATATCGCGGCCGTTGATGCGGAATGTCATACTCCGCCCCGGCTTGCCGTAGATTGTATCCTCTTTACTTACGACCTCAACCTGCCGCAGCCCTATCTTGCGGGAGATGGTGCTGCCTTCGGCCGAGACCTCCAGCGGGTAGAGATTCTGCTCTCCCATTCCGTTGGGCCACCACAGGCGGGGGTTTTTAACTGTAAATTCCACCTGCGCGATGTTCTTCCCCGGGTTAAGCTTCATTTTGCGCACCTTTTTCTGTCCGTCAAAGGAGACTGCGACATCAGCGGCGCCCCCTTTGGGGGAGGTCAGTTCCACATTCACAGTGACGCGGCAGCGCCCCTTGCGGGAGAAATCCTGGTCGCAATATGCATAGTCCAATCGGGCCGCATCGCAGGCTATCAGCTGCACATCCCCGGCAAAGCCGGTGACCATCTGACAGGGGCCCCAGTCCCATCCGCCGTGGCAGGCGGGCTTGCGTATCACGTTTATAGTGGGCACCAGCCCCACCTCCGACATCGGCATCGCGTAGCCGTAGGCGGCGCTGAGCTTTTTGCTCTCGTTTTCCGCGCTGTAAAAGAGTCCCTCGATCCGGTTCTCGCCAGCCTTGAGGTAGGGTTTGACATCCCATTCCCAGCGGCGGAAGCGGTTGGTGGTGCTGCCCGCCTTGTGGCCGTTGACAAAGATGTCGCAGAATGTGTCAACATCCTCCAGGCGCAGATACACCGCCTCGCAGGCCATCATCTCTTCGCTCACCGTGAATGTGCGGCCTATGCGCCAGCTCATTCTCCCGACCCAGAGATTCTCCAGCTCGTTGAAGGAAAAGTAGGGGTCCTCTATAAGTCCCGCCTCCAGCAGGGCGCCGTGTACATCGCCCGGCACGGCCACGGGCAGGTCAGAGGGGATGCTCTTGCCCTCGGGCGCCCCCTCTCCGGCGGGATTCAGACGCCATATTCCGGAGAGATCCAGCACCTGCCCGGCAAAAGAAGCCGAGGCAAAGACAAGCGAGCAAATCAGTGTTACGAATCTTTTCATAGCGGTTTTATTTCAAGGAAGAGGACATTGCCGGCATCCAGCGTCTCCTCCAGCGTTATCGTACCTTTTTTGACCGGCACCGTTTCAGTAACCGGCACCAGACGTGAGCATTCAATGTATTTGTCCCTCACGGTGTTGTACTTGGCCCTTGCCGAAGAGCTGCTAAGAGTCACGCTGCAGTCAAGCATAGGATCGTCGGGGCTCCAGCCAAAGTCGGCGGAGGTGATGCCCAGCTCTTCGCGGTCTTTGAGCCATTCGTCAAAGAAGTTGCAGTCGTCGCTCACCAAGCTGCGGGTCACCTCGGCATTTTTGCCGCCGAAGGGGCATTTCACCTGCAGCGTGTAGTTAATCTTGCGCAAATAGTTAAGGTCGTTCTTGAAATTGTACACCATCAGGCGCACTGTGCTGCCGTCGGTTGCGGCCAGGCAGTCCGCCTCCGCCCCGTCCAGAGCGCTGAAGCTGACCCGCTCTTCGGCGCGGTGCATTCCGGCCATACGGGCGATGTTGCGCGCCACGTGATAACTGATTATCGGATAGCCGTAGAGGTTCCCGCCGGTGAGAAAGTTCCACGAAGAGAAGTAGTCCAGCCCGGCATCTATGCCTATCTTGAACAGACGGGCATCGTAGGCCGCCTGCCAGGTGTAGCCCGTTGTGCGGTTGTAGAGATCCCGCGACTGGCTGCCGGCATTCACTCCGGCGAGAATCCTCCCCTCGTCTATCCCATATTTGAGATCTTTAAGGCCGCAGGACTCGGCGGCATTCTTGAGAAACGTCACCGTGGAGGCCAGATCCATCCCCGTGGTGTAGGTTCCGGGGTTGAAATCATAAAAAGAGGCCGACAGATAGCAGAGCCGCGTGCCGATGCCGCCGTCGGCATAGTTGGTGCCGCTGGCGCAGTGCTCGATAAATGCCCGCTCGTCCCAGCCCCCTTCGGTGACCGTCATACTGTGCGCCCCCACATACACATCCTCCCCCAGCACATCGGTGAGCGCTTTCACGGTGTAGTCATACAGCTTGCAGAAGGCCTCCCGGCTCTCTGCGGCATCCCCGCTGCGGGCCTTGAACCAGTCGTAATTCTCATATTCGGTCATACAGCCAAAGTGCCACGAGCGCACCTCCTCCACCCCGAACTCCTCCACCAGGGCAGAAATAACCGCCTTGATGTATGTATAATACTCGCCGTAATCGTCCGGGGGATAGAGGTTGGTGCCGAAGCCGCCCGCCACAGGATCGGTGGTGAGCTTGAGCGGGACGCTGCCAAGCTTGAGGTGCGGCTTGGCGCCCACCTTCAGCACGCCCCTGCAGTTTGTGACAAGACCGTCGAACTTGTAGTCGTCCTTGACATCCCTGCGCTCGCTATAGCGAAACAGGTCGCGCTCGGTGCTGCCGCCCGTGCACTGCATAAACTGCACATACTCCACAAATTCAAACACATTCGCTTCCTGATTTATTTGGGGATGGTAGTAGCTCTTGCCCATATCCCAGACATTTACGTTGCTCGCGATGTTGGGCAGGATGTCCCCCTGCGATGTGGCATCCACCACAATTGAATTGCCGTAGACATTGCCCGTATTCGTGCCGGGTTTTTCACAACCGCCGCAGCAGGCCGCGCAGAGGGCTATGGACAGGCTTCCGGCCAGAAAAAAACGAGGGTTCATGGCAACAGACTATTTCTGACAGCAAAAAACGACACTACGTGCGGGAACATCTATCTTGAGCTCTCCACCGGCGGCCTTGACCTCGCCGCAGGGGGCGGGAAGCGAGTCATCGGAGGGGAGTGCATCCTCTCTATATTCAATCACGGAGAATTTACCCTCCTCCCTTGCCTCAAGATTCAGCCTCAGCGGGCGGTTTTCCTGGTTGGCTATGACATACACCCAACGGCCGTCGCTGTTGACAAAGGCGGTGGCGGCGGCAAAACCGCTGCCAGTCTCCATGGGATAAATCTGCGCCCCGGGGCGTACATTCGCGCTCAGCAGCGAGTAGGCATAGTACTGCGGCCGGCACTCGAAATCGGCATTGATGCGGGAATATGTCGTATCCTGTGCATATTCTATTTTTGCGCTGCGCCAGAGCCCGAGCTGCTGCATCTGCTCATAATCGGCGTTGTAGTTGTAATACTGGTCCAACAGCCCCCAGTAGCTGACGCCGCACGCCCCTGCATTGAAGAAATTGAGGGCAAGGCGGGTCATAAGCACCCCGCGCAGATAAGTGTCGATGTCCCGCTGGCGGCTGGCGCCCACGCACTGGTTGCTGCCGAATTCGCCCACCAGATGCTTCAGGCCCGCCCGTGCGCTGATTGCCACATTGTTGCGCTCCCAGGCGAGAATCGTGTCGTTGGGAGTCTCGTAGCCGAAGATGTAGGTGTGGCTGTTGAATATGTCGGCGATGCCCTGCAGCTGATCAGCGCAGGCTTCGAGATAGTACTGATGGGTGTCTATGTTGTCGGAGAGATTGAAGCGGACATCGTCGCGCACCCCGAGACGGCGGAAGTGGGCGTCCAGGGCGCGGCACACCTTCATATACCCTTCGGGAGCAATCACGTCGCCTCCAGGTTCGTTAAAGGGGGTCACCTCCGTTATGCAGGTGTAGCCACGCTCGCCGCGCAGATACTTCACCAGGGCGGCGAAGTTCTCCGCAAACTCATCGACATCCTCGGGAGGGCATATCCAGTTGCCGCAGGCGTCGTAGTCGCACATAAAGCAGGTCTTGACATCGGCATACTCACTCTCCACCATACTCACGTAACGGGTGCAGCCCCACATCACAAGGCACACCTGCATATTGTTTTTCTGGGCGATGTCCAGCACCTTGCAGAGCGACTGCATCTCCACGGTGTTCCACCTGAAGGCGCCGAAATCCGTATCAAAGGGGTCAGAATTATCATTGTAGGGCTCGTACCACTGCGGCTGAACCATCACGCGGAACTTCTGCAGCCCCATCCGGGTCACCCTGTCGGCAATCACATCCATTGCTCCCTCCGGAATCCCCGCCTGTGGCCGGCCCACAATGTTCTGAGCATAGAAGTGGGGGTCAAACTCAGCCCCGACGGCCTCCACCGTGACGGGTGTGGGCTCCCCAAGGGAGCATCTGCGATAGTTGTCAGAACAGCCGGCAAGAGCCAGCAATGCCGCCAGGGCGCAGGCGGTCGCGTTATTTCTCTTCATAAATCTTGGTGCGTCTTATCCAGTTTCTGTAATCGGAAAGTTTGTACGGGGGCTCGCCGTAGAGGTAGTGGTTGGCGAATTTTTCTCCGCCGATGCTGTAGCTTATCAGCAGCATCCCCTGCCCCTGCATCTTCGCAAGGTCGGCGATCTTGGTGGCGGTGTTGGCCCCGGCGGTGAACTTGCCGCTGAAAACGGTCTTGCCGCTGGCCACATCCTTTACCGTAACCTCTCCCGAGGCATCTTCAAGAGTGCAGTTGTCGGCGCGCAGAGTGTAGCCTTGCCCGGAATCGTTCACAAGGCAGATCACATCGTGATGTACATTGCGCAGATAGTGGAATGCTCTCTTCTTGCCGCCGTAATAGTCGCACACGGCATCGGAAAGGAGCGGCCAGCCGTCGCGGATGTTCCACCAGATGATGCCGCTGCGTTGCGGCCGGCCTCCGCGCCACATCTCTACGAAATATTTCATAGCTTCAGCCTGCACGCTCTGCGAGGCGAATATGAAATCTTCAAGTTTGTCGGGGATCTCTCCGAATATGATTTTTACCTGATTGGTCATAAGATCGTTGCGGCCTCCCTGGAACTTGTCGTCGTAGATGCGGTTGGCCTTGGTCTGCCACTCGTCGTTCCACATCCCCTTTTCTCCGTTAAGCCAGGGGTTGACGCAGGCGGGGGTGAACATCTTCTTGAGTGTTTCCATATTGGGACAGCCGTGGTAGCCGATTTCGCTCACGAATGGACTGGGATTGCCTGTGTAGAAGTCGGCCTTGTAATAGCCGCGCGGGCCCCAGAGATGGTTCTCGGGCAGCAGCGGGTCACCGCTCCCGGCAGCCACAACGGCAGGAGTGTAATAGGGACTGCTTGGCAGATAGAAGCGGGTCGGGTCAAATTCATACACCACGCGCGCGAGGGTCTGCCGCGAAGTGCGGTCGCGGTTGGGGTCCATCTTGAAGGAGTACAGGCGGCCGAATAACATACTCTGGTCATCCTCGTTGTTGCCGCTCCAGAGCACCAGCGAGGGGTGATTGCGCAGCTTGCGCACCACGCTTATGGCCTCCTTCTCTATCGCGGCGGCAAAATCGTCGCGCTGGGAGTAGTTGCAGCAGCCCATCGCAAAGTCCTGCCACACCATAATGCCGCTTTCGTCGCAGAGGTCAAAGAAGCGGTCATCTTCATACACGTTTCCGCCCCAGCAGCGGGTTATGTTGCAGTTCATCTCCACCATCAGCGCCACGGCACTGTCGTAGTGGCTCTTGTCGCGGCTGTGGAAGGCGTCCAGCGGCACCCAGTTGGTCCCCTTTGCAAACACGGGGACTCCGTTCACCACAAACTGGAAGCGGCCTGGCTTGTCGGGGAGGTTTATCTGGTCCATCTCCAGAGTTACGGTGCGCAGACCTATGCGGCGCACATCGCAATCCAGCACTTTGCCGGTGTTCTTGTCCACCAGTTCCACCTTCGCCTCGTAGAGGGCGGGCTCGCCATAGCCACGGGGCCACCAGAAATCGGCATTCTCTATGTTGAAGGCCAGGATGTCTGCCGCCTTGCGCATCAGATGCTCGGTGCGCAGAACCTGCTTTCCGCCGCGCGAAAGTGTCACCACCGCCAGCGTGTTGTCCAGCGCCTCAAAGGGCATCCGTGTCTGCAGATAAAGGTATTCGTATGCCGTCTTCTCACCAAGGTTGACGTTCGCTGTCATCCAGTGAGCGTCGCAGATCGAGACGGGATTCTCTATATTGATATAGACGTCGCGCCAAATGCCGGCACTCACCAGGCGGGGCATTATGTCCCAGCCGTAGGTGCTGGGGGCGCGGCGCACGTATGCCGACTCTTCGTTGGCAAAGTTGCCGATGCTCAAGGCGCCCAAGAAATACTTCTGCGCCTCCAGCACAGAAGAGCGGATAATCACCTCCAGGGTGTTCTCCTTTGCGGGGAGCATCAGATGCGTGATGTCCCAGCAGTGTGCTATGAGCATATTGTCGGCGCTGCCCACCTTGCTGCCGTTGAGATAAACCTCCGCAAAGGTGTCAAGCCCTTCAAAATCTATCACTGCCCGCTGCCCAGCCTCCAGAGAGGGGGCGGTGAAGGTCTTTTTGTAGCACCACTGATACCCCTCGTAGGGGCGCAGCAGGTAGATGTTGTTGCCGATTTCGGGATTCTCTATCAGCCCCGCCGCCAGCATATCCAGCTCCACGTTGCCCGGAACGGTGGCCTCTATCGTGGTTCCCTGCGCTGCGGCGGCCCCCTCCGGAGTGGTTACGGCTTCCGCCCCCTGGGGGAAAAACTTCAGGCTCCAGCTGCCGTTGAGGCTGTACTGCCCTGCGTGGGCCGATGCGGCAACGCCGAAAGCCAAAGCAGCGGCGGCCGACAATAACATCTTTCTCATATCTATTCGCTTATTGTTTTAAATCTCTCGTTGAATTCGCGCATCAGGTTAAAAGCCATATTCCCGTAAGGGGTGTCGGCCTTGAAGCTGTATTCGATGTCGGCCCTGAGGGCATAGTTCCACATCAGGCTCAGCTGCACCTTTTGGGCATAGTATGCAATAAAATGCCTGCGTACCGTAAGGGAGTCGCCAGAGGCGGTATTGGGGCCGGTGAATTCGCCCACATAGTAGGCCTTGCCCAGGGCGGCGGCCGCCTGCTTTGCATAGGCAATCTGGTCTGTGCGCTCCACCGTGCCCTTGTCGCTGAACTGTCGGGCATCCTCGTAAATGTGTTCTGACATACCTTTCATAGGCTCGGGGGTCAGAATCCCCGTAATCTGCTTGTACTGGTCCCAGGAATCCACCGTCCAGCTCTTTTCTGTGTACTGGTGATACTGGGAGTTGCGCATTATGCTGTTGCCGCTGGCCACTATCCGCCGATGGGGGTCCAGCGAGAGGATTTTCTCTGCAAAGCCCTTGTAGGCGGTCTCCACATCTTCGGCGCTGATTGCGGGATAGCCGGCCATCTCAATGTCGGCCTGCAGGCTGAACTCGTTGCCGAACTCCCACATAACAAGGGATTTGTGGTCTTTGAGAGTGTTCACGATATCCTCTGTATAGCTGAGCATATGCGCGTAAGTCTTGCTGCCGACATCGCCCCAGGCGTCGGCCGCCTCGCCATAATAAGTGGGGACAGATGATGTGTTCCAGAAAATGGAGGGGATCAGGGCGATGTGTGCCCTGTCGCACCAAGTTGCAAGGGAGTCCAGGTTTTCCAGGAACTTCTCCTTGTTGTCAAAATAATAGCCGAACTGCTCTGCGTAGAACGGGCTGCAGCTGAAGCGGACTACGGGCACCTGCTCTCTCTGGAGCACTGCCACGGTCTTCTCCATATCGCTGGCGGTGTAGCTGTTGGATGTAAAGCTCTGCGTAAAGAGGTTGAAGCAGTTCATTCCGGTTATATAGAGCGGCTTGCCGCCCAGAAACATACGGGTAACCTGCTCTCCGCCCACATTAAGGGTGCCTGCCTGCAAGCCGTAGAGGCCGGCGTAATCTTCTGCCCAGTAGCGCTCCAGAGAGCTGCGGGTGTCAGATTCAATATCATCAGTATTTATCTTGTTGCAGCTTGCGGCCATAACGGATATCACGCCCAGGACAATCAGCGCATATACGCAAAACTTTTTCATCAGTTGTGTGATTATGAATTAAAAAAAGGCCGGACAGAGGGGATTCCCTCTGTCCAACCTTGTTTAAAAAATTATTCGGCAAGTTTCATACAACGTACGGGAGCGGAAGTTGCGCGGTCGTAGTTGTCATAAGCATCGTCAGCACTCTTGAGACGGAATGCGTTCTCCTGGTTACCCCAGGAAGTGGAGCAGCTCCATAAGGTAGCGAATGAGCCATAGCCATACCATCCGCCGCCGCCATTATAGATAAAGCCTGATGCAGGGACTGTGATAGCACCGCTGAACAGAGAAACCGAATTGTCTTCGTTACGCCCGCCGGAGCTGAGACCTGCGGCGATGCAAGCTGCACTGGCTACACAATAGCCCTTGGGGCAGGGGTCATAGATGGATTTGAACTTGGGATAAGCAGCTAAGCTCATCTCTACGAAGTCCAAACCCCAGAGCCAGTGCTGACCTTCCTCAAGCAGCCAGTCGGCGTTGCGGGAAGAAGCTGCCATATACTGGTCGGGATGAGCCACGGTGTAAGCTATGCTGTGGATGTCGGGATCGGAAACGGCATCGTTGTTGCCGGCAATCCAGTGATACCAGCCTTCGCCGGCAGCCGGGTTAAATGCGAGGACGTAGGAGAAGGGATCTTTGCGGCCCCACTGGTAGTACAGGCCGTTGGACTCCTCACCGGTGTTCATAGTTGCGCCCAGGTTGCGATCCATCATGGTATAGTCACCGCAAGATACATCTTTGAAGCCTTCGGAGCTCCAGATGTGCCAGCTCCAGATGACATTGCCTTCTGCATCGGTAGCAGCCACAACTGCGTTGCCGTCGCGGTTTGCAACTGAGAACTGGATGTAGCCGTCTGCATAGTTCACATCGGAAATCAGGCCGTCAACCTCCTGCCAAACCAGCTTGGCGCCGGCGGGGGAGAGTGCTGTGGAACTTACGGGGAATGTTGCATCGAGACCTGCATCGCCGTTACCCATAACGGTGGCGTTGATCTTATAGTCGCCGGCAGCGCTCACCACAAAGCTGTTGGCAGGGCCTTCGAGCTCGGTGTAAGCCTTGGGCTTGGGAGCGGCCTCCTGGCTCACTACTATCTTTGCCGAAGCCTCGCCGCAAACGAATGTGACATTACCGGTGCGGGCCTCATACTCGGTGTTCTCGGCCACGGTGACGGTTGTTCCGGAAATGGTGATCCAGGCAACGTCGGCAGTAGCGGAATATGTACCGCTGGCCTCTACGGTAACGGTGAAGTTGCCGCCCGTTTTAGTTGCAGAATAGCTGGGGGGAGTAACGGTGATGGAATCCTTTACTTCAGGCTCGTCGTTGTTTTTATCACAGCCGACAACAGCGAGAAGCGCCACCATTGCAAGTGCAAAATACTTTTTCATGTTGTTTGTTTTAATAGTTGTTAATGGTTTTTGGTATGTAGTGTAAAACTGTTAATATCCGGGGTTCTCCACCAGGTTGGGGTTCGCAGCGATTGTGCCGTCGCCGATGGGGAGATAATAGTTGCTCTCGGGGAATGTGGGATCCTGGGTCTTGCTGTCGATGTGGTCTTCGAACTCGAGCCAGAAGCGGGGTTCCACGGTGAATTCGCCCTTGTCGTTGTGATTGTTCTTGTAGGTCTCCCAGTCAAGCACATAGGTCAGGCCCCAGTGAGGCTTGGAGAGGACGTCCGCCGCGATTCTCCAGCGGCGCAGGTCCCAATAGCGGTGGTTCTCGAAGCAGAGCTCGCAGTGGCGCTCCTTGCGGATGTCGTCGCGGGTGATGCTTCCCAGCTCTGCCACGCCTGCGCGGGAGCGGATCTGGTTCACCGCGTCGAGGGCGTCGCCCGTGCGGCCCACCTCAAAGCAGGCCTCTGCGTAGTTGAGCAGCACCTCCGCATAGCGGAAAATCACATAGTCGCTTGTTGAGTGCACAAACCAGGTCATCACGTCGGCGTTGGGGTCAAGGTTCTTTGCCACGCCAAAGCCGGTTGTGTAGAGGCTGGCCGCAGCCATCTCCGCCATCTGGTCGCCGTAGCACTGCACGGTCAAATCGCCGTCCACATAGTTCTTGTCGGTGATGTTGTAATAGTTTGATCCGTCGGGCTTACGGATGCCGCGGTACATGCTCACGGTGCCGTCCTCAAAGGGGAAGCCGGAAGCGCCGCTCCACTTGTAGCCGTTGGTCCACAGCCAGGCGCGGATGCGGGGGTCACGGTTGCCCCAGAGCTCGTCCATAGTCCAGGAACGTGAGGTGAGGGTCTCGTGGTCGATGACGCCCGAGCGGCCGTCGATAAAGTCGAAGTTCTCTACGAAATCGTAGTAGGGGTGCACATACTGTCCCACGCTCCAGGCATTGGGCTTGGGGGCGATGCACATATCCCAGCTCCAGAGGTTGACGGTCTCGGATAGTCCCTGGTGATGCTTGCAGAGCAGCACTTCAGTGTTGTTCTTCTGCAGGAATACATCCTCGAGGTTGGCTACATAGCCCTCGCTCATACTTCCCTTGTAGAGGCCGTGACCGCTCTTGGTCATAATCTCTTCGCAGGCCTTGATGGCGGTCTCGTAGTAGCTCTTGGGATCGGCGTCGATGCCCACCACACCATCGAGGTCAACAGTGCCCCACTGAGCGATGCTGCCCGCATAGAGGGCTGCGCGGCCGGCAAGTGTCAGAGCAGCCCATTTGCTGGCGCGGGCGCTCTCGGGGTTCTCCTCAAGCAGGTCGGCAATATCCAGGCACTCGTTGATTATGAAGTCCCAGCACTCCTTCTCGGTGTTGCGGGAAGGGTAGATCTCAGATTCGTCGGCATCCAGTTCGGTCTCCTTTGTGATCAGGGGGACACCGCCGTAGCGCTTGACCATCGCAAAGTAGTTGAACGCCCTAAGGAAGCGGGCCTCGGCCTTGCGCAAATCTTTGGTGGGGAGGGTGGAAGCTTCTATACTCTCGATAAAATGGTTGAGCTGGCGGTTGAGGTAGTAGCCGTTGCTCCACCAGCGCATCTGATAGCTGTTGGTCTGGACGCCATAGAGCTTCATTCCGTGATAGTTGGTCTGCGCGCCGCGCTCGCTGTACTTGGCTTCGTCTGCAATTGTAGTGGAGTGTGCCGGGCCCTCTCCCTGTGCGGAGACGCCGAGGTTCGTGCTCCACCCTGCACCCTGGCTGTAGTCGATGTTGCCGGGGGAGGTGCCGTAGGAGGCCAGCGCGTCGTTAATCATAAAGACGCTGAGGGCGTAGAGTTCTGCCAGATGACTCTCTATCAGGAAGTCATCCTGCCATACTTGATCGTCGGTATACCGGTTGTGAGGGGTCTGATCCAGATAATCCGAGCAAGAGACAGCAGCAAGCAGCGCTGTCAGGCATATTGCATTAAATATCTTTTTCATATTGTGACGTAATTATAATGTGATGTTGCAGCCGAGGCTCACAGTGTACTGTTGAGGATAGGAGTATCCGGCTGTACCGCTGGACTCGGGGTCGACTCCGTATTTGCTGATTGTACTCAAAGTAAAGAGGTTCATACCGCCTGCATAGATTCTGAACCGTTCGATTCCCACCTTCTTGGTGAGGCGCTCGGGGAGAGTGTAGCCGACTGCCAAGTTCTTGAGGCGGACATATGCGCAGTCGCGGTAGTAGAAGTCGGTGGTGTACCAGTTGATGGCGGCGCCTGCCGGACGGGCTACGAGCGCCCCCGCATCCGCGTTGTGAACCTGGTCATAGTAGAGGTTGCAGTAGGTCTGGGTGTTGACATCGTAGGAAAGGCCCACGGTGTAGCCCCACGCGCCCTGGAACAGAGCCTGGATATCAAATCCCTTCCAGCCCAGGTTGATGTTGAGACCGCCCATCCAGTGGGGGGTGCTTCCCTTGCCGATGACCTGCTGGTCGCGCCAGTTGATCACGCCGTCGCCATTGGTGTCCACAAACTTGATGTCGCCGGCCTTGATGGTGGAGTTGTCGTTGTTCAGGTTATCGAAACTCAACGGCCAGGCAGCCACCTCTTCGTCGCTTGCAAAGAGGCCGTCGGTCACATAGCCGAGCTGACGGTCGGTGTAGTTGCCCTCGGCCACATAGAGTCTGATGCGGTCGGGGTCGGTCTCCTCCGCCTGGTCGTATTTGGTCCAGCGGGTACGGTTGTAGGAGACGTTGGCGCTGATATCGTAGGTGAATTCGCCCACGTTGCCGCTGGTGCCCAACTTGACCTCGAAACCTCTGGAGCGGGTTGCGTTGAGGTTCTCCTGAGGCAGGGATGCGCCGAATGTGGTGGGCAGGGACTGCGAGCGGTAGCCGGGGATGCCGGTGCGGTCGCGCTGGAAGATGTCGGCCTCGCCGTAGAGCTTGCGGCTGAAGAGGGAGAAGTCGACACCGAAGTTGTAGATGCGCATAGTCTCCCAGGTCAGGAGCTTGTTTGCAAGACCGGTAGATGCAAGGCCGTTGTAGAGAGTCTCGCCGAATGTGTAAGTCAGGTCATAACCATAGCCGGTGAGGTAGTTGAAAGAAGCCACCGAGTCATAGCCCGAAGTACCCATACTTGCACGCAGTTTGAGCAAATCCAGAAAACCTGCATTCTGCATAAAGTCCTCTTTTGCCATATTCCAGCCGGCGCTGACGCTGGGGAACCAGCCCCATCTGTAGCCCTCCGCGAAGCGGGAAGAGGCATCCGCGCGGACTGTCGCCTCAAACATATATTTGTCGGCGTAGCTGTAGTTGAGTCGCCCTACAAAGGAGTTGCGGCCGTAATCACTGCTGTCGGAGGTGTTCTTGGAGGTGGATTCGTCACCGGCGAAGAGCTCCTCGATGATGGTGCTTTTGAACTCCTGACGCTGTGTCCAGAAATACTCGTTGTTGATCAGAGTAGCCTCGTACATCGCCATTGCTGACACGTGGTGGTCGGCAAAATCGTTCTCATAATTGATGGAGTACTGCTGCACGATGTGGCTGCTCACGGTGTTGCTCATACCAAGGCTGCTGGGCTCCACACTGCCGCCGGCATCGGCATACTTGCCGGTACCCTCGTTGTAGGTGTAGAACTGGCCTCTCTTGTGCATTCTTTTGAAGTAGCCGGTGCCGTAGTTGTAAATGATGTTGGCTTTGGCCGTCAGACCGGTCACATAGGGGATGTCATACTCTGCGAAACCGCTCACCTTAAAGCTGTTGCCGTTGGTGCGGTAGTAACCGCTGTTGCTGCGGTTCACGGCCCAGATCGGGGAGCCGTTCTGCATATTTGCATAGGAGAGATAGCGGTCGTCGGGCAGATGTATCGGGTAGCGGGGGTCAGCCGAGTAGATGATGCCGCCCCAGAAGTTGGTGCCGTCCTGATAGAGGTCACCGCCTGAAGGGTAGTTCCTGCAGTCCTTGGTGTACTGCATATTCATCCCGACATTCAGAAAATCGTTGACCTTGGTGCTGAAGTTGGACTGGAAGTTAAAGCGGTCGTAGTAGCCGCTGTTGGGGGTGAACTGCAGCTCCTGGCGGTTGTAGCCGAAGTAGCCGTAGTATCTCGTGCGGTCGTTGCCGCCGCTCACCGACACGTTGTGGTTCTGCTGGGGAGCGAACTTGCGGATAACCTCGTGATACCAGTCTGAATTAAGGTAGAGGGGGTTGGTTCCGTCCTCGTAGAGGGCGATTTCCTCTGCGGTGTAGGGCACGCGGTTGGGGTTGCCGCCCTTGTTGATATACACATCGTTCTGATACTGCGCCCTCTGGGCCGAAGTGGCGGGGAGAGTGGTCACGATGTTGCTCTGCATTGTAACGGAGGAGTTGACGGTGACGGTGGCCTTGTGGTTTGTACCCTTCTTGGTGGTGACCAGAATGACGCCGTTGCCGGCACGCGCGCCGTAGATTGAGCCGCTGCCGTCCTTCAGAATGGAGATGGACTCGATCTGGCCCGCATCAATGCTGGTTATGTCACCTTCTATGCCATCCACGATAACCAGGGGAGAGCCGAAGCCTCGGATGTTGAGGCTGGCGTTGTCCTGACCGGGGAGGCCTGAAGTCTGCTTGGACACCAGACCGGGAAGCTGGCCTGCAAGCACGTGGGTGGTGTTGACCACAGGGGCGACTGTGATTTTCTTGGAGTTGATCTGAGCCACGCTGCCTGTGAGAGTCGCAACACGCTGCGTGCCGTATCCGACAACCACAGCCTCGTCAAGAAACTCCTTGTCGGTGTTGAGGATAACCTGCATTTGCGCGGCTGCCTTGACCTGTTGGGTCACGAAGCCGATGCAGGAGATTGACAACGTGGCGTGTTCGGCCACGATAATGGAGAAGCGTCCGTCAGCATCGGTGACGGCACCGTTGCGGTCATTGCCTTTCTCTACCACATACGCTCCGACAACCGGGAGGTTGTCTGCGTCCAGAACCACGCCCTTGGCGGTGATTCTGTTCTGTGGCTCCGCAGCTGAAACGGTTAAGCTTTCAGCCGCAAAAAGAGCGAGAAATAAAAAGCAAATCAGAGAAGCAAACTTTTTCATAGGCTTTTTATTTGGTTTTGTTATTAGTTTCTGTTAACTTAAGCGGTTAAGTTTTTCAATAAACGAATTACACCGCGCAGGTGAATTCGTGCACTCCTCCGCCGACCACCCTCTCGCGGCCGCCGAAGATTACCGTGGCTTTTACATTTGCCGGAATCTCTATCGTGAGGGTAACCTTGCCGCCGCTGCGCCTCCAGCTGCTGCGAATCAGTCCGCGCACCGACTTGTACTGCGCCTCGGCCCAGTCAAGCTCCTGCACAAGGCAGGGTTCGATTGTGAGGTTGCAGAGACCGTCGGGAGTCATTTCAAAGCGGATTCCCGCCAGATATTTCACCATCCAGGCGGCTATATCGCCCAGGAATACGTGGTTCTGGGAACCATCGCGGAATTTCTCGGCGTCAAAGCCCCAGGTTTCGCCCAGCGTGGTGCGTCCCTGCGCGATCCATGCGCCCCAGGAGGGGACTTCTCGCTTTGTCATCATCTTGAACACCGTTTCTGCATAGCCGTTGTCGGCCAGTGTGCGGGGGACGAACTTGCTGCCCACGCTGCCGAAGTCCAGGAAGTAATCGTTGTCAACAATCATCTGATTGAGGTTGGCCGCAACTTTATCCTTGTATTCGGCGGGGACTATGTCAAACATCAGGGCCATCCCCTGCCCTGCCTGCGAACCGTTGCCGTAGAGGCATTTTTCCGCATCGAAGTGCTTGCGGTTGATGAGTTCCTTGAGGAAGGAGGCCTTCTCGGCATATTTGGTGGCGTCGCGGCCGATGAGCTCTGCAAACCGGCTCATAAGCACATTCTGCCAATAGTAGAAGATCGATGTGCTGTAGTCTGTGGGGGTCTGGGTGTCGTAATATACCCAGTCGCCGATACCGTAGGTCACGGTGCCGTCGGGGTCAAGACGGCGTGAGAGATAGTCCAGATAGCGGTCGCAGGTGTCAAACATCCGCTCCACTGCGGTCTTGTCTCCATAATAGTGCATCAAGGCGTCGGGGATCATAAAGTAGGCGGTGGCCCACACGGGGCCGATCCAGTCCTCGTAGCCCCAGCCGGAGGTGGGGACGATGCCGGGCACATTGCCTTCTGCATTCTGCGCATCAATCATATCATCTATCCACTTCTCGTAGAACTTGATGCCGTCCCAGCCCAGCAGAGCCAGGTCTATGGTCAGATTGGCGTCGGCCGTCCAGCCGTTCTTCTCGCGGTGGGGGCAGTCGGTGGGTATGCTCACCAGATTGTCGAGATAGGACAGGCGCGAGGCCTCGTATATCTGATTCACCAGCGTATCTGAGCAGGAGAAACTGCCCACAGGCTGCACGTCGGTGTGATAGAAGCGGGCCTTGAGGCTCTCCTGCGTGAGATTCAGCGGCTCGCTTGAGCTGACCTCAACATACCGGAAGCCGTGATAAGTGAAGGAGGGGGTGTAGGTCTGAGCTCCCTCTTTGGTGTAATATATGTCGGTCTGCGAAAGGCAGTCGGGCTTCTCGTAGGTGTAGAGGGCGATGTTGCCCATCTCCAAGCGGCCGTCGGCCTTGAGCAGCTCTCCGTGGCGCATAGTGATTTTGATGCCGGGGGCGGCTTCATCAAGAGCGAGGGTGCTCATTCCGGAGATGTTCTTGCCGAAGTCGAAGAGATAGAGGGTATCGGAGAATTTGCGCATCTGCACTGCATCCAAAATCATCTCAGTGCATACTGCGGGGTTCTGCTGCGACACGAGGGCCGCCTGTACACCTTCCACCGCCACTGCATTGCTCCAGGCGCTGTCATCGAAACCGGGGGCGTCCCAAAGGGGGATTTCCAGCCGGGCGTCGTAAATCTCGCCTGTGTAGATGTTGTTGCTCAGGCTGGGTCCGGTGGCGCATTTCCAGGAGGGGTCTGTGGCCACTATCTCGCGCGTGCCGTCGCCATATTCAAGGTGCAGCTCGGCAATCATACGGGCGCGAGCGCGCCAGGGGGCATTCTCGAAACTCCAGGTGGCCACCTTGCCTATGCAGTTGAAGAAGCCGTTGCCCAAAGTCGCCGCAATCACGTTCTCGCCCTCTGCGAGGCTTGAGGTGATGTCGTAGGTATTGTAGAGGCTGCGCTTATTATAGTCGGTGTAGTCGGGGGCGAGATCGGGCTGCGCAAAAGTTTTGCCGTTGAGGGCGAGCTTGTAATAGGCGGCGGCGCTGATAAACAGGCGGGCCGACTTCAGTCCACTGCGGACATTGAAGCTTTTGCGCAGCATCGGGGCGGGGGCGAAGTCCTTGTCGGCGCCGTCGCTTATCCACCGGGCAGTCCACTGGCTGCCGGGCATCATCGCCGTCTCAAAGCTCTGAATGCCGCTGGTAAGGTTCGTTCCATCCGACATCTTTACTGCCACGCGCCACCAATATTTGGTGCAGGACTCCAGCGCGGGGCCTTCGTAGCGGGCCATCTGCGCCTGCGAAGCGACATCGCCGCTGCTGAAAATGACATCGGAGAAGGCCTCGTCGCGAGCCACCTCAAGGCAGAAACTGTTCTGAACGGCATCGGCCGCGCCGAATTCCCAGCTGAAGCGGGGCCTCGGAGTATCGATACCGATCGGCGAAGTCTGATACTCACAGCGGGGAGCGGTCAGACAGGCCGCCTCTTTCCCGCAGGAAACTGCCAGATAAGCTGCTGACACCAGTGCTATTATGGTCAAATTTTTCATATATGCCGGTTATCTCAATTTCATTTCACAGCCAAGCACCACATCCGCCACAGACGAGTCGCTGCCCGGATTCATAAGCTCAAGCAAGGTGTCCATCGCACGGGTGCCGAGCTCGTCTATCGGCATTTTGGCGATGCTCATCTCGGGCAGCAGCTCCTCCAGCTCGGCCAGGGTGTGGATGCAGGCCCAGTTCTCCCCCCTGCCGGGGTTGTGGGCGCGGTCGCGCAGATAAACATAGGTGGGCATCACCAGCACGTGGCTGGTAAAGAAGATTCCGTCCACATCGCGGCATTCGCGCATCAGGCGGTCCAGCTCTGCATAAATCTGACTGCGGCTGGCCGACGGGGGCACCTGGCACATCAGCTGAGCGTCAGGCTCGATGCCTGCCTCAAAGAGGGCTCGGATATAGCCGGCGTGGCGGGCGCGCATATTGGTGAGGTTGTGGGCTGTGGTGAGAATGGCTATGCGGCGCATACCTTTATTTATAAGGTGCTTGACCAGACAGTAGGCGCTCTGCTCGTTGTCCACCACCACGCTGGGGGCGTTGACATTTGCCGCAGGGCGGTCCACCATCACTATTTTTCGGCCGGCAGCCGCCAAAGAGCCGCTCCAGCTGGCTTTGAGGGTGGGAGTCACTATCATTCCGTCCACGCGGTAGCTTGCGAACATTTCCAACAGACGGGACTCCCTGTCTCCCTGGGACTCGGAAGAGGCTATCATCACGCTGTAGCCAAAGCGCTCCGCCTCGCTGGACACGGCCTTGGCGATGCTGGAGTAGAAGGGGTCGGAAAGGGAGGAGATCAACAGCCCGATGGTCTTGGTTACGCCCAGGCTGAGGCTGCGGGCTATCATATCCGGGCGGTAGTTGTGCTCGGCGGCAAAGTCGCGCACCCGCTTCTGGGTGGCAGCGCTGATGCCCTTCGCATCGCCCTGCCCGCTGAGGGTCCAGGAGACGGTGGCCACGGAGAGGTTCATCT
This sequence comes from Bacteroidaceae bacterium, assembly GCA_963662035.1. Classification (GTDB taxonomy): domain Bacteria; phylum Bacteroidota; class Bacteroidia; order Bacteroidales; family UBA932; genus Equibacterium. The sequence goes on along the minus strand of CAVLDO010000004.1, from coordinate 1,473 downwards.
CCTTGGCTATGCGTCTGAGCGAAATGGGTCTGTTTTTGCCGTTGTCCATACTTAACCGATTAAGTTTTTGTCAAAATTAAACCCATTTTTCAGAAAAAACAATAATTTTATATCAAATTTCATCACTTAATCACATAAAAAATGTCTACTAATTTATTGGGTATTGATATCGGCGGCACCAAGTGCGCCATAATCCACGGAATCACGGAGGGGGATTCCATCCGCATCGCACACAAAATCAAGTTCGCCACCACCGGGGCGTCGGAGACCATCGTGAATCTGCTCAAGGGAGTGGAGGCGATGATGATCGAGCAGGGATTGAACGCCGGCAATACCGCCGCCATCGGCATCAGCTGCGGCGGTCCGCTGGACAGCAGCCGCGGGGTTGTGCTCTCTCCCCCCAACCTGCCCGGTTGGGACAATGTCCCCATAGTGCAGCTGGTGCAGGAGCTTACAGGCGTGCCTGCGGCGCTGCAGAACGACGCCAACGCCTGCGCACTGGCGGAATGGAAGTTCGGCGCCGGACGAGGCAGCCGCAATATGGTGTTCCTGACCTTCGGCACCGGACTGGGGGCTGGGCTGATTCTGGACGGCAAGCTCTACAGCGGCACCAACGACAACGCCGGCGAGCTGGGGCACATCCGCCTTAGCAAGTTCGGGCCGGTGGGATATGGCAAGCGGGGCTCGTTCGAGGGGTTTGCGAGCGGCGGCGGACTATCGCAGCTCGGGCGGACCTTCCTCTACGAGGCGCTGCAGAACGGCATCAAGACCGACTGGTGCCCGCCGGAGAAGATATCCGAAGTCACCGCGCGCGATATTGCGCTGGCAGCCCAGGGCGGCGATGCGCTTGCGCTGGAGATAGTGCGCACATCGGCACGCTATCTGGGACGCGGCCTCTCGATTGTGGTGGATATCCTGAACCCCGAGCTTATAGTTATAGGTAGCGTATATGCCCGCAACGAACAGCTCTTCTACCCCGAGATGGCGCGCGAGATGGCGCGCGAGGCGCTGGGCGGCGCGCTGGAAGTGTGCCGCGTGGTGCCCGCCGCACTTGGAGACGCCATCGGAGACTACGCATCGCTGAGCATCGCCGCCACCCTGGCGTAGAGTCGCAGCAGCGGCGCCGCCGGCCGGAGTGGCGACCGCCACATATCGGCTGTCGCCTGGTTTCGTGCCCGGGGAGCCCCGTTTCGGGCACGGGCGGGTGTTTTTGCCGCGCTCCGTGCCCGTGGAGGCCCGTCATGGGCACGGCCGGGGGTTTTCGCCGTGCTCCGTGCCCGTGGAGCCCCGATTCGGGCACGGATAGGGAGTTTCGCCGCGCTCCGTGCCCGTGGAGCCCTGTTTCGGGCACGGCCGGGGAGTGTCGCCGCGCACCGTGCCCGGGGAGCCCCGATTCGGGAACGGCCGGGGAGTTTCGTATTAGCGCATCAAAGTCGCGGATGCCTAAAGGGGCGTAGCGGGTATTTTTTCTAC
>CAVLDO010000003.1:0-111929 GCA_963662035.1 Bacteroidaceae bacterium | reverse complement strand
ATAGTAAAAAAAAGACGTACATTTGTAGGCAATTTTGAATTGTATGATAATAGATAATCGAAAAAGAGATGTTCCGGGGCAAGGCGATTGTCGTCATCGGAGCGAGACAGGTGGGAAAGAGCACGCTGTTCAGAATGATTCTGGAGCAAAGGTCGGAAAAGATTCTCAAGCTCAATTGCGATGAGCCGGCAGTCAGGGAGGCGCTCACGGATGCCGGGGTCTCCGACTTAAGACTGCTTGTCGGGCAGAACAGGATAGTAATGATTGACGAGGCACAGTCCGTTCCGGGGATAGGAATGACTTTGAAGCGTATGACTGACAATTTCCCGGAGCTTCAGCTGCTTGTCACGGGTTCATCCTCATTTGAGCTGCAGAACAAGCTGAATGAGCCTCTTACCGGCCGGAAGTATGAACACCGCCTCTTCCCGCTGTCTTCTGCTGAAATCTGCTCATCGGAAGGCATTCTGCCGCTTCGTCAGACACTCGGGCAGAGACTTGTCTATGGCTCATATCCCGAGGTGTTCTCCCGCCCGGAAGAGGCGAAACAGATACTGATGGAAATTGCCGGAAGCTATCTCTATAAGGATCTCCTCGCTTTGGACGACATCCGGCGACCTGCCCTTCTTGAGAAACTGCTTGTCGCGCTCGCCCTTCAGGTGTCATCCGAAGTTTCTTACAACGAACTCGCTCAGACCGTGGGAACGGACAACAAGACCGTAGAGAAATACATCAACCTGCTGGAGAAATGCTTCGTGATATTCCGTCTCAACGGATTCAACCGGAATCTCCGGACGGAATTGAAGAAGAGCAAGAAGATTTATTTCTGTGACAACGGGATACGCAATGCCATACTCCAGAACTTCGCTCCACTTTCAATGAGGCAGGACGCCGGGGCGCTATGGGAGAATTTCGTCATAAGCGAAAGGATTAAAATGAACCATTATTCCGGGAGCTACGCCAAAAGCTACTTCTGGAGAACGACAAGTCAGCAGGAAATCGACTACATCGAGGAAAAGGACGGAAAGTTCACCCTTTTCGAGATGAAATACAACCCGAAGAAAGCAACGGCCAAACTGCCCAAGGCATTCCAGGAGGCCTACGATGTGGAAAGCACGGCTGTCATCACCCCGTCCAACTGGACGGAATGGCTGCTATGAAATCAAGTTTTGCATCAAGCTAAAACTTTTGCAAAACTTTGGTTTGCATTTCAGAAAAATTCGTAATTCTGCAAACCAGAATAAAGATATATTTAAATTAAGGTTCATCTCTGCGATGGACACCTTGCGGAACTCCTTGCCGAGTTTCTCAAGCTCGAGGGTAGCCTTGCGCGCCCTTGCGGCGGCCTTGTTGCCTTCGCCAGCCTTGGCGAGTTCCGCCTGCAGAACGGCGAGAACCTCGTTGATCTTTGCGATTGTCTCTTTCACTCAAGTTTCGCAAGTATTTATAATTATCCTCTCAAACCCACCGCACCGTTTTATATACATTACCCACTCCCTAAGTCCCTCTCCTCGGGGAGAGGGACTTACTTTCGCCCAAGGGGCTCAGAAAGAGGTGTTTCGCACTTGCGAAACTTAAATCCTTTACAAAACTTTAGCAACTTATTTTTTCATCATTACTTAACTGAAAACTTTTCGTATTTTCGCAAAAGTTTTCAGTAGCACTGAAAGGTTTCTGCGATACGACAAATAATCTATATGTACAACATCATCGCCGAAAGCCCGGAATACACCGTGGTCGCCGAATATGAGCGCGTGGCCACCCCTGCGGAAAGCTATCAGAGCGAGGCCGAGCTTGAAAAGGAGTTCATCCGCCTTCTCGGGGAGCAGGGATATGAATATCTCCCCATCCATACGGAAGCTGACCTTATCTCAAATCTCCGCACCCAGTTGGAAAAGCTCAACTCATACCATTTTACAGACAATGAATGGTCCCGGTTCTTCAATGAGTGCATAGCCAACAGGAACGATGACATTGCGGCCAAAACGCAGAAGATTCAAGACGACTACATCCAGGTTCTCAAAAGGGACACGGGCGAAAGCCGCAACATCAAGCTCATAGACAAGGTCAACATACACAACAACTTTGTCCAGGTCATAAACCAATATGTAGAGGAGGGCGGGAACTACGACGCCAGATACGATGTCTCCATCCTTGTCAACGGCCTTCCCCTTGTGCATGTCGAGCTCAAAAGGCGGGGCGTGCAGCTCAAGGAGGCCTTCAACCAGATAAGCAGATACCGGCGGGACAGCTTTTGGGCGGGCTGCGGACTGTATGAGTGGGTGCAGATATTTGTCATCAGCAACGGCACAAACACCAAATACTACTCCAACACCACCCGCGCCGGCCATATCAGAGAGCAGGAGACGGGCGGCCGCAACAGGTCAAAAAAGACAAGCAACTCCTTCGAGTTCTCGTCCTTTTGGGCTGACAGCGGCAACAAGGTCATCACGGATCTTCTGGACTTTACCAGGACATTCTTCTCCAGGCACACCCTGCTCAACATTCTCACCAAATATTGCGTCTTCACCAGCGAGAAGATGCTTATGGTGATGCGGCCATATCAGATCGCCGCCACAGAGAGGATCATACAGAGGATAAATGTCTCCAATAACTACAAGCTCTACGGCAGCATCAAAGGCGGCGGATACATTTGGCACACTACCGGCTCGGGCAAGACCCTCACATCCTTCAAAACCGCCCAACTGGCATCAAGACTCCCGTATATAGACAAGGTTCTCTTTGTGGTGGACCGCAAAGACCTTGATTATCAGACTATGAAGGAGTACAACCGCTTTGAGGAGGGGGCGGCCGACGGAAACTCTTCCACGGCGGTACTCCAGAGGCAGCTGGAAAACAGGGACAAGAAGGATGGTTTTCACGATTATAAGATCATCATCACCACCATACAGAAGCTCTCCATCTTCGTGCAGAAGCACAGGAACCACCCCGTGTTCCATCAGAGGGTGGTGATAATCTTTGACGAGTGCCACCGGAGCAACTTCGGGCAGATGCACTCTGCCATCACCCGTAACTTCAAGAAATACAATCTATTCGGCTTCACCGGCACACCGATCTTCGCGCAGAATGCGCTGGCAGGCGGGAACGTGCAGCTCAAAACCACGCAGCAGGCCTTTGGCGACAAGCTGCACACCTACACCATAGTGGATGCCATAAACGACGAGAACGTCCTTCCGTTCAGGATTGACTACGTAAACACCATCAAGGAGAAAGAGGGCATCAGCGACAAGCAGATTCCGGCCATAGACCGTGAGCAGGCTATGGCATCTGCAGAAAGGATAGCGAATAACGTGAAGTATATCCTTGAGCACTTCTATCAGAAGACCAAGCGGAGTTCATACTATTCTTTCCGCGTGCTGGATGATATTCAAAGGGTTGCAAGCGCAAAGAAGGGGGAGCAGGTCCCCGAACACAAGAGCGAGCAGACGCTCTGCGGCTTCAACGCCATGTTCGCAGTGGCGTCCATCCCCATGGCGAAGGCCTATTACAACGAGTTCAAAAGGCAGCAGGCAGCCCTTCCGCAGGCGCAGCGGCTTAAAATCGCCACCATCTACAGCTACAGCGCGAATGAAGAGGAGATCGACGGTATGCTTGCAGAAGAGAACCCGGAGAGCACCACCCAACTCGACAGCCAGTCGAGGGATTTTCTCGAAGGAGCCATAGAGGACTACAACCGGATGTTCTCCACCAACTACGACACCTCTTCCGACAAGTTCCAGAACTACTATAAGGATTTGTCGCTGAGGATGAAGAACCGGCAGGTAGATCTGCTTATTGTGGTGAATATGTTTCTCACCGGCTTTGACGCCACCACGCTCAACACCCTGTTTGTGGACAAGAACCTCAGGCAGCACGGCCTGATACAGGCGTTTTCAAGGACTAACAGGATACTTAACTCCGTGAAGACATTCGGCAACATAGTATGTTTCAGGGATCTCCAGCAGGAGACCGATGATGCCATCGCCCTCTTTGGAGACAGGGATGCCAGCAGCATCGTTATCCTTAAGGATTTTCTCTCCTATTTCAACGGCTACGACACCGAGAGCGGCAAACACTGCTATGGATATACCGAATTGCTGAATCAACTTGAAGAAGAGTTCCCGGAAGGAGAGCCGATTCTGGGAGAAGAAGCCGAAAGACGGTTCATAAGTTTGTTCGGCAGCATACTCAAATCCCGCAATATCCTCTCTTCGTTCGATCAGTTTGAAGAAGAAGACTTGCTCAGCGACCGACAGCTGCAGGACTACCAGAGCGATTATCTCGACCTTCGGGAGAAGTGGAGAAGACGCAGACCGGGCGAGCGGGAGAACATAAACGACGACCTCGTGTTCGAGACCGAGCTTATCCGCCAGGTGGAGGTCAACATCGACTATATCCTGCTTCTGGTTCAGAAATATCACGAGAGCAACTGCACCGACAGGGAGCTGCTTGTTGGTATCTCCAAGGCCATAGGCTCCAGCCTTCAGCTCCGCAGCAAAAAAGAGCTCATCGAAGAGTTCGTCAGAGGCGTGAATGCCGGCACCGATGTGGAGAGTAGCTGGAAAGACTTTGTAGAGCGGCAGAAGAGTAAAGACCTGGAAGAGATCATAGAGAGCGAGCACCTCAGGCCGCAGCAGACAAGGGCGTTCATAGCCAACAGTTTCCGGGACGGGCAGGTGCGGACCACCGGCACTGACATCGACAAGATACTCCCGCCTATGTCCCGATTCGGCGGCGGTGGCAGGCAGCAGAAGAAGACTACCGTGACAGAAAGGCTCCAGTCTTTCTTTGAAAAATACTTCGGCCTCTGACCAGGGCTGGGATTTGTCAGGCGGTTTCTTCGCTGTAGATTGAATCGAAGATGCGGCGCATTGCGGCGCGGTCGGCAAGGGTGGCGCGCAGCTGCGCGAGCCTTTGGCCATTGGGCGATTCCGGTATCCAGAGCTTGAGGTAGCCCCCTTCGCCATATTTTTCGCTCAAGTGCTCCATCGTCCGCTCCCACTGCTGTTCGCGGCCCATCTCCGGAAAATTTCTGATGCCGTACTGGATTGTGCGGCGAATCACGACATCCGGCACAATCTGCCGGTCGGCCTCGGCCACAATCCGGCCGTAGATACTGCGTGGAGCCGCTTTTGCCGATGCGCGGTGGTCTTCCGCCGCCTGCGCCACGGTCTCTATCTGCTCCGGGGTAAACCAGCGCCGCAGCTCGCCCATAGCGCGTATTATGCGGCCCGACTCCAGGTGATGAGTCTCGCGGCCGGCCGCAAGCCCCAGGTCGTGGCAAGCCGCCGCCACGGCCACCATATCGGCATCTACATCGTAGTTTTGCGCCAGCCGCAGCGCCTCGCAGAGCACATATCGGGCGTGATTCTGCCGGTGCGCCCTGTCAAAGGCATCGTAGCGCGGCATCACGCTCTGCTCTATCCACTGCCATATCTCTTGCTTGACCTCTTGCATGGCTGACCGGCACTGCCGCTAATCCTTGAGCTGCTGGGAATACACCGCTGCGCGCAGCATCTGCCGCAGCTCGTCCAGAGTCCGGCAGGCGTTCTGCCGCTCCACGCTTATGAGCGGGCCGACACCCATCCTGATGCAGCCACCCCGCTTATTCATAAGCTCGTGGGGCAGCCGCAGCGTGCGCACCTTCCAGCCCAGCGTGTTGCCGATGCGGTAAAAAGAGGGGGAATTGCCGTCGAAAAAGCGGATGGGCAGCACCGGCACCTCCGCCTTGCGGATAAACTTGATGATGGGCATCTGCCACTGTCGGTCGCGCACCTGCGGCTCCACATAGCTTGTGCCGTCGGCAAGAGTCACCGTGGGGCGCTTGCCCCGCACATAGTCCGACACCGCCCCGGAGGGGAACAGCCCCAGCGGATGCCCCGCCATAAGGTGCTCCTTGGCCGCCCTGATGCCCGAGACGCTCTCGGCCTTGGGGGCGGTGCGCTCTTCAAGGGTCGGCACCACGGAGATAAAGCTGGGCCGCAGGGCCTCTATGCGCATCAGAACCTGATTCACAAGCAGCTTGTAATCGGGGAATCTGTGGCGCATATAATCCACCATTATCACTCCGTCGAGACTGCCGATGGGGTGGTTGCTGATGGTGATAAAGGGTCCCTGCGGCAAAGAGGAAAGATGCTCCTCCCCCTGCACCGTGTATTTGAGGTCCAGGCCTGAAACAAGGCGCCCCGCACAGTCGGCGGGGTCCTCGCAGTAAGCATCGTCGTAGAGCTTCTGCACCTTGTCTATCTCAAAAATATGAAAGAGGGCGCGGGATAGCGCGCGCCCCGCCTTCCCCTTGAAAATCGAGGAGATGCTCTCCAGTTCAGAGAGCGCGATCAGCGGCTTGGCCATTACTCTCCGCGTTTTTTGGGAGGGTCAACTTTGGCGTAGTGTTTTATGTCCTGAATGATGGTCCCCGCCCAGATGACGCCAAGCACGGCCGCAACCGCCAGCGCAATGTAGTCGAACATCCCGAATACAAATGTATTGTCAAACACCTGCACGGGGCGTGCATAATCGCGGATGAAAGGCACATATATAAACAACAGGCAGATGAATATGATTATCATTCTGAACTCGGTGGGGCCGAGGCCTGCGTAGGAGAGCTTGAACTCGCTGCGCAGATAGCTGTTCATACTCACGTTGAGGGTCAGCGCCAGATAGAATATCAGCGCCGCCATTGCAATGTGCAGGTGCACCAGCGGAGAAAGGCCTATGCCCACGAACATAAACAGCTCGTTCACCACATCCATCGTGTGGTCGAGATAATAGCCGTACACGGGGCGCTGGGTCTGCCTCACTCGCGCCAGGGTGCCGTCCAGCGAATCGCCGAACCAGTTCACCACCAGCCCGGCTATGGCCAGCCAGAGCCAGTTGATGGAAAGGTGCGTGAGAATGAATCCCGCGCAAATCATAAGCGAACCCACAAAACCTGTGAATGTGAGCATATCGCTGTTTACCCATTTTGGCATACGCTCTGCCAAAAACACCAGCACCTTCTTTTCAAGGCTGTTGATGATATTCTTCTGAATGCGTTTGGTATCGTTTACTGACATAACTCAAATATACTTCTATCTTCTGATAAAAGCAAGAGCGGGCACTACCAAATTCCGTGCCCGCCGCAACGCCGAAAAATTTGAAATATGCCCTGCAAGTCGCTACATTTGGAAAATTTATATCAAACTCCCTTATGAAACAAACACTCAAAATTATTTTCGCCGCTGCGATTCTGCTCCTTTGGAGCTGCCTGTCGCTTTCTGCGGCCGACAAGAAGATTCAGGTGATGTCGCCCGACGGCCGCCTCACGGTGAACATTACATCGGGCAAGACCCTCTCCTACTCCGTCTATTACGACGGCGATGAACTTCTCTCCCCCTCGCAGATCAAAATGCAGCTTGCCGACGGCACGGTGTACGGCGGCGGCAAGCTGCAGAAATTCACCCGCAGCTCGGCAGACAACACCTTCAAGACCATCGCCTACAAGCGCGCCGAGGTCCGCGACCACTACAACCAGATAGTGCTCAGCTACAAGCACTGCGACGTGATTTTCCGCGCCTACGACGACTGCGCCGCATACCGGTTCGTATCCAAGAGCAAAAAGGACTTCAAGGTGAAGAGCGAGACCGCGCAGTTCAACTTTCCCCAGGACTGGAACACCTGGGCCGCATTCTCCTGGGGCGGCTTCGAGTCCTCCTTTGAGAATCTCTACGAATACCTGCCTATGAGCCGGATTGCCGACGACAAGCTGGCCTACCTTCCCCAGATGATCGACGCCTCAAAGGGGCGCAAGATCAACATTATGGAGTCTGCCCTCTACAAATACCCCGGAATGTACCTCAAGGCCGACGGCAAGGGCAACCTCTACGGTCTTTGGGCAGAACTGCCCAAAGAGGTCGAGGTGGGCGGCTACATCAACCTGCAGGAGCCCGTCAAGAGCCGCCACGACTATCTGGCGGAGTGCAAGGCCAAAGAGCAGTTCCCCTGGCGCATCGTGGCTGTGAGCACAGAAGATGTGCAGATGGCCGACAATGACATCGTTTACCGCCTGGGCGATGCTCCCGCCAAGGATGCCGACTTCAGCTGGGTCAAGCCCGGCAAGGTTGCCTGGGACTGGTGGAACAACTTCTATGTGACCGGCGTTGACTTCAAGGTCGGCATCAACACCCCCACCTATAAGTATTTCATCGATTTCGCGGCCGCCAACGGCATCGAATATATAATTATGGACGATGGCTGGTCTGTGAGCGAGGCCGCCGACCTGATGCAGATTGTGCCCGAAATCGACCTTGAAGAGCTCTGCGCATACGCCGAAAAGAAAGGGGTCGGCATAATCCTCTGGGCCGGCTACTACTCGTTCAAGCGCGATATGGAGAATGTCTGCAGGCACTACAGCCAAATGGGCATCAAGGGGTTCAAAGTGGATTTCATGAACCGCGACGACCAGTATATGCTGGAATTCTACACCCGGGCCGCCGAGATGGCCGCCAAATATCACCTCGTGCTCGACTTCCACGGCGCGTTCAAGCCCCACGGCCTCAACCGGACCTACCCCAACGTGCTCAACTACGAGGGCGTCTATGGCCTTGAGAATATGCGCTGGAGCGATCTTAGCGTGGATATGCCCCGCAACGATGTCACCTTCCCCTATATCCGCATGGCAGCCGGCGTGGTCGACTACACCCAGGGCGCAATGCGCAACGGCTCCCGCTCCACTTATGTAAAGAGCCGCGAGACAATGAGCCAGGGCACCCGCTGCCACCAGCTGGGCGAATATGTGATTTTCGACTCCCCCCTGTGTATGCTCTGCGACGGCCCCACAGCCTACCTCAAAGAGCCCGAGTGCCTGGAATACATCTCAAAGGTGCCCACCGTATGGGATGAGTCCCGCGGTCTGCAGGGTAATGTGGGCGAATATATCGTAATGGCCCGCCGCAGCGGCGACATCTGGTATATCGGCGGCACCACCAATTGGGACGGCCGCGATGTATCCGTCAATCTTGACTTTATCGCAGACGGCGAGTGGAACGCCACCATCTACCGCGACGGCGTCAACGCAGACCGCCACGCCACCGACTTCAAGCGCGAATACAAGAAGGTGCATAGCGGAGAGACCCTGGACATCCACATGGCTTCCGGCGGCGGATTCGCAATCGTGCTCAGCAGATAATTTGTATATTTACAGTTTATGATTACAGAATATCCCCATTACCTCACCAGTCTGCAGGAATCCGTGCGCAAGTACTGGGACAAAAAAGCCCTCAACGATGTCGGGGGCGAAAGTTACAGTTTCGCAGAGATGGCCGTCCGCATAGAGAAGCTCAACCTGTTTATGGCGGCGGCAGGCATCAGCCCCAAGAGCGACAAGGTGGCCATCTGCGCCCACAACTGCGCCCGCTGGGGAATGGTGTTCCTGGCAATCAACACCTTCGGAGCGGTGGCCGTGCCAATCCTGTTTGACTTCACCCCGGAGAGCGTATGCCATCTGGTGGATCACTCGCAGAGCGCTGGACTCTTTACCACCGGCGCCAAGTGGGCAAAAATGGACGCCGGCTCTATGCCAGGCCTGCGCTTTGCGGTGAACATAGAGGACTGGGGGCTGCTGTTTGCCTCCGACGAGAGTGTCCGCGCCGCCTATGAGGGTATGGAGGCGGCCTTTGCCGCCAGGCACCCCGCCGGATACGGCCCCGCCGACCTCGACTATGCCACCGACAATATGGACGAGGTGGCCATAATCAACTACACGTCCGGATCCACCGGCAACCCCAAGGGGGTTATGCTCACCCGCCGCAATATGAGCGCGATGATAGACTACTGCAACCGCTGGATGCCCATCGCCCCCGATCACAATATGGTCTCGATGCTCCCGATGGCGCACATGTACGGCCTTATGATAGAGTTTATGTATCAGGTGTGCAACGGCTGCGGCATCTACTGGCTGGGCAAGACCCCTACCCCCGCGGTGCTGCTCAAGGCGTTTGCCGACTACAAGCCCCACCTGCTGGTCACCGTGCCGCTGGTTATGGAGAAGATATTCAAGAGCAAGATAAAGCCGGTGGTGGAAAAACCCGCCATCAAGATTCTCGCCGCAATCCCCATCGTGCGCCGCATCATCTTCAACAAGATTCGCGACGGCCTCTACAACGCCTTCGGCGGCAACGTGAGCTCGTTCATTATGGGCGGCGCCCCCCTCAACCCCGAGGTGGAGAAGTGGTTCCGCGCCATCCGTTTCCCCTACACCGTGGGCTACGGAATGACCGAGGCCTGCCCGCTGCTGGCCTACCGCCCCTGGCAGGAGTATGTAAAGGGTTCCTGCGGCCGCGCGATAGACATAGTGGAAATCCGCATCGACTCCGATGACCCGGAGCACGTGGCGGGAGAAATCCAGGCCCGGGGCCAGAGCGTCTGCGTGGGCTACTATAAAAACGAAGAGGCCAGCGCCGGCGCCTTCACTGCCGACGGCTGGCTGCGCACCGGCGACCTGGGCACAATGGACGCCGACGGCAATGTGTTCATCCGCGGCCGCATCAAGAGCATGATACTCTCGGCAAACGGGCAGAACATCTATCCGGAAGAGGTGGAGGCTGTGGTAAACAACCAGAGCGGAGTGGCGGAGAGCGTGGTGGTGGACCGCGACGGCAAACTGGTGGCCCTTGTCTATCCCGACCAGAACATCCTCAAGGGGGCCGACCCCGCAGCCCTGGCGCAGGAGATTATGCAGGGGGCCAACCGCAGCCTGCCCTCCTACAGCCGCCTTACCCGGGTCGAGTTGCAGAGTGCGCCCTTCGAGAAGACCCCCAAGATGAGCATCAAGCGTTTCCTCTATTCATAGCGGATTATGGTCATACTCACAATATGTCTGGTACTTGCAGCCTGCTTCGCGATACTGATTGTGATTGCGGGCATCAAGGGCTTTTTTGTGGGGGCCGGGGAGGAAATCAAGCGGCAGCACCTTGTAATCAAGAGCCTGATCACCACCTACCGGCGCAATAAGGCGCGCAAGAAGAAAAAGACTGATGCCTGATAAAATAAAAACAGGGTGGCGTTTCCGTCACCCTGCTTTTTTATGTGTCGCGTAGAATTATTCTGCTGCGGGAGCCTCCGCTGCGGCTGCCTCGCTCTCCTGAACCTCAGAATCTGCAGAGGGCACAACCTCGAATTTGACGGTGGCCTTGATATCCTTGTAGCACTTCACAACCGCCTCGTAGGAACCCAGAGCCTTGATGGCGTCTGCACCCACAATCTCGATGTTCTTGCGGTCTACATCAAAGCCCATAGCGTTGAGGGCCTCGGCAACCTGGATGTTGCTCACGGAGCCAAACACCTTGCCCTTGGAGCTTACCTTGGCTGCAACCTTAACGGCCGCTGCGCCCAGCTTGCTTGCGAGAGCCTCCGCATCGCCGCGGAACTTGCTCTCCTTGTGCGCTCTCTGGCGGAGGTTCTCCGCGTGGATCTTCTTTGCGGTGGGGGTAGCCATAATGGCCATACCCTGGGGGATAAGGTAGTTGGCAGCGTAGCCGTCCTTAACCTTTACGACGTCGTCTTTGTAGCCGACGTTCTTCACATCCTGTTTAAGTATGATTTCCATATGTCAGCCTCCTATTTCATTAAATCGGTTACGTAGGGCAGAAGGGCCAGATGGCGGGCGCGCTTAACGGCCTGGGCCACCTTGCGCTGGAACTTCAGAGAAGTGCCGGTGATGCGGCGGGGGAGAATCTTGCCCTGCTCGTTGAGGAACTTCTTGAGAAACTCGGGATCCTTGTAATCGACATACTTGATGCCGGCCTTCTTGAAACGGCAGTATTTCTTTCTCTTTACATCCACTGTCGGGGGATTGAGAAACCTGATGTTGTTCTGCTGTGCCATAGTTTACTCCTCCTTGGATTGGTTTTGTGCCTCTGCCTTCTTGGAGCGGCGGCGCTCCGCATAGGCAACTGCGTGCTTGTCCATAGATACAGTCTGGAAACGGATGATGCGCTCATCGCGTTTGAACTGTGTTTCAAATTTTGCCACAAACTCGGGTTCGGCCTTGAACTCGATGAGGTGATAAAAACCCGTGGTCTTCTTCTGGATGGGATATGCCAGCTTGCGCAGGCCCCAGTCCTCTTCGTGCACAATCTCGCCACCGTTTGCGGTGATGAGCTCTGTGTACTTAGCAGCCGCTTCCTTCATCTGGCTTTCAGACAAAATGGGAGTTGCAATGAAAACGGTTTCGTACTGTTTAAGCATTGTGTTGGTTTATTAAAAGTGTACTAAATGGGCTGCAAAGATATAACTTTTTAGCCAAAAAGCAACTTTATTAATAACTTTGCGCTCTATGACAGACAAGAGACTGCTGGTATTCTGCACTTTGGCCGAGTGCCTCTCGTTTGCCGAGACGGCCCGCCGGCTTGGCATAAGCCAGCCTGCGGTGAGCCGCCACATCGCCACGCTGGAGGCGGAGATGGGGGCGGCGCTGCTGGTGCGCCACGGCCGCCGCGTGATGCTCACCGACAAGGGGCGCGCCCTGCTCGAGGTCGCCGCCCGCATCCTTCAGGAATACTCCTACATCGACAACCTTAGGCAGTGACCGCTTTGCCGCAGGCGGCAGCAAAGAAAATAAATGGGAAATCAATAAAAAAGGCTGACCCTTGCGGGGTCAGCCTTGATTTTGCGTAGAGCGGATTTCTACTCGTCCAGAGCGAAACCGGTGTAGCGGGTACCTGTGATCAGGTAGTGATCCCACTGAGTGAGATACTCTCCGCCCCAATATTCGTTCAGATAGGCCGCAGCCTCGCTGCCGCCCACCTTGACTGTCATCCAGATAGAATCGACAGGCTTGCCGGAAGCATTGAGAGCGGCATCCTTGAGAATCGCTCCCTGAACATCTATGGTGTTGTCACCATAATAGTTCGCAGCACCCGATGCAGAGAATGTCAGATCAGAGAGGTTGACATTCGCCAGGCACTTGAAATCTTCGCTGCTGGGGAACAGACCGGACTGATAGAGCACCATATTGACATCGTCGATAAAAATGACATTGTCCTTGTCTTCGCTTGTGTTATAGGTAAGAAGATGGAATTTGTCAAGATAACCGAGCCAGTCGGGGCCATAGACATCTTCCATAGAGCCATCTTCAAACACTGCGTATGCCTTTACATACCACTCGCCCGATGCCGCCTCAACGGCAGTGCCGCCGATGGGATCCTTCTGGCAAGAGGTAAATGCAAGAGCGGCAAAAGCCAGAGCTATTGTAAGTATTCTTTTCATTGTACTTTCCTCCTAAAAATTAATCCTGAGACATTTCAACGTGTCCGACAACCGCCGAGCCCGCATAGCTGAAATCATATGACAGAGTCTTGGTCGCAGGGTCGTAAACGGCATTGTCGATATAGTCGAGGCTGTCTCCCCAGCAAGCGATGTGGGACGAGAGCATCGTAATGCTCATATCGGCATTGAGGGTCACATAGCCTGTCATATCAAAGTATGTCGCGGGATAGCCGTTGGCCGCATAGTAGGGGCCACGGCCCTGGGCATAAGTGTACCAGCCGCCAAGAAGGTCGGAGCAGCTGTAGATATTGCCGGCAACCTGAGTGAACTTGATGACATAATTGGTTGTTGCAGGCCAACCGTTAGCAACTCGCAGCGCCACCATTCCCGCAAATGTATAATTACCGCAGGTTGAAGCTTCGCTGTCAACAACGAATGTGCCGAGGGTCTCGGTGACAGTATCATCGTAGACATATACGTTGCGGGTCATTGAAAAAGGCCAGCCCTGGTCGTTGACTGTGGAATAGGTGATGTTGTAGAAGCCGGGGCTTGCAGTGGACACTGCAGAGACCACGTCTCCGTTCATATCTGTAATAGTGGTCACAACCTTTCCGCCGCCTTCCAGCTCGGTGACGCCTGCATCGGTGTACGCGTCACCAACTGCAAGATAAACCTTATCCGCACCGTTAAACTGAAAATAATTGGCAATATAGGTATGATCCTCAGATGTCTTCTGGCAGCTTGCGGCAAACATTGCTGCGGCTGCAATCGAAACTATAAGTAGATACTTTTTCATCTTGGTTCAAATTATTTAGCCCAGAACACCTTTACAGAAGATTTCTTAACTTCAGGGGCGGTGGTATTGTAGTTAGTGGAAGAAAGAGCATACGGGAAGCGCTGAACAAGGCTGTTCTCACCTATCTCGGTGTAAACCTGATAAGGGGTGTAGAGTTCGCCCGCAGTAAGCTTGGTCGCATCCAATTCATCAGTGGTAAAGTTGTAGATGTTCTCTGCATTGAGACCGCCGAATGCGGGATAGCCGAGGCGGCGCAGTTCGCACCAAGCCTCAAAGCCGTTGGTGCCGGAGAGAGCGACCCACTTCTGCACGCCGAGACTCTTGTCGGTGCCGTCGTAAGGCCAAACCCTGAGCACCGCATCAGCGCCGGATACTCCGGCAGAAGAGAAGGATGCCCTTACGGCAGCCTCGTAGTGCTCTTTGGCTGCAGACTCGTTGCCTGCCACCTTGCGATAATATTCGCTCAGGAAAAACTCGACCTCGGACACGGTGATCAGATTCACGGGATCGTCGTATGCAAGATTGGGAGGGCAGCAGACAGGGCTCTTGTAGTTGGCGGATGTGCTCATATTGTAGCCGGAGATGCCGCCCCAATATTCGCCGTTGTCGTTTGTCTTGAAGAATCTGCCGAGACGGTTGTCGTTGGACTCCTGCATAGTGCGCAGCAGAGCGACATTCAGGCAAATGTTAGTCTGGGTCGAACCGAAGTAGGTTGCCACCTCCTCCTGATAGAGAGGATTGGCCTTGCCGGCCTCGTCTGCCCAGATACCGTCCCAAGCCACATCGGAAGTGGGGAAGTTGCCTTCGCTGACCAGAGCGGTGAGTTGAGCCTTGACATCGACCACTGCGTGCTCGCGCATAAGTATCTTGAGCTTGAGAGCATTCGCAAACTTGATCCACTCAGAAGCATCGTTGTAGTTCTGGAAGAGGAAGTTGGTGGTAACGGCGTCGCCTGCAGAAACTTTCGAGAGGGCGTCGTCAAGCTCCGCCACAAGACCGGCATAGATGTCCTGTCCCTCATCATACTTGGGAGAGAGGTTGTCCTTGCCCTGCATCGCCTCGGAATAGGAGACCTCGCCGTATGCATCGGCCAGAACCTGATAAGCGAACACGCGGATTGTGGTTGCAGCCAGATAAGTGCCCCACTCGCCCGCCTCGGCGGCCTTGTTGCGCACCTCGGTGGCGTTGGCTATGGCGATGTTCATATACTGATATCTAACGTTGGTAGCGCTCTGAGAAACAGTAAACTGACTGTACGACAAATAGTTGGATGTACCGAAGTACTGAGTGACATGCTCGCTGAGGTAGCTGCCCATAAAGTAGAACTGGTCGCCATAGCAGGAAGCCAGAGCCATCTCGGCAGCAGGGAAGATCATATCCGCAGTCACGATGTCTGCACTGGGTGAGTTGGGAGAATAGTTTATATCCAGCCAGTCCTTGCAGGAGACAAGCGAGAGAGATGCCAAAGCTGTTGTAAATGCAAGTATTATCTTTTTCATAAGTTCGATCCTCCTTAGAATTTGATGTTAACGTTCAAGCCCCAGATGCGGCAGGTAGGATTCACGTAAGTCTCGCCCCACATACCATCTACATCGGTACCCTCATTGGTGGTTTCAGGATCGATGTAATAGTTGTCCTTTGCAGTCCAGGTGTAGGCGTTGTTCACGAATGCGGAGACACCGACGCCCTGGAACTTGCCGATCCACTTCTTGGGAAGGTTGTATGTCAGGGATACGTTGCGCAGCTTCACGAATGAGCGGTCGATCAGATAGAACAGACGGCCTTCGCCGGCACCAGTTTTATCGAAGTAGTCCTGATAAGAACTGTTGCTCATGTAGATAGGAGTGGTATTCTCGTAGTAGCTGCCGGTCTCGCTGTCGTAATATGCAGAGTTGGGGATCACGAAGGGATTGCGGCCGTTATATTCGGTAACTGCGCCGTTGCCAGTAAACTGCATAAGGCTTTTTGTGCGGGAGAACATCTTGCCGCCGAAGCGTGCGTCAAGCGAAGCGCTCAGGGAAAGGTTCTTGTATGTCAGGCTGGTGGCCAAACCGCCAGTCCACTTGTAGTTGGCGTCGTAGCCGGTGTCCTCGACTTCGTCGGAGAGGACGGGCTGTCCGTTTTCGTCAACGATCAAGGCGCCGTAGTAAGGGCTGTTCTCATCCTCGACATACTGGGGAAGATAAGTCCAGAATGTTCCGAAAGGCTTGCCCTCTTCAATGCAGAAGTTGACTACATCCTTGACGGCAGATGTACTGAAGCCGTCGATAACCATCTTGCTGCCCAACTCGTCGGGGAGGTCAAGCACCTTGCTCCAGTTCTTGGCCCAGTTCACGCTCACATCCCAACGGAAGTTGCGGGTCTGAACGGGGATGAAGTCAAAGAGCAGCTCGACACCGCGGTTGCGGACATCGCCGGCGTTGGATGTCATACCGGTGTAGCCGGATGCTGCATCCACGCTGATGGAGAAGATCTGGTCGCTGGTCACGCGGTTGTAGTAAGCTGCATCCAAACCGACGCGGCCGTCAAAGAAGCGCATATTGGCACCGATTTCAAACTCGGTGGTCATCTCGGGCATCAGATCGGCAGATGCGATGGAATAGCTGCGGCGGAATGCGTTCACACTGTTCATAGGGAAAGCTGCGATGCCGCTGCCGTAGACGCCGCTGAAAGATGCCTGGCTGTAGGTAGGGTTGGTGTAGTAGACACCTGCGTCGTTACCTGTGCGGCCAAGGGCAGCCCTGAGCTTACCGAACGAGAGAATGTCGTTCTTGGGAAGGTAGTTGGTGAAGATCCAGGAGAGGGTTGCACCGGGATAGAAGTAGTGGTTGTTGTCGATAGGCAGAGTGGAAGACCAGTCGTTGCGGGCGGTGAGCTCCAGGAAGAGGCTGTCGTCCCAGCCGAGGGTCACGTCGCCATAGAGGCCCACGAGACGCCTTTTGCTCTGGCTGTCGGAAATCGTGGTTTTGGTGGAGCCGTTGCTCAGATTCCAGAAGCCGGAAGCGAATGTAAGATTGTCTGTCTGGCCCGTCATACCGGTGCCGAAGCGCTCGTTGGCGTTGAGACCCACAATCGCGTTTACATCCAGGCGGTCGCCGAAGAACTTGTTGTTGTAGGATGCCAAAAAGTCGTGGTTATACTCATATCCGCGATAGTAATATGCATACACATATCCGGTAGCGTTCATCTTAGTGGGAGAATAGCCTTTGTCATCATACATAAGGCTGCTGTCCACTTCAATCTGAGGCTCGCCGAATTTGTAGTCATAGTCGCTGTCGTTAAATGTGTAGCGATATGTGAGGGTCAAGTGGTCGGTAGGCATTATGTCCGCCTGAATCTTGCCGAATATCTGCTTTGAGTTGGTCTGCGAATAGCGGTTCTCGATTGCCCAGTAGGGGCTGGTGATACCGTAAGGGGTTAAGTATGCGGTAGGCGAGTTGAACTGCGAAGGCAGGTTCTGGAGATCGACGAGAGAGATGTTGCGGGGAAGCTCCATCAGACCGTCAACCATAGATGTACCCTGGAACATACTTATGGAATTGGTGACGGATTTGTTGTAGTTGACCTGGGACGATACCTTGAACCACTCTGTAGGTTTGTAAGAAGAGCGGAACGAGAAGCCGTTGCGCTTGTAGGTATCCTTGTCGCCGGGGATGATACCGTCATCGCTCACATTATTATAGGAGAGATAATATGTCATCGTGCCGTCCTCGGAAGCTCCGTCGATGGAGAGGTTGTGCTTGTGGCTCCAGCCTATTTCAAAGAAGTCCCTGACGTTGTTTTCCCTTGCGGAGTACTCGCCGTAAAGCTGCTGGCCGTTGTAGATGGGGCCGTAGGGCTGCAGAGAGCCGTCGAACTTGGGACCCCAGGAACCATTCTCGATATAGGTCTGAGTACCGTTCCAGCCCTGGCCGAAGCTGTTCTGGAACTGGGGCAGGAGGGATACCTGACGTGCCTCGAGACCGCCGCTGTAGCTGATTGCGAAGTTCTTCTCGGCTGTCTTGCTGCCCTGCTTGGTGGTGATCACGATCACACCGTTTGCGGCGCGGGAACCATAGAGCGCGGTTGCGGCTGCACCCTTGAGGACTGTCATACTTACGATGTCCTCGTTGGAGAGAGAGCCCATACCGCCCACGATGATGTTGTCCACAACATAGAGGGGCTGGTTGTTGCCGTTGATTGAACTGTAACCGCGGATGATGACGTTGACAGACGCACCCGGGTCGGTCGAGGTGGAAGATACCTGCAGACCTGCGACCTTACCTGCAAGGGCGTTGGTCACGTTGGAGGCGTGCTGGCTGGCGATATCCTCGTTTTTGACGGTAGTTGCGGCATAACCGATGGATTTCTCACTGCGGGTGATACCCATCGCCGTCACCACTGATTCGTCAAGAAGAAGAAGATCGTCTTCCATCCGAACATTCATAGTCGAGCCTGACACACTCAATTTCTGGGTTTTCATGCCGTAGAAACTGTAAGTAAGGGTCTGGCCCGCTTTGGCACTGATTGTGTAAGAACCATCGGCTTCGGAGATGGCACCGGTGGTGGTGCCGTCGATAACGATGGATGCGCCGGCCACAGGCTCTCCGTTGCGGTCTGTGATGACACCGCTAACCTTCTGAGTCTGCGCCGCAGCAAACAGCGTTGCCGTAGCTAACATCAGTGCTGTCAGAAAAAGTTTGACTTTTTTCATAAGCTGATTTTTTGGTAAACTATAAATTGGTTGAAAACGAATTTTCAATAATTCGGCGCAAGGTCGGGATTTTTTTCCTAAATTCCAAAAGTTCTGCCTTCGCAAACCTTTGGTTTACAAGCACCCAACCCTGCCCATTCAATAAATTTGGCCCAGGATTTTTAAAATACGATTTAAAAATTGAATCAAATTCGGCGTTTTGGTTCAAATCTTAAACCTTTCCGCAAATTTCCGATTTTGAAAAACCAAAAAAAGAACAGCGTCCGGTACCGGACGCTGTTCTTTTTAGTAGCGGGGGAAGGACTCGAACCTCCGGCCTCCGGGTTATGAGCCCGACGAGCTACCAACTGCTCTACCCCGCGATATTGATTGGGACTGCAAAGGTAGCAACAATCCCATAAAAAGCAAATTTTATTTCAATATGGCAGAGATGCTTCTGCAGAGCCCATCAGCCGCCACGCTTGTCTGCTCGCCGGTGGTCATATCCTTAACGGTGAAGACCCCCTGCTCCATCTCCGACTCTCCGCACACAACCATCACAGCCACAGAGCATTTGTTTGCATACTCAAACTGCTTCTTGAGCTTGGCCGCATCGGGATAAATCTCGCACTTGAAGCCCGCCTTGCGCAGGGCGTCCAATGCCGGCAGAGCGTAGCGCGCCTCCTTATCCCCCATATTGGAGAAGAGGACATCCACGCCACCCGCTATCATCGCGGGATATTTGTCAAGCCCCAGCAGCACATCGTAGATGCGGTCGGCACCGAATGAGATGCCTACTCCCGAGACATTCTTGAGACCGAATATGCCGGTGAGGTCGTCGTAGCGGCCGCCGCCGCAGATGCTTCCGATTTCGAAGTCAAGCGCCTTGACCTCGAATATGGCACCCGTATAATAATTGAGTCCGCGTGCAAGCGAGAGGTCCAGTTCCACCTTCTGGCGTATATCGCAGGCGTCGATGAGCGAGAAAAGGCGCGAAATCTCTTCCACACCCACTGTGCCCACCTGCGATGCGACAAGCAGGCTGCGCATAGCCTCTATCTTCTCCTGCGCGCTGCCCTTGAGGGTCAGCACCGGCTCTATCACGGCCAGGGAGCTTTCGGGGACCTGCTTCGACAGGAGTTCCTCCCGCACGGCTTCAAGGCCTATTTTCTCTATCTTGTCTATGGCCACGGTGATGTCCATCATCTTGTCGGGGACACCGGCCACCTCCGCAATGCCGGCAAGCAGCTTGCGGTTGTTGATTTTGATGCAGACATTTATGCCCAGGCGGCCGAACACCATATCGGCCATCTGCACCAGCTCCAGCTCGTTGAGCAGGGAGGTGCTGCCCACCACATCGGCATCGCACTGGTAGAATTCGCGGTAGCGCCCCTTCTGCGGCCGGTCGGCACGCCACACCGGCTGTATCTGAAAGCGCTTGAAGGGGAAGGCTATCTCGTTCTGATGCTGGGTGACAAAACGGGCGAAGGGCACTGTGAGGTCGTAGCGCAGCCCTTTGTCGCACACCTTGGAGGTGATGGCGCCGCTGCCCATCCCGGCCAGGTCAAGACCGGCGAAGGCATCGCCTGAATTGAGGATGCGGTAGAGGAGTTTGTCACCTTCGTCGCCGTATTTGCCCAGCAGAGTGGAGAGATTCTCCATTGCCGGGGTCTCTATCTGCTGATAGCCGAAGCGGCGGAACACATCTTTGATGGTGTCGAATATGTAGTTGCGGCGCGCCATCTCCACGCAGCCGAAATCCCTGGTGCCCTTGGGAATCGAGGGGGTTTGAGCCATATCTTTAACTTGATTTATTCTGATAGTTTTCTGTGGATTTCAGCTGCCGCCTTGCGTCCGGCGCCCATCGCCAGAATCACCGTGGCAGCGCCGGTCACGGCATCGCCGCCGGCATACACGCGGTCTCGGGTAGTGGCAAGGTCGTCGCCCACCACAAGACAGCCGCGGCGGTTGGTCTCAAGGCCGGGGGTGGTGTCGTGCAGCAGCGGGTTGGGCGAAGTGCCCAGCGCCATAATCACCACGTCGGTTTCGATTTCGAATTCGCTCCCCTCCACGGGTATCGGGCTGCGGCGGCCGCTTTCGTCGGGTTCGCCAAGCTCCATACATATGCAGCGCACGGCGCGCACCCAGCCCTTATCATCGCCCAGCACCTCCACGGGGTTGGTGAGCATCTGAAAGTCCAGGCCCTCTTCGCGGGCGTGGTGCACCTCCTCGGCACGGGCGGGGAGTTCCACCTCTGTGCGGCGGTAAACTATCTTGGTGTCGGCCCCCAGGCGGATTGCGGTGCGGGCCGCATCCATCGCCACATTGCCGCCGCCCACCACCACGGCGCGCTTTCCGGCGTAGATGGGGGTGGCATAAGAGGGGTCATAGGCCTTCATCAGGTTGTTGCGGGTGAGAAACTCGTTGGCAGAGAACACTCCGTTGAGGCTCTCGCCCGGGATATTCATAAAGCGGGGCAGGCCGGCGCCGCTGCCGATAAACACCGCCCTGAAATTCTCCTTATCGAAAAGGCTGTCGATGGTGACCGTGCGGCCCACCACAACGTTTGTCTCTATCTTGACTCCCAGAGCGAGCAGCGACTCGATTTCCGGCTCCACCACCTTCTGCTTGGGGAGGCGGAATTCGGGGATGCCGTATTGCAGCACTCCGCCCGCCTTGTGCAGCACCTCGAATATCGTGACCTCGTAGCCCAGCTTGGCCAGGTCGGCGGCGCAGGCCAGACCCGAGGGGCCGCTGCCCACAATTGCCACCTTCTTGCCATTGGAGGGGGCCTTCTCTACGGCCACACCGCCGTTTTCGCGGCTCCAGTCGGCCACAAAGCGCTCCAGTTTACCGATTGCCACCGGCTCTCCCTTCACGCCCAGGATGCATTTGCCCTCGCACTGGGTCTCCTGCGGGCAGACTCGGCCGCAGACTGCGGGCAGCGAGCTGTCGCGGGCGATTATCTCGGCCGCTGCGGCAAAGTCACCCTCGCCCACCTTGGCGATAAAATCGGGGATCTGTATGTTCACAGGGCACTTTGACACGCACCCCGGCTTTTTGCAGTTGAGGCAGCGGCTCGCTTCTGCCATCGCCTCCTCTTTATTGTATCCGTAGCAGACCTCTTCGAAGTTTGTGGCCCTCACCTTGGGGTCTTGTTCGCGCACCGGCACGCGCGGTATTCTGTTTGCCATATCTCTACCCTCTGATGTTGCATTTGTGATTCTTGTAATTCTCGCGGCTTACTGCCTCCTGGTCGCGATAGAGCCCCTGGCGGCGCATCGCCTCGTCGAAATCCACCTGATAGGCGTCGAATTCCGGCCCCTCCACGCATGCAAAGCGGGTGCGTCCGCCCACAGTGACGCGGCAGGCGCCGCACATTCCGGTGGCGTCCACCATCAGAGTGTTAAGGCTCACCGTGAGGGGGATGCCGTAGGGCTGAAGAGTGCGCGCGGCAAACTTCATCATAATCATAGGGCCGATGGCCACGGCCCGGTCGTATTTCTTCCCCTGTTTCTCTATCAGCTGCGTGGCCATAGCAGTCACAAGGCCGTGGAAGCCGCGGCTGCCATCGTCGGTGCAGATGTAGAGGTTGTCGCACACGTCGGCAAAGCGGTCTTCGAATATCAGAAGGCCCTCGTTCTTGGCCCCGACGATAATGTCCACCCTGGCCCCTTTGGCGTGGAAATATTTGGCCTGCGGATATACGGGAGCGGTGCCCACGCCGCCCGCGATAAACAGAAAGCTCATTTTGCTTAACTGATCATCGCTCAGGCCGCAGAATTCAGAAGGGCAGCCCAGAGGGCCCAGGACATCGGCAAAGCTGTCTCCTATCTCCTTTTCGCACATCTGCATCGTGGAGGCGCCGATGGTCTGTATCACCATCTGCACGGTGCCCTTATCGGCATCATAATCGCTTATGGTCAGGGGCACGCGCTCCCCTTTCTCGTCACACCTTACAACAAGAAACTGGCCCGGCTTCGCAGCCGCCGCCAGTCTCGGGGCCTCCACCTCCAGCATATAAATCTGAGGGGCGAGCAGCCTTTTATCCAAAATTCTGTACATTACCGCTGGTTCTTAATTTTTCAGTAGCGGCAAATGTAACAATTTATTTGCTGTTTTTATCAGACTTGACCTCCACGGGCGTATAGCCAAGCTTCTCAACCGCTTTTGCGAGTTTCGATTTGGAAGTCTTGCGGGGGTCAAACTTAAAATAGATGGTCTTGCTGTCGAGATTAACATCAAAATCCAAAACGCCTTTCTCGAAAGGGAGATTTGCGTCACATTTTTTCTTACAGCTCTCGCAGTGCAGGTTCACCGCAAAGGTGACCTCTTCTGCAGGCACTTTCTTTTTCTCTGCATAAGCCGCGGGGGAAAGCATCAGCAGCGCGGCGGCCAAAATCATTACCAAACGTTTCATATCTGTGTATTAATTAACTATTTCCAAAGTGTGTATCTGAGACCGAGGTAGAATTTGCGTCCCATCAGCGGGCCCCATATCGCAGAGGCGTCAAAGTCGGCCCCGAAGGGGTCGTCGGCCCCCACTATCGCCTCTTTCTGGCGGAAGCCGGTGATGTTCTCCACCCCGCCGTAGATGTCCAGCCCGGGCAGTTTGCGGGTCACCTGCAGATAGAGCATCGGATATACGGGGGAATACTCCATATCCCACGCCTCGGCCGCGAACTGCGGCAGGCGCATAGGGCCGTTGATCTGCGCGGTGAAGTCCACTATCCAGCGGCTCATATTGGATTTGTACTGCAGGTTTATCAGCCCCTTGTAGAGCCCGGTCATAGGGCGCACGACACTCTCCTTGAGCCACTCATCCCCTGCCTTGACTTTCTTCTGCACCTTGGGGTCGGTGTAGCGGAAGGTAAGCAGGGCGTTGAAGTGCTCGTTGATGTCGGCCGAGAAGTCGGCCTGCACCGTTTGCGTGGCCGATCGGGTCATATAGAACATCGTGGTGTTGGGCCCCCACTCCATATCGGCATAGAGCTGGTTGGAGAAGTCGGTGCGGAAATACTCCACGCTCAGGTAGCTGGCATCCTCCTCTCCGAACGGGAGATACCAGGTTATGTTGCCGCCGCAGGTCCCCGCTACTTCCAAATCCATAGCCAGTTCTGTTGAATGGTCCGAGGAGTGCGGCAGATACGAAATACGGCGGTTGGAAGAGAATACACCGTAGTTGTCGGCAAAGGCATACGGGGAGTGGGTGGCTATGCCGGCGCTGCCGCGCACCACCAGGTCGGGGGTGATGGAATATTTGAGCGTGAGCCGGGGCACCGGCAGCAGGCGCAGGTAGTAGTTGTTGAAGGTCAGGCGCGTGCCGGCCACCAACGTAAACTTGTCGTTTTTATAGGTGTACTCCCCCATCAGGCCCGTCTCCCGCTCGTCGCGGTTTATTTTCAGCGGCTCTCCCGCAATGGCAAGACCATAGGCGCGGCGCTCGTAGTCCTCGTTCACAAAGTCGGCGCTGTGGGTCAGCGCTATCTCCAGCGAGTTGTGTTCGTTGTAGTCGCTGTGGTATATGAGGTTTATGAAGCGGCTGTTCTGGGTGCCGTCGTAGGTGTTCACCCCAAAACCGGCGTCGCTCGTGTAGCGGTTGAGCGAGCCTATCACGGCAATGCTCTTGGTCATATCGCTGTTCAGGGGGATGCCCACCTTTATGTAGGCGTTGTAGAGGCGGTTCTTTATCAGCGAGCCCCACGCCGCCGGCGCCGCGTCAGAGGCCATCGCGCGGGTGTATGACATCTGCCCGCCGAGGCGGTTGTCGTCCACCACCTTGAATCCGGCACGCACCTCAACCCCTGCCGGCGAGAGGTAGAGCCAGCGGTTGGTCAGGTTCAGCTGGCGCGCCTTGGGATCGTCGCGGAAGCCGTCGCCGTTGTGGTCCATCATCGAGTTGGAGTTGGAGGCGTAGGTCATCAGCACCGTGCTCAGGCGCTCGTTGATCTGCAGGGCGGAACCAACAGTGGCATCGTACATATTGTCGCTGCTGCCGTAGAGGTTCACAAACAGCGGCGTCTGAGAGGTGGGTTTGCGGTGCTCGAGGTTTATCTGGCCCGATATGCCGCCGGCATCGTTGGCTACCGAGGAGGGGCCTTTGGCTATGTAGATGCTCTCGAGCCACTGCCCGGGGACATAATTGAAGCCGAAGGTCGACGATAAGGCCCGCATCACGGGGATCTTCTCGTCCTGCATCTGGGTATATACGCCGGAGAGGCCCAGCAGCTTGATCTGCCGCGCGCCGGTGATGGCATCGGAATAGCCCACGCTCACGCTGGCGGTGTTCTCGAAACTCTCGGCAAGGTTGCAGCAGGCCATCTTGTGGATGCCCGATGTGCCTATGGCCTCCGTCTTGATTTGCGAGAGGCGCTGCAGGCCGCTCTGGCGGGCGGTGGCCACCGCCTCCTCAAGGGTGTTGCCGCCTCTTAAGTAGAAGTCGGCCGCACTCATCCCCTCGGCCACGACCACCGTGTCCCGGGTATAACCCACATAAGTGGCGATGAGGGTGGCGCCGGGCTTGACGCTGGCCTCGAAGCGGCCGTCGGCGTCGCACTCCAGCAGCGACTCCTGTTCTACATAATAGACTTGGGCGAAGGGGAGATTTTCACTATCCCCCTTGGGATCGGTGTAGTGCACCGTCCCGGTAAAATTCTGCGCACCGGCGGCCGTTGCAAGACACATCGATGCTAAAACTAATATCTGTCTGTTTATATTCATTTCTGTATTCTGTCATTAAGGGTTTAACGCGCTATGCTCCGGGAGCGTCCGGAGGCTTATGCGCATTCAGGCCCTAAACACAGAATACAGAGTGATGATGGCTTTGCCCGAATGGCAGCCATTTTTTTCTCCCGGCGACCGTAAGGCCGGCAGCGGCACTATTGCAGCCGCGCAAGGGATAAAGGCCGGGGCAAAAGAGAGAGCCGGGGCGCAGTCGGTCAGCTTGGAATAGTCATCGTTGCTGATGCGCTGCGCCTGCTCCAAAGCATAAATCGAGTCGTGGCAGCATTTGCCTTCGCACAGGCTAACCCCGCTGTGGTGATGCCCGCCTGCCTGTGACTCCTGCGGGCAGCCGCGGTGGCTGTGGGGGCATTCCTCCGTCTGCTCTGCAAGCACTCCCACCAGCTCCATAGTGCTGTCTGCCGCGCACTCGTGGATTGTGACCCCCGAGACCGCGGTGATATACAACACAAGCAGCGGAATTACAAGGATATTGCTTACAAAGCGTTTCACGACCTATTTTATTTCTGTTATAAACGGCATTCTCGCATATGCGGCCGGCTTGTCCTGATTCTTGAGGAAGGAGTAGGCCTGCATAAACTGCTCCCGGGTCTGCTCCCAGCCGGAGAGCTGCTCGCCCGCAAGGATCGACCTGATGCTCACCGAGCCGCCGAACGCCTCCAAAAAGCGTTCCATCGTGCTCTTTTGGGCGGGATATTCTGATAGACGGTAGTCCTGCAGACCTGCGGCAGCTGCGGCGTAGGCAATTGCGTCCACAAGGCCGCCCTTCTCGTCGGCCAGGCCAATGCCAAAAGCGTCACAACCGCACCATACGCGCCCCTGCGCTATTTCGTCAACCTTCTCTTTGGAGAGACCGCGCCCCTGGGAAACTATGGTGAGGAACTCGTCGTAGATATCCTCCACCGACTTTTGCATATAGTCCAGCTCGGCGCTGTCGAGAGAGCGCATCGCCGACATCATATCGCTGTGGGGATGCGAGCCGATTGTCTGGAAGTTCACCTTGAGAGTCTTGCGGGCGGCGTCTCCCAGGTTGGGAATCAGCGAGAACACGCCTATGGAGCCGGTCAGGGTGGTATTGTCGCAGAAAATCTTGTCGCAGGAAGAGCTTATCCAGTATCCGCCCGATGCGGCATACGAGCCGTAAGATGCAATCACCGGCTTGGATGCGCGCAGCAGCTCGATTTCGCGGCGCACATACTGCGAAGCCTGCACGCTGCCGCCGGGGGAGTTCACGCGGAACACCACAGCCTTGATGGTGCTGTCTTTACGCACTTTGGCCACCTGTGCCGCAAACTCATCGCCCACGATGTTCTGCTCGGTGTCGCCGCTCATCACAATCTCGCCGTTGGCATAGAGCACGGCCACCTTATCCTTGGCGCGGGTGGTCTGCATCAGGTGTGCGGGGGCGTAGTCCACAAGGTTCACAAAGCCCACCTTGTCATACTCCTTTGCCTGAGCCAGGCCGGTTATATACTCCTTGAGCTGGTCGGCATAGTAAATCGTGTCCACCATCTTGCGGTCCAGCAGCGACTGCGCATCGTCCAGCTCCAGATTGGAAATCCAGCCGTCCAGCTCGGCGCGGCTGAAGTCGCGGCTGTTGCAGATCTCCTCTGCAAGGGAGCCCCAGAGGCCGTCCGCCATACTCTGCATCTGCAGGCGGTTCTCATCGCTCATCTCGCTGCGGATGTACATCTCGCCGGCAGATTTGTATTTGCCGTGACGTATCAGCTGATATTCCAGGCCCAGCTTGTCAAACAGATCCTTGAGGAACACCGATTGCAAGGCCACGCCCATAATCATACTACTGCCCTCTGCATTGAGTATCACCTTGTCGGCCACCGATGCCAGGTAGTAGGAGACGGTGGAGAAGCCGCCGGAATAGGCCACCACCGGCTTGCCGCTGGCGCGGAAGCGGGAGAGGGCGGCGCGCAGCTCCTCTGCGTTGGCCACGGAGATCGACATCTTGTCAGTATCAAGGTATATCAGTTTGATGGCGGGGTCTGAGGCTGCCGCGTCAATGGCGCGCACGGCATCCAGCAGTGCCAGCTTGCCCCCTTTGCTGCGTTTGATGAGAGCCTGGGCCGACATATCCTCCACGGCGCGCTCAACAATGGCGGTGCTGCCGTCTATGCGCAGCACGGAGCCGGAAACGGCCGCAGAGCTGCCGCTCATCAAAGAGGCGGTGAGGCTGCCCAGCATACCGAACATAACAAACAGGCATATCAGCCCGGCCACCAGGCATCCTATCAGGGAGCCAAAAACGATTTTCCAGAAAGTTTTCATAAAAAAGATATGGTATGTTGATTAAAGTACTTCCATAATCAGGGGAAGGCGGGTGGCGTTTGAGCCTTTTATGAGGATTGTCTTCCCCTCGGGCTGCAGCTTGCGGAAGTATTCCTTGAGCTGCAGGCTGGTGTCAAACACCAGATCCTGCTCGCCGGCGACCGCCTTGAATTCGCTGCCTCCCACCAGATAAATTTCGCCGGTGATTTTGCGCGCCTTGGCCAGAATCCGGGCGTGCGCCTCGGCGGAGTACTGCCCCAGCTCCAGCATATCGCCCAGCACCAGCACCTTGTTGGGAAACGAGGTGGTGGCAAAGTTGTCCAGCGCGGCGTTCATACTGCTTTCGTTGGCGTTGTAAGCATCCAGAATCACTATGTTCCGCCCGGTGTCTATCAGCTGCGAACGGCTGTTGGAGGGGACATAGGCCTCTATCGCAGAAACGGCCGCATCGAAGTCCACGTCAAAATAGCTGCCCACAGAGAGGGCCGCCGCCACATTGGTGGCATTGTAGGAACCTATCAGACGGGTGTTTATGCGGTTGACCACATTGCCCGACTCCACCTCCATAGTGAGGTAGGGGTTGACCCTCGATGTCTTGAGCACTCTGATGCCGGCATATTTCACGCCGTAGGGCATCAGCTGCAGGCCGCTGCGGGAGTGCACCATCTCTTCAAGCTCGGCGTTGTCGGCATCGTAAAAGACCAGACCGCCACTATCGGCGAGGTAGTCGTAAAGCTCTCCTTTGGTGCGCTTGACCCCATCGAAGCTGCCGAAACCCTCAAGATGGGCGCATCCCACGTTGGTCACCAGTCCGCAGGTGGGGCGGGCCAGATTTACTGAAGCGGCGATTTCGCCTGGATGGTTGGCCCCCATCTCTACCACCGCAATCTCGGTCTCGGGGGTTATCTCCAGCAGAGTCATAGGCACCCCGATGTGGTTGTTGCGGTTGCCCTTGGTGCAGGTCACGCGGTATTTGGTGCCCAGCACGGCGTTGAGCATCTCCTTGGTGGTGGTTTTGCCGTTGGTGCCGGTGATGCCTATCACGGGGATGTCAAAGAGGCTGCGGTGATACCCGGCCAGGGCGCGGAAGGCCTGTAGAGTGTCGTCCACCGCAATCAGTTTGCCCGAGAGCGGCTCCGCGCTGTTTTCATACACGTGGATATTGTCCACCACACAGAATTTCGCCCCCTTCTCCACGGCGTGCGCGGCAAACTCGTTGGCGTCGAAGTTCTCCCCCTTCAGGGCAAAGAACATCTCGCCGCCCTTTATCTCGCGAGTGTCGGTAGTGTAGCCGTTACAGTCTCTGAAGATACTGTAGAGCTTCTCTACATTGAATTTGTCACCTGTTAAATTCATATATCATACTATTTTATTCCTGTCGATCCGAATCCGCCCGCGCCGCGGCCGCTGCTGCAGAGGCTCTCAGCCTCAACCCACTCCACCCGCTCGTGGCGGGCCACAACCATCTGCGCGATGCGCTCGCCGGGGTTTATCACAAACGGCTCCCTCCCCAGGTTCACCAGCAGCACGCAAATCTCGCCCCTGTAGTCCGCATCGATTGTGCCGGGGGCGTTGGTCACCGTGACCCCGTGTTTTGCAGCAAGCCCGCTGCGGGGGCGTATCTGCGCCTCATAGCCTTCCGGCAGCTCTATGTACAGCCCCGTGGGAATCATTGTACGCTCCAGGCTTCCCAGAGTCACCGGCTCATCAATGTCGGCCTTGAGATCCATCCCTGCCGAGAGGGGGGTGGCGTATGCTGGAGCGCCGTAGCGCGACTTGTTGATTATCTTCACTTTCATAATGTCAGGCGTTTCTGGTTTTGTAAAGACTTAAGCCCGTGGGAATGAGGTAGGCCAGCATCAGCAGCGTGTGCACCGCCATCTTGGGCAGGAGATCCATCCGGGGCAGCAGCAGCGAAATGCCGTAAATCGCAAGGGCGTATGCCGCCGCAAGCAGTATCTTTTTCCAGTCGTAGGGTATCGGATAGTATTTGTTGCCCAGCAGCAGCGATATCACCATCATCACAAAATAGCTGGCGATATGGGCCCACGCCGCGGCGTGATATGAGTAGCGGGGCATAAACAGCACATTTATCACCACCGTGGCCACAAGGCCCGCCAGCGTGATCCACACCGCATAGCCCGTCTTGCCTGAGAGCTTGTACCACATACTTATGTTGAACTGCATCCCCAGCATCACATAAGCCATCAGCATTATGGGGGTGATGGACAGTCCGGTGCGGAAGTCACGCCCAAGCATCAGCCCTATGACGTCCAGATAGAGCATCACAAACAGGAAGCCCGCCATACAGAAGGCCACAAAGTATGTCATGACTTTGGCATAAAGCTCTTTGGATCCCTTCTGCCGCTCCCTCTGGAAAAAGAACGGCTCCGCCGCATAGCGGAACATCTGCACAAGCAGCGACATTATCACCGCAATCTTGACCCCTGCCTGATACACGCCCAGCTCCGCACGCCAGCCTTCGCCGCAGAAGCCGCGCATCAGCAGGCGGTCCATCAGGTCGTTCATAACGCCCGGCAGCCCGGCCAGCATCAGCGGCAGCGAATAGGCCAGAATGGCGCGGCACAACTTTCTGTCGGGGGTAAAGCGCAGCCTGAATATTTCAGGCAGCAGCAGCACCAGGCACACTATGCAGCTGCACAATATGGCGAATATGGCGTAGGTGAAGTCGGGCTTCGCGCTCACCAGGGCGGTGATTGCACTGCCGCCGTGGCCCGCCAGATAGCTGGGCAGGCAGAGATAGAGCAGCAGATTGACCCCGAGCTCTGTAAAAATCTTGAGGGTGCGTACCGTGGCAAACTTGAGCGCCTTGTGCTCGTAGCGCAGCCGGGCGAAAAGGATGGCGGTGAGGGTGTCTATCAGTAGAATAGCCCCCACATACACTATGACCTTGCCGAAGCCCTCATACCCGAGCGCCGATGCTATCGGGGCGGAGAAAACGCTCACGACCGCAAAGAAAACGGCGCAGAGCCCCAGCACTATCATAAACGCGTTGGAGAATATGCGGTTGGGGTCCGCCCCCTTGCGGCCGTCGTCGGCCGCATCCTTCTCCTGTTGCGCATACTTGAAACAGCCCGTCTCCAGCCCCAGCGCCAGCACCACCTGCAGTATGGCTATGTATGCCATAAATTCGGTGACGACACCATAATCTTCCCGCGAGAGGACATTGGTGTAGAGCGGCACCAGCAGAAAATTCACGACCCTGGCCAG
Organism: Bacteroidaceae bacterium; assembly: GCA_963662035.1. GTDB lineage: Bacteria > Bacteroidota > Bacteroidia > Bacteroidales > UBA932 > Equibacterium. The sequence goes on along the minus strand of CAVLDO010000003.1, from coordinate 80,964 downwards.
AATGGTACTCAGGCCATAAATCGCGGTTTCTCCCGCAAGCTGCTTCAGCGGATTTGCCATAGTCAAAGGTTTAACCTGCAAATATAATATTTTTACGCCTCAGTGTTCTGCATTCTCCTGCCGCGAAGGCCGCGCACCGCGCTGAAAATCATTATGGAAAACATCAGCGCCATACATACAATCGAGAGGGTGTCGCCCCGGCGGACGCTGTCGGGACGGAACTCGAAGCGGATGTGATGCTCCCCGGCGGGGACGTTCATGGCCCGCAGCGTGTAGTTTGCACGGTAGTGCTCCGCCGGAGCGCCGTCTATGTATGCCTTCCAGCCGTAAGGGTAGTAAATCTCGGAGAAGACTATGCTGCCGCCGCTCCGGCTGCTGCAGTCGTATTCCAGTATGTCGGGGGCATAAGAGGTGAGGTTCACCCGCGCCCCCTCCCCGGCCGGGGCAAAATCCTGCACAAAGCTTCCGAAGCTGTCGGTGTCCACCACCATAGCCTTGCGCAGGTCTACCTGCATCAGGGCTGCGCACTCGGCATCGGCTCCGCTCACCGCGCAGAGGCTGTCGGCAAACCAGGCGTTGCCCATCGCGGAGTCGTTTATCATCGGAACCGCCTGCCCGTCCCGGTTCACCACAAAATATTTGGCATTGAGCATATCTATCACAGGACGGTGCATCGGCACAAGGTGTTCGTCTATCAGATCCTGATAGCGGCGCAGCTTGGCCGCGCTGTAGCCTCCTATCGACTTGAGCCGGTAGCTGGTGCGGTTTTCATTGAAAGGATTGCCCCCCGAGAGGTTGAAGACTCTGAAGTCGGGATCATCATCCTGCAGAATCGCCTCTTCCCAGGGCTGCAGGGCAAAGTTGCTCTCGAACTGCGCGGGACTCTGGAAATAGCTGCTGTTGAAAAAGCGCTTGTCCACGCCCCAAAGATCAGCCACAATCAGTGCCCCGAGCAGCAGCGCAGCAGGGCCCTCCTTCAGCTTTCCGCTTGCAAACAGCCATATGGCTCCGGCGCCCAGCAGTATAAAAATCAGACTGCGCCATGAATCCGCCGTGAGCAGTGCGGCACGCTGCTCCGCAATCATCGGGAAGAGCCAGCCCCACTGGTCGCCCATCATCTGCGCCAGCCCCAGGTCGGATGCGCCGCTGAAACTGAACCACAAAGGGCCGGCCAGCGCCAGTATCAGGCAGATGCCTCCGGTGATGCCGGTGCTCCAGAGCAGCGACCGGATAAGGTCTTTGCGCTCCACGCCTCCTTCTGCAATCTGCCGTATCGCCATAAAGCCCAGCAGCGGAATGGTGATTTCCGCCACCACGAGTATCGACGACACCGTGCGGAACTTGTCGTAGAGGGGAAACCAGTTGAAGAACAGTCTGGTGAGAGGCATAAAATTGTGGCCCCAGGAGAGGAGCACAGAGAAGATGGTAGCCGCCAGCAACGCCCACTTGTAAGGGCCCTTGACTATGAACAGCCCCAGCACAAACAGCAGACAGACTATCGCCCCCATATACACCGGACCCGATGTAAAGGGCTGGTCGCCCCAATACATCGGCGCCGCGCTGCAGTAATCCATCGCCGCGCGCACACTCACGCCTGCGGCAACCATCTGTTTGTATAGCTTGGAGCCGGTGCCCAGCGGATAACTGCTGCTGCCTCCATTGTAGTCGGGCACCAGAAAGGTCAGTGTCTCGTCTATGCCGTAGCTCCACTGCGTGGCGTAGTCTATGTCCAGTCCGCCGGAGCCGCCCCCCTGCTCTTCAGCCCCCTTGGAAAGGTCGCTCTGCCCGCCGCGCATCGTCTGCGTGAGATATTCCCGGTTGGCGAAGGTATTGGCCCCGGTCACTCCGAGTCCTACCGCAAAACTGCCTATGAAAATCAGCGTCGCCACCGCCCACTGCCGCATCTGCTTCTGCTGGATGTGGATATAAAGCTCCGCGCACCACAGCACCCCCGCCATCAGGCAGATGTAATAGGCCATCTGCGGATGCGGAGTTATGCCCATCACGGTAAAGAACATCACCAGAGCGCTGCCCCACCCGTATTTTTTGCGGTAGATGAGCAGCATTCCCACCATCACCAGGGTCATCCACGCAATCGAACTGGTTTTGCCGCCGTGGTTCGCCCCGATTATTATCAGGAAATAAGACGACAGCGCCACCGCAAAGGCGCCGGAGGCCGCCATCCACTTTTTAAGGCCGAAGGCGCGCATCAGAACAAAAAAAGCCGCCAGATAAAAGAAAATGGTCATTATCTGATTGCTGTGGCCCCAGTGAAAAAAGCGGTAGAGCGGACTCATTATCCGCTCGGAGAGGTAGTGTGCCCCGCCGATCTGATAGTTGGGCATACCGGAAAAGAGAGCCCCCGTCCACCAGGAGTTGCCCCCCGCGCTGTGGCGGTAATTGAGACACTCCTGCACCGCAGCGGTGCCGTTGACCCCGTCGGGGTTGCCAATGACCTTGCCGCCGAGCACGGGATAGCAATAAATGGCCGCCGCCGCAATAAACAGCGCTGCAATCAGAATGTATGGAAGGACTTTCTCTTTGAATTTCATTGTCTGCATTTTAAAAGGTGTGGCAAAGGTACTAAAAAAGGCGACCCGCAGGCCGCCTTTCAAAGCAATGTTCCACTATTTAGAATTTGACCCTGTATGTGAGCACCAGGTCGGAGAGACTGGTGCCGATATTGGCCGTGGGAGCTATGCACTGATTGACTCCGTACTCGTCGGGAGCATAATCGGCATAGGGCTGGAAGTTGAACGAATCCTTCAGACGGCGCCGGTATGCCAGATCAATCGAGCAGTTCTCCCTGATGCGCTTGCCTATGCCGAACGAGACGTATCGGTATGAATACTGATTCTCATAGTTGTAGCGATTGTAGCCGCCGCGCAGCGCCATATCGTTGAGCACATTGATTTCGGCTCCCAGACGGAAGATTGTCCCTTTGGTGCAATCGGTCTGTATGGCATCATTGACATCGCGGTAGACGTTCGCATTGCCGTTGCCGTCGTACATCACCATCTTGCTGTAGTTGACCGTCTCGTAGTCTGCACTCAGCAGGCCGCTGCGGCCGAATACCAGTGCCGCACCAAGACTGAGGCGGTGGGGGGAGCGCAGCATATACTCGCACGAGCGCAGGGGCGACTGCGACTGGGCCGACTTGCAGGCGGCGTTGGAGCCGTCAAAGCCGGAGGCCATATACTCCTGCCACGAATCGGTAAGGCTGTAGAGAGTTGGGGAGGTGTAGGAGACGCCCAGCCTCAAGAAGTTGATGGGATTCCAGATGGCACCCACCTGCAGGTTGACCCCCACCCCGCTGGTTCTCTGCCAATAGTTGTAGCTCATATTCCTGAAGCCGGTGTCGTAATAATCACCGCTCTGTGACTCTTCGCTATACCAGAGATTGTCTTCGTAATCAATCATCTTGATATTCATGTTGGCACCCAGATAGAGCCTGTCATTGATATTCATTCCGGCATTGAACTGCATGTCACGAATTCCGCCGCTGGTGGACTCGTTGTAGCTCTTGTAGAGGTCGTTCTCCACGCCCAGGCCGCCGTCCCACTCATTCTCGGTGGCTCCGATGTACGAATCCTTTGCCCCGTTGTAGGGATTCACAAGATATGTGTCGTATGCCAGAATCTCCTGGCTTGTGACAATGCCCTGCGTGTAGGCGTCGTCGGCTGTGAGGTTGGAGTTGTCCACTCCCTCAAGCCCGGCCGCTATGCAGCCCAGAAGGCTATTGCCGCCATCGTAGCCGCCAAAACCGGTGCGGCCGCGGAAATGGTTGGTCTTGGTAAGGGCGAATCCGAAGGAATAGCTCACCACGCCCGACATCTTGCCCGTGGGCATATTGAGCACGATGCCGATGTTGGGCACGCCGAAATTGGTGCGCGACTCCTTCTGCTGATATACGTCGCCGCTGGTGTAAAAATCGGCCGTGGTGTTGCTCCTAAGCAGACCGCCTGTAATTGAGAACTCGCAACAATTGTAAAGCGCAGACGATGCCGGGTTGATGCCCAGCGCGCCGATATCACCGCCCAGCGCGGTGAATGCGTTGCCCATTGCCATAGTGCGGGCGCTGCCATAGTAGAACTGCTCTGAATAGCGCATTGCATCCGCCACACCCTGCGCCCCTGCGGCCATCGAGGCCGACATCAATACAACTGCTACTAAACTAAACTTTTTCATTTTGTATCTGAATCTTGACGTTTCTTTTGAGTGATGCTATCTGCGTCCGCCCGAAGAACGGCCGCCGCCCGAGTATCCGCCGCCCGAAGAACGGCCGCCGCCCGAGTAGGATCCGCGGGAAGAACTGCCGGAAGAGTAGCTGCTGCGGCTGCTGGATGAAGAGCGGCTGGTGGAGTAGCTGCTGCGGCTCGAAGAGCTTGAGTTGCTGCGTACTGCCGAGCTGTTGCTGCGGGTGCGGCTGGAGCTGCCGCTGCGTACTGCCGAGCTATTGCTGCGGCTTGAAGAGCTGGAGCTGCTCTTTCTCACAGTGGATGTGGGAGTTCCTTTGCGGGTGCTGGAGCTGCCGGAAGAGTAGCTGCTGCGGCTCGAAGAACTTGAGTTGCTGCGCACTGTAGAGCTGCCGCTGCGGCTGCTGGAGCTTGAACTGCGTACTGCCGAGCTATTGCTGCGGCTCGAAGAGCTGGAGCTGCTGCGCACTGTAGAGCTGCGGCTGCTGGAGCTTGAACTGCGTACCGCCGAGCTATTGCTGCGGCCCGAAGAACTTGAGTTGCTGCGCACTGTAGAGCTGCCGCTGCGGCTGCTGGAGCTTGAACTGCGTACTGCCGAGCTATTGCTGCGGCCCGAAGAGCTGGAGCTGCTGCCCCTGACCGCAGAACTGCCGCTGCGGCTGCTGCCGTTTGTGCGGATTGCGGAGCTGCTGCGGTTCACCGCGCTGCTGCCGTTTATCCTGCCTGTAGCGGTGCGGGAAGAATTTGCCGCTGCTATCGCATTTGCGCCGCGCCTGCCGGTGGAAGAGCTCATATTGCTGGAGGCCGCCCTACGGTTGACGCTGCCGGCCAATGCCGTTGCCCGCCGGTCGCGGTCGTTTATGCTTTTGATGCCGTTGCCGGCGCGTCTGCCGGTGCTGAAGCTGCCGTCATAGAAATGGCCGCCTCCGTGCCAGGCGAAACTGCTGCCGATGCCATGATGTCCGTGATGCCCGTGGCCGCCCCAGCCGGGAGCGTAATGTCCATAGTGAGGGCCCCAGGGGCCGAAACTGCACCAGTCCCAATGATACCAGGGGTCGTACCAGGCCCAGCCGCTGTACCAGAAGGGATCCCTCCAACCCCAGCCGTACCAGGAATCATACCACCAGGTGTTGTACCAGGCATAGGAATAGCGCCAGGGAGAATACCAGCTGTAGCGGTATGTCGGACCCCACCAGGGGTTGTACCATGGATTGTCCCAGCCGTAATAGTCCACATAAACCGTGTATGTCTCCGGCTCGCTGTCGTCGAACCTGTGCAGGCGGGCCTCATAGGTCTCCCCCTCGTCAAGCTCGTAGACATCGATTGTATACTTGTTTATAGACTCCGCTTCGTCTAAGGAGCGGCCGTCTGCTACGGTGAGGCGCACCCTCTCCGGACGGCTGTATATGCTGTCGTTGTAAACTGAAGAATAATAGCTGGTCGTGCTGCAGGAAGCGAGCGCGAAAGCTGCGAGGAGCGATAAAATAAAAAGTCTGTTTTTCATAATATTACCTCCTTGTATAAATTATTTGTTAATTTTGCCACGTTTGCTTCAGACAAAGATATCAAAATTTATACCAATAGAAAGCACTTTATGGCAAAAGAACTGACACCGAGGGCGGAGAATTATTCGCAGTGGTACAACGACATCGTGGTCAAGGCCGGGCTTGCAGAGAGCTCTGCAGTGCGCGGTTGTATGGTTATAAAACCGTATGGTTACGCAATATGGGAAAAGATGCAGCGTGCGCTGGACGATATGTTCAAGGAGACCGGGCATCAGAATGCATACTTCCCGCTGTTCATCCCCAAATCGTTCCTCAGCCGCGAGGCGGAGCACGTGGAGGGGTTTGCCAAGGAGTGCGCGGTGGTGACCCATCACCGTCTGAAAGTCTCTCCCGACGGCAACGGCGTGGTGGTGGACCCGGACGCCAAGCTTGAGGAGGAGCTCATCGTGCGCCCCACTTCCGAGACAATCATCTGGAACACATATAAAAATTGGATCAGCTCTTACCGCGACCTGCCCATCCTCATCAACCAGTGGGCGAACGTGGTCCGCTGGGAGATGCGCACCAGGCTGTTCCTGCGTACCGCAGAATTCCTCTGGCAGGAGGGGCACACCGCCCACGCCACCAGCGCCGAGGCCATAGCCGAGACAGAGAAGATGGTGAACGTATACGCCAAGTTCGCCCGCGAGTATATGTCGATGCCCGTGATTGTGGGGCACAAGAGCGACAGCGAGCGCTTCGCCGGCGCCGTGGACACCCTCTGCATAGAGGCTATGATGCAAGACGGCAAGGCGCTGCAGGCCGGCACCTCCCACTTCCTGGGTCAGAATTTCGCCAAGGCGTTTGACGTGCAGTTCAACAACCGCGAGGGCAATCTCGAATATGTCTGGGCCACCTCCTGGGGCGTGTCCACCCGTCTGATGGGAGCCCTGATAATGTGCCACAGCGACGACAACGGACTGGTGCTGCCACCCCTTCTTGCGCCCATCCACGTGGTTATGGTGCCCATCTACAAGACCCCAGAAGAGCGCGCCGCCATCCTTGAGAAGATGGATCAGATAAAGGCCGAATGCGCCCGCGAGGGCCTTACAGTCAAGATTGACGACCGCGACAACCTCCGCCCTGGCTTCAAATTTGCGGAGTGGGAGCTCAAGGGAGTTCCCGCGAGGGTAGCCATCGGGCCGCGCGATCTTGCCGCAGGTGTGGCAGAAGTCGCCCGCCGCGACACCCTCACCAAGGAAAGCCTCCCGGAAGAAGGTCTTGCAGCGCGTCTGAAGGCTATGATGGAGGACATCCAGAAGAGCATTTACCGGAAAGCATACGATTTCCGCCAGGAGCGCACCATCAAGGTTGACACCTGGGACGACTTCAAGGAGAAGATTGAGCAGGGCTACTTCCTTCTCTGCCACTGGGACGGCACCGCAGAAACGGAGGCCAGGATCCAGGAGGAGACAAAAGCCACTATCCGCTGCATCCCCATCGACAGTTTCGTGTGCGAAGAGGAGGGCAAGTGCGTCTACAGCGGCAAGCCTTCTTTCCGCAGGGTGGTTTTTGCAAAAGCTTATTAACGGGCGCATATTCCGGAAACGGACTGCCCCGCCCTATAAATGAATATGAGGATGAAAAAGGGCATATTGCTTATATTAGGTGCACTGCTCTCTCTGCTGCCGCTTTCGGCGCAGGAGGTCAAGAAGGAGACCAAACCCAAATATTGGGTGGGGGAGGCCACCACCACGCTCTCGTTCAAGCAGACTTCGCTGATGGACTGGGCGGCCGGCGGCAACGGCAGCGCGACCTTCGGCTCCACCATCGATGCCAAAGCCGACTATGCTAAAGATAAGATAACCATCAAGAATCACCTGCAGATGGCCTACGGGTTTACCCAGACCTTCGGCGTCGGCTTTCAGAAAAGCGCCGACTACATTATCCTCAACGATGAATTCGGATATGCTCTGAGCAACCGGTTCAAGGGAACGCTGGGATATTCGTTCAAATCGCAGATAAGCCCTGGTTATGCCAGCAACATCGGGTCGGACATCGTGTCGCGCTTTTTTTCCCCCGCATCGATGACCCTCGGTGCCGGTGCAACCTGGAGCACAAAGGCCGTGTCTGTGACCCTCACCCCCGTCACGGGCAACGTGCAGTTTGTTTCCGATCCGCTGCTGCGCACTCGCTACGGCAACGAGGAAGACCAGTTCGCCCGCTGGGAGATTGGTGCCCGGCTGCGCCTGTCGGCCTCTGCGGAGGCCCAGGGACTCAAGGTGAGCACCGCCTTCGATACCTTCTCCAACTACCTCAAGAATCCGCTCAATATGACGGTGGACTGGACGCTGAGCATCTCTGCGCCGCTCACCAAATTCATATCGTTCACCCTCAACTGCCGCGCCATCTACGATGACAAGGTTAAGTTCAAGAGCTGCAACGATGCCGACGGCAACCCCATTGTGGACGCCGACGGCAATGTTGTGCTGTTCCCCGCACTGCAGTTCCAGGAGGTGGCCGGACTGACCTTCTCATACACGTTCAAATAGTGCAGGCGGCCTTTGACAGAGAGCTGGGCAGGCTGCTCGACGGCCTCGGCGGACCTCTGCTGCTATCTGTGAGCGGCGGTGCCGACTCTATGACGATGCTGCATTTGGCGCTGCACAGCTCCCTGAAGCCCACATTTGCCGTGGCGCACGTGAATTTCTCCCTTCGCGAGGGGGATTGCGATGCCGACGAGGCTCTCGTGCGCTGCACCTGCGCAGAGCACGGCATTGCGTTCCACACCAGAAAGTTCGACACCCGCTCCTACGCCTCACAGCACGGAATCTCCATAGAAATGGCGGCACGCGAGTTGCGCTACGCCTATTTTGACGAGCTGATGCAGGCGTGCGGATATGTGCGTCTGCTTGTGGCCCACAACAAGGGCGACAACGCCGAGACCCTGCTGCTTAACCTGCTGCGGGGCACCGGCCTCAAGGGTCTCGGAGGCATCCGGGAGGCGGGAGGCAGGGTTCTGCGTCCGATGCTGATCTTCTCCCGTGCGGAGATAGAGCGCTATGCCGCGCAGCAGTGCATCCCCTTTCGCGAAGACTACACCAACGCCGACCCCACCATTGCCCGCAACCGCATCAGGCACTGCGTATTCCCGGAATTCGAAAAGATAAACCCCTCCTATCTGGAGACCCTGTCGCGGGATATGGAGCATTTCAGGCAGGCGCAGGATGTGCTGGACGATCTGCTGGCAGAGCGGCGACGCAGCCTATGCCACAGAGAGGGGGATGCAGAGTGCATAGCTTTGGAACCACTGCGCAACGACAGGCACGCCGGCTACTGGCTCTACCGGCTGCTGGAACCCTATGGGTTCACCCCCGCCCAGATTGCCGGCCTTCAGGCCTCGTCCGGCGGCCGCAGCGGCCAAGAATTCCTGAGCAGGGATTTCCGGATGCTGCCGGGGCGCGGGTATCTCAAGATTTACCCTCTGCACCGCGCGGAACCTGCCCTCAAGGTGGACACATTCCCCCGCCCCGCCGGATTCGATGCCAGACAGTGCCCCGCCGGGAGCCTGTATGCCGATGCTGATGCGCTTCAGCTGCCGCTCAAGATCCGCCCGTGGCGCCACGGCGACCGCTTCCGCCCCCTGGGAATGAAAGGGAGCCGGCTGGTGAGCGATTTTTTCACCGACCTGAAGCTGGATCTGGAGCAGAAAAACCGGGCCAGAATAGTATATTTTGAGGATTCGAAGGGAGAACACATCGTGGCCGTGGCCCCCTACAGGGTGGATGACCGCTACAGAATCGGCCCCGGCACAGGCCGCATCGCCACCATCAGCCTCTCTTTCTGAGATGCCGCAGCTTGCGCTTCAGCTTGCCCGGCCAGCGGACAATGCGGATAAAAGCCTTCTTGACATATGCGAACGCAAGTTCCACGGCAAAGCCGGCCCTTTCCCTGCCGGTTATCGCAGGTTTGCGCATATTGCGTGCCTCATACACTTCGTCTATCAGAGATGTGATGCGCGCTGTCTGCGAGGCCTCCACCCTGTATTTGCGGGCCATCCAGGAGTGGCGGCAGAGTTCGCGGCCGCATTCGTCGTAAAGGATGGTGGAAAGGCCGTCGGGATGCCGTTCGGCGGGGAGGTAGAGGGTCTTGAAGTTGCGCGCCAGATAGAGATAGAAGCTGTAGTAGGGTTCAAAGTCGTATATGTCAAAACTGCCGTTGAGCGGCATAGTGACCTTGCTCTTGAAGTCGCTCACCATTTCGCTTTTCACGGCCTCATAATCAAAGGCGCGTATCTGCGCCGGGGATTTGTATTTCTCCCTGATGAGCTTGAGGTTGAGGATATTGAAAAATGGGTTGGTGACTATGGGGTTGTGGCTGCGCGGGGCGCCGGGGCCGCAGTCGGGGCAGCCTGCGTTCGCCCACCCCTGAGCCTCCACTCTGCGGGCCAGGGCCATCACCGCATCCGGATTCGAGACATAGGCGTCCTCGTCTATGTTGATGGCGATGTCGCACTCGGCGTCCTGCAGCATCTTGTAGAAGTAGCCGTCGGCGCTGCGGTCGGTGAGGCGCACCGCCTCCACCCCCTCCGGGTAGAGCCCTTTGGAATATTTATAGAGTTCCGGAGAGAACGAACGGGTGTATATCTTTATCCTGGACATAGTGCTTAGGCGGCAAAGATACCATATTTCTTCTTACATTTGCCACGATGAGCGGCAGCAATCTCAAGACAAAGACCGCCTCCGGACTTTTCTGGGGGGCGATGAACAACGGCCTCCAGCAGCTTGTGGGGGCGGTTGTGGGGCTGGTGCTGCTCAGCCGCCTCTCCCCCGGCGACTACGGGCTCACCGCAATGCTGGCCATTTTCACCGCCATTGCCGCCACTCTGCAGGAGGGAGGCTTCAAGGCGGCCCTTATAAACCGGGGAGAAATCCGCGCGGAAGACCACAACGCCGTATTCTGGTTTTCGACCGCCGTGAGCTGCGCGCTATATCTTGTGCTGTTTGCATTTTCCGGGGCTATCGCCCGCTTCTACAATCAGCCGGAGCTGGTCAGCGTCTCCCGCGTCCTGTTCCTGTCGTTTGTGTTCGTGAGCCTCTCCATCTCTTCCGATGCCCTGCTGCTGCGCAAGATGATGATACGCCAGCGGGCCGCAATGGACATTGCCGGGGCTGTGGCATCCGGCGCAGTAGCCATTGTGATGGCCGTCCGCGGTTGCGGATACTGGGCGCTGGTGGCCCACTCGGTGGTGCAGTCGGCGGTAACATCGCTGCTCAAGCTTGTGTTCAGCCCCTGGAAACCCTCTTTCAAGATAAATCTGCGGCCCGTGTGGGAAATGTTCCCCTTCGGATTCAAGCTTGTGATATCGTCGTTCGTGACCCAGGTGCACACCAACATTTTTTCCGTGATTCTGGGCCGCGCTTATTCCAAGGCCGAAGTGGGCTTCTACTCGCAGGGCAGCAAATGGGCCAATATGGGAGGACAGGTGTTCTGCGGCATGCTCACAAGCGTGGCGCAGCCGGTGCTCTCGTCGGCCAGCGGAGAGCCGCAGCGGCGCACCGCCATACTGCGCAAGCTCACCCGCTTTATGGCCTATGTCTCCTGCCCGGCAATGATGGGCCTGGCGCTTGTGGCGCCGGAGTTCATCAATCTGATCAACCCCGAATTCGCCCCCTCCGTACCCATCCTGCGAATCTACTGCCTCTACTGTCTGGCAACCCTCGCCCACACTATGTTCAACCAGACGGCGATGTCCTACGGTCGCAGCGACCGCTATCTGCTGTTTACCCTGTGCAACGCCGCCCTGCAGATTGCAACCGCGCTGGCTACCTACAGGTTCGGCCTGATTGCGATGGCAGCCGGCCTCACCGCGGTCAACTACATTGCGGTGAGCATCTGGTTCGGGCTGCTACACAGGGTTATCGGGGTCGGCTGCGCTCAGTTGATGTCTGACATTCTGCCGTTTTTTCTGCTGTCTGCGCTGTGTGCCGCTGCGGCGCACTTTGCCTCTCTGCCGGTGCACGGCGACCTGCTGCGCCTGCTGCTGCAGCTATCGGCGGCTGGAGGACTCTACATTGCCTTGACCTCCCGCACGCAGACTTTCAGGGATGTTGTCACTTATATCAAAAAACGTGAATTATAGAGATATGAAACACAAATTATTAATCACACTTTTAGTTATGGGAATAACACTTACGGGCTGCCGCAACCGCTCCGCGCAGAATGCGGCCGCAGACAGCCGGGACACAACCGCCGCAGAACAGATCGCGAAGGAGGTCCCCGGAAGCGGCATTGCCGCAGATTCGGCCTCCGCAGCACCTGCCCAGCCTGCGGAACAGCCTATCGCAGAAGAACCTGTTCTGGAGATGGTCACAAGTATGGGTTCTATGAAGATCAAACTCTACAAGGAGACCCCCGCCCACCGCGACAACTTTGTGAAACTGGTGCGCCGGGGCTACTACAATGGACTGCTCTTCCACCGGGTCATCAAGGACTTTATGATTCAGGCGGGCGACCCCTTTACCCGCGACACCACCAAGACCGATCTCTACGGCAGCGGCGGCCCCAACTACACCATCCCCGCCGAGTTCGTGCCAGGTCTGGTGCACAAGAAGGGGGCTGTGGCCGCGGCCCGCAAGGGAGACAGCGTCAACCCCGAGAAGGCATCGTCCGGCTCACAGTTCTACATAGTGCAGAGCGAGGAGGGGTGCTCCCACCTCAACGGCGAATATACAGTGTTCGGTGAGGTAATCGACGGCCTCAATGTGATTGACGACATCGCCTCTGTGGAGACCAACCCCCGTGGCCTCCCCTACTACCCCGTAAAAATCATTTCGATCAGGGAAATCAACCGTTAATTAAGGGAAAATCGTCTTTGGCACACCCTTTGTATTTATGTAGCCGAAGATGATTTTTTCATAGTATTTTTTGGTTAACAAGAAAGCGCCGCCCGGATAGTTCCAGGCGGCGCTTCTCTATTTGCCGGCGGCCGGCTTACTCTTTGCCCGCCAAGCGCTTGTAGGAATTCAGACGAACCTTTGCGAACTGCTCTGTCTTCTCAAAGAGCTCGGCAGCCTCCTCGGGGAAGGACTTGAGCAGAGAAGCGTAGCGTACCTCGCCGCGCAGGAACTCCTGGAACTTGCTCCAGTCGGGCTCTTTGCTGTCGAGGATGAAAGGATTCTCCCCCGTGGCCTCCAGAGCGGGGTTGTAGCGGTAGAGCTGCCAATAGCCGCACTCGACCGCCTTCTGCTCTTCCCGCTGGGAGTGACCCATACCTGCCTTGAGACCGTGGTTGATGCAAGGCGCATAAGCGATGACGAGCGAAGGGCCGTCGTATGCCTCGGCCTCTTTGAGAGCCTTGAGCAGCTGAGCCTGAGATGCTCCCATCGCAACCTGTGCGACATATACATAACCATAGCTCATAGCCATCATACCCAGGTCTTTCTTGCGCACCCTCTTGCCGCTGGTGGCAAACTTGGCCACTGCTCCCACAGGGGTAGCCTTTGAAGACTGTCCGCCGGTGTTGGAGTAAACCTCGGTGTCGATAACCAGGCAGTTGACATTGTTGCCGCTGGCCAGAACGTGGTCAAGTCCGCCGTAGCCGATATCATAGCCCCAGCCGTCGCCGCCGAATATCCACTGGCTGCGCGCAGGGATGAACTTGGCAAGACCATTGATCTCCTTGCAGGCCTCGCACTTGCTCTGAGGCAGCAGCGGGAGAAGTTTCTCGTATATGTCCAGAGTAACCTTGCGGTCGCCACGGTTTTCAAGCCACTCCTTGAAGAGGGCCTTGATTTCGTCGGAGCACTTGTCGCAGTCAAGGGCCTTGGTCATAAGGGAGGCCACGTTGTCGCGCATCTTCTCGCTTCCGAGCCTCATACCCAAGCCGAACTCGGCGCAATCCTCAAACAGGGAGTTGTTCCAGGCGGGGCCGTAACCCTTTTGGTTGGTGCAGTAGGGTGATGAGGGGAAGGATGCTCCGTAGATGGAGGAGCAGCCTGTGGCGTTGGCAATCATCATACTCTCGCCAAAGAGCTGGGTGATGGTCTTGATATAGGGAGTCTCGCCGCAGCCTGCGCAGGCGCCGCTGAACTCGAACAGAGGCTGTGCAAACTCGAGGTTCTTCACGCTCTGCTCCTTGGGGAGAATGTTGTCTTTGTAGCCGATCTTGCTGTTGAGGTAGGTGTAGTGTGCCTGCTCGCCCATCTGACCATCGGAAGCCACCATCTCGAGAGCCTTGGCTCCCTTGAAGCCGGGGCAGACATCCACGCAGTTGCCGCAGCCGGTGCAGTCTGCAGGGCTGAGCTGCATTGTGAAGGTGTACTCCTTGAGCTGGGCCTTGCCGGCAGCCTTCTTGATGCTTTGGGGCGCTGCGGCAGCCTCATCGGCGGTCATAAGGAAAGGACGGATGGCTGCGTGAGGGCAGACATACGCGCACTGGTTGCACTGGATGCAGTTGTCGGGGTTCCACTCGGGCACCTTGACCGCCACGCCGCGCTTCTCATAAGCGGATGTGCCGGCGGGGATTGTGCCGTCTGCAAACTCCTTGGATGCGAACACGCTCACGGGGAGGGTGTTGCCTTCCTGCGCGTTTACGACGTCGGCAACCTCGTGAATCCACTCGGGAGCCATACGCTTGCTGCCGGGGTTCACAAAACGGCCGCTTGCCTTGCTCCAGGACTCGGGCACGTCAACCTTCTGATACTCGCCGCCGCGGTCAACGGCTGCGTAGTTCATTGCCACGATATTCTCGCCCTTCTTGCCGTAGGACTTGTCGATGGCTTTTTTCATATACATCACAGCATCCTCGTAGGGGATTATGTTTGTGATCTTGAAGAATGCCGACTGCAGTATGGTGTTTGTGCGGCCGCCGAGGCCGATTTCTGCGGCAATCTTGGTGGCGTTGATTATGTACAGGCTCACCTTCTTGGCGGCGATCTCCTTCTTCACGAAGTCGGGGATGCGCTCCAGGGTCTCCTCCACGCTCCAGATGCTGTTGAGCAGCAGTGTGCCGCCCTGCTTTATGCCCTTGAGCACATCGTATTTGCTCAGGTAAGAAGGCACGTGGCAGGCCACGAAGTCGGGGGTGGTCACCAGATAAGGCGCGCGGATGGGCTGGTCGCCAAAGCGCAGGTGAGAGCAGGTGAAGCCTCCGGACTTCTTGCTGTCGTAGTCGAAGTAAGCCTGGGCGTACTTGTCGGTGTGGTCGCCGATGATCTTGATGGTGTTCTTGTTGGCGCCCACGGTACCGTCACTGCCGAGGCCGTAGAAGCGGCACTCGTAAGTGCCCTTCTTGGAGAGTGAAATCTCGCCCTTGACGGGGAGCGACTTGTATGTGACATCGTCCACGATGCCGATGGTGAAGTCATTCTTGGGCTCCTTGAGGGCCAGGTTGTCGTAAACCGCGATAATCTGGGCGGGAGTGGTATCCTTGCTGGAGAGGCCGTAGCGGCCGCCGTAAACCCTGATGCCGCGGCTGCCGTAGAGGGCGTTGCGCACCTCCTGGGCCAGAGGCTCGCCGTTTGCGCCGCACTCCTTGGTGCGGTCAAGCACTGCAACGCGCTTTACGCTCTTTGGCAGGGCTCTCTTGAAATATTTGAGGGAGAAGGGACGGAACAGGTGCACGCTTATCACGCCTATCTTGCGGCCCTCTTTCTCTGCGAGATAGTCTATGGTCTCCTTGATGGTGTCACACACGGAGCCCATTGCAACTATTATGTCTTCCGCCTCGGGGTCGCCATAGTAATCAAATGGCAAATAATGACGACCTGTAATCTCTGCGATCTCGCCCATATAGCGGGCCACGATGTCGGGAACAGCCTCGTAATACTGGTTTGACGCCTCTCTAACCTGGAAATATACATCGGGGTTCTGCGCAGTGCCGCGGGTGACCGGCTTAACCGGGTTGAGGGCGCGGGCGCGGAATGCCTCAAGCGACTTCTCGCTCACCAGGGGGCGGAGGTCTTCGCCCTCCAGAAGCTCTATCTTCTGAATCTCGTGAGAGGTGCGGAAACCGTCAAAGAAGTGCACAAACGGCAGGCTGGACTTGATGGCCGCCAGATGCGCCACGGCACCGAGGTCCATCGCCTCCTGGGGGTTGTTGGATGCCAGGAAGTTGAAACCTGTGGCGCGGGCCGCCATCACATCCTGATGGTCGCCGAAGATGCTGAGGGCGTGGCTTGCCAGTGCGCGGGCCGATACATGGAAGACAGCGGGAAGCATTTCGCCGGCAATCTTGTACATATTCGGGATCATAAGCAGCAGGCCCTGAGATGCAGTGAATGTGGATGTGAGCGCACCTGCCTGAAGCGAACCGTGCACGGCGCCCGCCGCACCGGCCTCACTCTGCATCTCAGTTACCGAAACAGGGTTGCCGAACATGTTTTTCTTGCCATAGGCTGCCCACTCGTCGAACAGCTCGGCCATTGTAGAAGAGGGTGTGATAGGGTAAATCGCTGCGTTCTCGCTGAACAGATATGCTGCGTGAGCCGCTGCGTAATTACCGTCACACGTGATGATTTTTTTTGCCATTTCGTATAGTTTTACGTTGGATTTACTCTGGTGAAATCACTAATTATCTTTCAGCACAAATTAGGGCGTAAATTTAACAAAAAAAGTTCTACCTTTGATGAAAATAAACCCAATTTGATGAAAAAGTTATTATTGACAGTTGCGGCCGCCGCCATATGCACGGTGGCGTTTGCACAAACGGAGTCTTCCGGACTCGATCAGGAGAAAAACGAGATATTCCGCCGGGAGCACCTCTACCAGCTTCCCGAGTTTTCCAGGGGGACGGTTGTGTTTGACCAGGATGCGGCCGTTTACGACGACAGCGGCGTTCCCATCACCCTGCACCGCTCGCAGGGTATCATAAACATCGACAACCTCAACCAGTGCGTGATGATGATCGCCGACAACGACACCATCCCCCTGCTCTACGAGGATTATGTGACACAGGTCACCGCCGACAAATATATGTACCTCAAAATCAAGGGGCAGTATTATAAGGTCGTGGAATATAACGAGACAGTGCTGGCCGTGATGGAAAAGCTCTCGGCCACCGATATGGGCAAGAAGGATCTCTACGGCACATCCTCGCAGCTCTCCGCCACCACCAACATCTCTTCCCTCGCGGGCGGCGGCACCGTGGAGACATTGACCGGCAACACCGACATGCGCTACTCGTTCGAGAAGCGTCCGGTGTTCATCAACCTCGGCAACAAGAAGGTGGCCTACTTCAACGAGAAGCAGCTCTGCAAGATGTACAAGAAGAAGTCAGCGATTGTGAAGGCCTACTTTGCAAGCCACGATGTGGACACCTACAGCCTGGAGCAGGCTCTGGAGCTCTACAAAGAACTCATAAAATAGCGGCGGGCTACCCCACCGACTGAATTTCGACAGCGCCTTCGGGCGCTATTTTTTTTATCAGTCCAGAGAGGGTCGTGCCGGGGCCCACCTCGATAAAGGAGGTTGCGCCGTCGGCAATCATATTCTGCACCGACTGGCTCCATCTGACCGGGCTGGTGAGCTGGCGCAGCAGATTTTCGCGGATTTTGGCAGGGTCTCCCGCAGGCAGCGCATCCACGTTCTGATAGACGGGGCAGCGAGGGGTGCTGAAGGGGGTCGCCTCTATGGCGGCGGCAAGACGCTCCGCAGCGGGAGCCATAAGCGGAGAGTGGAACGCCCCGCCCACGGCAAGTTTGATGGCGCGTTTTGCGCCGGCCGCCTTGAGGGCCACGCAAGCCGCATCCACAGCCGCCTCTTCGCCGGAAATCACCAGCTGCGCGGGGCTGTTGTAGTTTGCGGGGACCACCACAGCGGAGCTCTTTGCACACACATCTTCTATGGTGGCGAAGTCAAGGGCGATTATCGCCGCCATCGCCCCCGGATTTGCCTCGCAGGCCTTCTGCATCGCATCGGCGCGCACCGCCACCAAGCGCAGGGCATCCTCAAACTCGAGAGCGCCCGCAGCCACCATCGCGGAGAATTCCCCCAGCGAATGGCCGGCGGTCATATCGGGCTCGAAGTCATCCAGGCAGAGGGCGGTTATGACCGAATGCAGAAACACTGCAGGTTGGGTCACGGCAGTGGCGCGCAGAGCCTCGGCATCGCCTTCAAACATCACCTTCGTGATTGCGAAGCCGAGAATTTCGTCGGCCCTGTCAAAGAGGGCGCGGGCCTTGGGATTGGTTTCATAAAGTTCCCTGCCCATTCCGGGAAACTGCGCACCCTGACCGGGGAAAACGTATGCTTTCATAGGTAATTCTATTTTTTCTGCACAAAGATAAGATTTTATTGTACTTTTGCAGATGCAAACCGCCTCCGTAGTTTAATGGATAGAATTGAAGATTCCGGTTCTTCCGGTTGGGGTTCGATTCCCCACGGGGGTACGAGAAAAGAGCACGCGATTGGCGTGCTCTTTTTATTTGGAGACAGGGAAAAGAAAAAGCCTTCCTTAAAAGGGAAGGCTTTTGTGACCACGCTGGGGTTCAAACCCAGAACCTCTTGATCCGTAGTCAAGTGCTCTATTCAGTTGAGCTACGCGGCCGGTATCAGAAACAGCTTATTCCTGAGGAGCAACGCTGTACTTTTTCTCTTTGATGCGGGCTTTCTTGCCGGTGAGATTGCGGAGGTAGAAGATGCGTGCGCGACGAACCTTACCTACCTTGTTGAGCTCGATGGAATCGATGAACGGCGATGCGAGGGGGAAGATTCTCTCCACGCCGATGCCGTTGGATATCTTGCGGACAGTGAAAGTCTGCGTGTTGCCTGCGCCACGGCGCTGAATCACAACGCCACGGAATTTCTGCTGACGCTCCTTATTTTCCTCTTTGATGACATAAGTGACAGTGACAGTGTCGCCGGCCTTGAAGTTAGGGAACTTCTTGGGCTCCTGTGCCATCGCGTCTTTTGCTACTTGAAGTAAATCCATTTCTTTAAATCATTTACGCAACATTGCTGCTCGAAGGCCCCTGTGGCAAGAGGTTGCTTTTGGTTTTGGGACTGCAAAGATAGAAATATTTTTTATTATGCAACAATTCTCACGCAAAATTTTTTGTCCTAATAAATTACATAGAACTCAACGTCGCAGCTGTTGCCGCAATGGTCGGTGGCGGTGACCTCTATGCGGTGCCGCCCGCCGCTGCGGTGGCTCTTGTCGGGGTAAACCTGGATGCGGCCGCCATAATACTGCGACAGAATCCACTCCCCGTCCCACTTAATGTCATAGTCGGCGATGCCGCTGCCGCCGTCGCGGGCGTCAATCGAGAAGCGTCCCGATGCCGGCAGCGAGGCCCCGTCGGCCACATTGCTCTTAAGGTGCGGGGCGTCGGTGTCCACCGCCACAAAGAAGGTTCCGAACTTGCAGGCGGCCTCCAGTGCGGTGCCGGAGTGCTTGTTGCCGGCATAGGAGAGCCCGTCTGCCCCCTTCTTCGCTATATAGGCCTTGGCCTGCAGATTTTCCGGCAGAGCGGAGATGTCAAACTTTATGTGCACGGGCTTCTGCAGGTGGATATCCTCGCTTGCGAAGCGCCAGATATCGGAATAGATCCCTTGCGAGGGATCCGCGGAGCCGACTTTGCGGCAATCAAGATATGCGGAGGCATTGAGCGAGGCGGGCTCTATGTACATCGACACGCCGCCCGCAGTGAACACCTGAGGCACATACCACAGCGCGGCAAAGAGCCCCACGGTGTCTGCGGGGTCCATAACGCGGATGCCGCCGCCCCTCTTCACGCTGAAGGAGCACGAAGTGCTGTTGCCGAAGCAGTCGGCTGCCACAACTTTGACGGTGTGGGGGGCATCGTCTTCCAGGGAGATTATTCCATCGTTCACCGACTGTATCTTGTATGCGAGGCCGTTGTTGGGCGGGCACCAGCTCTTGAGCAGGTCGTGCCCCTTCTCCCCCTGCTGCACAAGGCAGGCGAAGTAGCGCCCTTCGCTGTAGGGGACATCCCCCACCTTGAAATCGAAAATCTTTTCCGAGTCGAGCCAGACCTGGTAGCACTCCACGGCCAAGCGGCCGCCGGTGCCCTCCATATAATCCACCGCGTCCACCGCCACATAGAATTTGTCGCTCACAGTAATGGTGCCCTTGTACCCCTTGGGGTTGGAAATCATCTGCAGGCGGCGCACCATAGGGATGCCCGTGGAGTCTTCGAACGCATAAAAAGCCACCCTGTTTATCACGGGGGGCTTGGTGTCGCGCAGATTGTATGTGCCGTCGGCAAGATAGTTAACGGGAAGATTGTCCCAGTCGCGGCGGATCTCCATATGCAGATGCGGGCCGCCGGAGAATCCGCTGTTGCCGGCACGGCCTATGAAGTCCCCCTTTTTGACGGGGAATTCGCCTTCAGAGAGTTCTATGGTGACGCGGTAGCTCTTTTGGGCGTACTGCTCGCTGCGCACGCGCCGGGCAAGGTCGCTGCGAAAACTCTCCATATGGCCGTAAACCGACATCGTGCCGTTTGGATGGGCGATGTAAACCGCATTGCCATAGCCGGTGGGGGACACCGAAAGGCGGCATACGTAGCCGTCCATTATGGAATAGAGCTTCTCGCCGGTGTGTCCGCCGGTGCGCCAGTCAAGTCCGGCGTGAAAGTGGTTGCGGCGCAGTTCGCCGTAAGTGCTGGAAAACGAGACGGGCAGAAAGTCCATCGGCCACCCGTAACCCTTGTCCTGGGCCGTAAGGGACGCGAAACCGCAGAGCAGAATGGCCCAGCAGAGGATAGAGCGCTTCATCGGCCTATTTGAACATATTTCTGATGCGGGTAAAGAAACTCCGCTCCGCAGACGAGGGGTCGGCCTTGAAATTTTCGCTCTTGGCGAGCTTCTCCACCATCGCCTTCTCGTCCTTTGAAATCTTCTTGGGAATCCACACCTGCACTGCCACCAGCAGGTCGCCGGCGCCATAGCCGTCAACATCGGGAATACCTTTGCCGCGCAGTCGCAGCGTCTTGCCGGGCTGAGTGCCTGGTTCTATCTTGATCTTGAGCATCCCGTCCACACCGGGGATCTGAGCCTCGCAGCCGTTGATGGCCTCGGGCACGGAGATGAACAGCGAATAGATGAGGTCGTTGCCGTCGCGCTCCAGCAGCGGATCCTTCTCCTCTTCTATGACAACCAGCAGGTTGCCGGGCACACCTCCCGACTTGGCGGCATTGCCCTTGCCCTGCACGGTGAGCTGCATTCCGTCGGTGACGCCGGCAGGAATCTTGAACGAAATCTCCTCGGCCTTTTTTACCAGACCGCTTCCGCCGCACTTCTTGCAGGGGTTGGAGACTATCTTGCCCTCTCCGTTGCAGCGGGGGCAGGGAGACGAGCTCTGCATAGTGCCCAGGATGGTCTGCTGTATGCGGGTCACCACGCCGCTGCCCTTGCAGTCTGGACAGGTCTTGATGTCTGCCTCGCTGGCCGCGCCGCGCCCCGCACAATCGGGACACTGCACCAGCTTGTTGATTTTAACGGTCTTGTCCACTCCGTGCACAATCTCCTTGAGCGAGAGTTTCACGCGGATGCGGATGTCGGTGCCGCGGGATACCCTGCGGCCGCCGGAGCGGGCTCCGCTGAAATTGAAGCCGGAGAACGCCCCGCCGAATATGTCGCCGAACTGGGAGAAGATATCCTCCATAGAGAAGCCTTGCGCACCGCCTGCGGCACTGCCGCCTACCCCTTCGTGGCCATAGCGGTCGTAACGGGCACGCTTGTCGGCATTGCTGAGGACATCATAAGCCTCGGCCGCCTCCTTGAATTTCTCCTCCGCCGCTTTATCCCCCGGATTCTTGTCAGGGTGGTACTGGATGGCCTTCTTGCGGTAGGCCTTCTTGATTTCGTCGGCGGTGGCGTTGCGGTCCACACCCAGCACCTCGTAATAATCTCTTTTTTCTGCCATAATGTTATTCCTTTATTGCCCCACGACAACTTTGGGGAACCTGATGACCTTGCCGCCCAGAGTGTATCCCTTGACGACGACCTCCAGCACGACGCCTTTTTTGTCAGGCTCCTGCACGGGCAGCATCGCCACGGCCTCTGCGCTGTCGGCATCGTATTCCATACCGAGCACCTGGATTTCTTCCAGCCCGCAGGATTTCATATAAGAGAGCAGCTTGCTGTAAATAAGGCCGGTGCCCTCTTTCTCGAAAGTGCTGGCCTCGGTGGCCGCCAGCTGCGCTATGGCGCGCTCGCAATCGTCAAGCACGGGAAGCATCCCCTTGAGGATGTTCTCTCCAGCCGACTTCACCAGATCGAGTTTCTCCTTTGCGGTGCGGCGGCGGAAATTCTCGAACTCGGCCGCCATCCGCACATATTTATCTTGAGCCTCGGCAAGTTTCTTTGTCAGCTCTTCTGATGCATCCCCGGCTGCCGATGCGGCGGATCTGCTCTCCTGAGCTTTCTTATCCGCAGCTTTATCTTCCCGAGCCTTCCCGGCTGTTTCTTCTGCCGCCGATGCCTCCGGAGCACCTTTTGCAGCGCTCTCTGCGCTCTTTTCCACCTCGGGTTCTGCCGCAGGTTTGTCTTTTATGTTATTTTCTTGTGCCATACTATTTTAATTCTTTTTGCAGGACGGCAAGGCAAATTATCTGCCAAAGCCCGTTTTAAGACAAAATGACATATCCGCCCATCAGGCAAACATTGCACCGTCTATTGTAATCACCTGTCCGGAGACATAAGCCGACATATCGCTGCAGAGAAAGCAGCAGACATCCGCCACATCTTCAGGAGTGCCTCCGCGGCGCAGCGGGATGTTGTCTATCCACTTGGAGAGGACATCTTCCGGCATATTCCGGGTCATATCGGTGAGGATAAAGCCGGGAGCCACCGCATTCACGCGGATGTTTCTGGGGCCGACCTCCTTTGCCAGAGTTCGGGTAAAGGCCACTATCGCCCCCTTGGAGGCCGAGTAGTTGCACTGGCCCGCATTCCCGTGCAGCCCGGCGACGCTGCTCACGTTCACTATGCAGCCCTTGCGGGCGCGCATCATTGCGGGCACGGCGGCATTGCAGAAGTTGTACACGCTCTTGAGATTGACGCGGATGACATCGTCCCAGGCCTGCTCGTCAAGACGCACCAGCAGCCCGTCGCGGGTGATGCCGGCATTGTTCACCAGAATGTCAATCTTGCCGAAGGCCTCCAAAACCTCCTTTACCGCAGCCCGGGCCGCGCCGGTGTCCGAAACGTCGCATCGCAGGGCGAGAGCCCTGACGCCGAACTGCTCCAGTTCTGCCTTGGTGCTCTGGGCCGCAGCGTCGGAAGAGATGTAGCAGAACGCCACATCCGCCCCTTCCGCTGCAAATTTGAGCGCTATAGCCTTGCCTATTCCCCGGGTGCCCCCTGTAATCAGGGCCGATTGTCCTTTAAGCATCATAACTTATGCGATTTCTGCGGAGAGGTCGTAATAGTCCGCTCCTGTGATTTTTACATTAATGAAACTGCCCTTGAGCGATGCGGGGGCCGACTTGACCTCCACTATCACCTGGCCGTCAACCTCCGGGGACTCCTTCTGCGTGCGGCAGAGCAGGCTGCCGTTTTCAAACGAATCCACTATCACCCGCTCTGAGGAGCCGATGCGGGAGAGGTTGTAGTCGAGCGAAATGCCGCTCTGCAGCTCCATCAGGCGGTCGTAGCGCTCCTGCTTTACGCGCTCCGGAACCGAATCCTTATAGTTGATGGCGCCGTATGTCCCCTCCTCTTCGCTGTAGGTGAAGGCACCGAGCCTTTCGAAACGCATATCCTTGACAAAGCCCAGCAACTGTCCGAATTCCCGCTCCCCCTCGCCTGGGTGCCCCACAATCATTGTGGTGCGCAGGGCCACGCCGGGCACTCTGGCGCGGAATTTCTCCACCAGGGCGCGCATCTGCTTCTCGTCGGAGGGGCGGCGCATCGCCTCCAGCACCTTTTGCGAGCAATGCTGCAGGGGTATGTCTATATATTTGCAGATTTTGGGATTGGCGGCCATCACATCCAGCAGGTCGTCGGGGAAGGCCTCGGGATAGCTGTAGTGAAGCCTTATCCACTCGATTCCCTCAACTGCCGAAAGCCGCTCCAGCAGAGGAGCCACCATCCGCCTGCGGTAGAGATCGAGGCCGTAATAGGTGGTGTCCTGAGCCACCACTATCAGCTCGCGTACCCCCTGGGCTGCGAGAAGCCTTGCCTCCTCTACCAGCGTGTCCATATCCACCGACACGTGCGGGCCGCGTATGCCTGGAATTGCGCAGTAGGCGCACCGGCGGTCGCACCCCTCGGAAATCTTGAGGTAGGCGTAGTGGTGCGGGGTGGTCAGATGGCGGCGGGTCTGCAGTGCTGCGGAATACCTGACCCCGAGGGCCGCAAGCAGCGCCTGATGGTCGTTGGCTCCGAAAAAGCCGTCCACCTCCGGAATCTCGCCCCTGAGGTCCGCCGGATAGCGCTGAGAGAGGCATCCGAACACATATATTTTGCTTATCAGCCCTTCGTTCTTGGCCTTGACGGCGCGCATAATGGCCTCCACCGACTCCTGTTTGGCATCGGCAATAAAGCCGCAGGTGTTCAGAATCACGACATCAGCTCCGCCGTCAAGCGGAGCCTCCTCCGGGCATATTTCAATGCCTGAAGCTGCTATCTGAGAGAGCAGGTGCTCGGAATCGACCCTGTTCTTTGAGCAGCCCAGCGTGATCAGTTGAACTTTCAAGACTTATTCAGCGGTTTTTTCGTTTTCTTCGCCTGCCGGCTCCTCATCCTTCTCAAAGTCGAGAGAAGCGAATTTTGCGAGATGGTTGTACCAGTCCAGAACCTTCTTCATATGGGACACATAGAAGCGGTCGCGGTCGTAGGTGGGAAGCACCTTTGCAAAGAAGGTCTTGATCTGCTCGGTGTCGGACTTGCTGCTCATCGCAACCTCGCCACCGAGGGCATCGCGCATACTCTCCAGCACCTGCTTGAGGGCGGCCTCGCCATCGTCGGTGTAGATGGAGACATCCGCCAGAGTGGTTACCTTGGCGGTGGCGGGCACAGCGCTGCGCTGTTTGCTCTCCACGGCCTCCACGATAAAGCCGTTCTTGGCCTGTGCGACATATTCATACAAACCGGGCTTGCCCGATATCGCAAGTATTTTCTTAAGATCGATTGCCATAGTTATAAGTTGTCTGTTTCAAAGTTTCTATAAGTTCCAAAATGCGCGGCAGCACCGGGGTGCGGTCGTCGGTCACGATCACTGCGTCGGCCTTGCGCTCGCGCTGAGCATCGCTCCACTGGTTGGCCAGACGGGCCTCAACCTGCTCGCGGGTGGCTCCGTCACGGGATATGACGCGTGCGATGCGCACCTCTTCGGGGGCCGAAACGGTAATCGTATAATCGGCAAAATTATCAAAAAAAGGCTTTTCAAGCAAAATGGCCGACTCCATTATCACGATGGCAGACTTCTGGCGCGCCGCCCACTTTCTGAAGTCCTCCCCCACCGCCGGATGGACAATGGCCTCCACCTTCTCCAGCAGCCGCCGGTCGGCGAATATTCCGGCCGCCATAGCCCGCGTGGAGAGAGTTCCGTTGCTCTGCAGCACCTGCGGCCCCAGCACGCCGGCCACCGCCCGGCACAGGTCGCGGTCGGTGCGGTAGAGCGCCTTGGCGGCGCTGTCGCAGTCATAAGCGGGTATTCCAAGAGCGGCAAAAGCCCCCGCGATGGCAGACTTGCCGCTCCCTATGCCGCCGGTGCAGCCTATGACGGTCTTCTTCACTACGGCTGTCAAAATTCCAACGCCATACACTCCACCGCCGGGGGATCCAGCTCGTAGGAGAGCATCCCTTCCGGGGCGCTGTAGAGGGCCGGCACCACTGCTCCGGAGCGTGAGGCGGCAAAATCGCTGTAACGTACCACAAAAGTGGGGGGATTGACCTCACCGGAGGCAAGATTGTAGGGGATGCGGTAGCGCACCACACCAGAAGAGGGGTTTATGAGAATGTGCTCCCTCTTGGGGCCGCCAAGCAGAGAGAACTCCACCTCTGCGGAGAATTCCACATAACGCACTATATCTATACGGTACTCCACCTGCGGGGACGACATCTCGACCCCTTTCACCGGCCTGAGGCGCACCTTGCCCGAAAGCGGCGCGTCGGCATTGAACCGCGACACCTGTTCGCTCTCTACATAGGCCACATTGTCTATGATTGCCGCATCGCCGTAAACCGCTACCGAATCGGGGGTAAGGCGTATTTCCGATGCCATCATATACTGGCTTTTGCAGAAAATCTTGCTCTGCAGCACCACCGGCACCTTTCTGTGCCGCCTCGGGGTCATCTTGAAGGTGAGGCGGTCGGTGTCATAGCTGTTGATGGTGATTTTGGCCCCGAGCGCCTGATACAGCTCCTCGCCGAGCTCGCGGGGAGAAGCCTCGAAAAGATTGGGCTGCCCCGCCACGGCAGAGAGCTTGCTCCCAGGCACTTTGAGGTTGACGTTGCGCACACTCCCTGCCGAATGCCGCAGACTCACTATGGTAAATCCCGTGCCGGTGACTGCCGCCACCAGCACCTCGGAACTCGTGGCCTCCGGTGCATACCCCTCCAGATCGGTGACTATGCCTACCCGGAACTTGACGGGCACGGTGTAGCGCAGCGACATGCTGTGAATAAACCACACGGCACACGCCAGAAAGAGAGAGAGCAGAAAAACCGCCCACTCTTTTCCCGACCCGATTATCTGTTTGCGGTGCACCGCCTACCGCTGAGTGTCGCTGAAGTCTTTTACAAGGGAAGCCTTGTCCACCTTGAGCATAACGCCTTTGTCCACCTCGATGGTGGCGGTGTTCTCGGATATGCTCTCCACCTTGCCGTAGATGCCGCCGATAGTGACCACCTTGTCTCCTTTCTGAAGTTCTTTGCGGAACTTCTCCATCTCTTTCTGCTTCTTCTGCTGGGGGCGGATCATAAAGAGCCACATCACCAGAAAGAGCAGCACGATCATAATGAAAAAGGACCAGTTGCCTCCCTGCTGCGCAGGGGCTGCAGAACCTGCCTGCAGCATAATTGTAAGGAATCTCATATTTTACTCTTGTTATTGATTATTCTTTTTTGGGAGTGCCGGTGTAGAGTCCGCGGCCGCTCTTTACAATCTCGCCGCTCTCCTGCATCTTGTGCAGAATCACATCCAGCAGCCCGTTTACAAAGGTGTGGC
Source organism: Bacteroidaceae bacterium (assembly GCA_963662035.1). Lineage (GTDB taxonomy): Bacteria > Bacteroidota > Bacteroidia > Bacteroidales > UBA932 > Equibacterium. The sequence continues at coordinate 54,145 of CAVLDO010000003.1, read as the reverse complement.
TGTTGGGGGTGCTGTAGAACTTGGAAATGTCGACATATTCGTTGATTGTAACCTTGATGGGGATGCTGGGGAAGGTCACGGCCTCCGCGATGCCCATCACCACCAGCATCGAGTCCACCCGCACTATGCGTTCGGGGTCCCAGTTGGGGACGTTCGTCTGCATCAACTTGAGGTACTCGTCGAAGTGCCCCATCGAGGCCGCAAGCAACTGCAGGGCGAAGGTTCGGTCGTCGTCTTTGAGAAAAACCCTGTGCCGGGGCACAGAAGCGCCGCCGCCGACCTGCTCGAGGTCCTTGATTATCACGTTCAGCACAAAGCCCAGGTCATCGGCCCAATAGACCGACTTCTCTTCCAGCATATCGCGGAGCATCTCCTCGTCTTCCAGCTCTTCTGCAAAAAAGTTGGTGAAGAACCGGCAGTCGTTTTCAAGCGAATCTTCCTCTGCGGACATATACTCCTGATAATACTGGGAAGATACGGCCGCCGCATAGAGCTTCTTGAGCAGCACATCGTATTCGTCCCACACGAAGCCCTTCTTGGTGCACATCTTCTCAAAGTCCTCATTCCCAGAGAGGAGCGCGGCAAAGCGGTTGTCAGCCAGCCGGGTGCTGGCGTTGAGTTCGCCCTCTGTGGGATTGAATTTATTTTTGCCCGCCTCCACTTTGCTGCCGGCCAGACGGCAGATTGCGGGGCAGAGGTTCAGCAGGAAATAATAGAGATCAAGCGTCCTCTCGCAGGAGAGCAGAAGCTCTTTTTCTGCCGCAGAAAGGAGCGCGGTGCCGCAAGATTCGGCCGCAAAAAGAACTTTGAAAACCTTGATACGGATTAACCGGCGATTAAGCATATGAAAGATTTATTTTCACAAAGATAGGTTTTATGGATAAAAAAATTATCTTTGTTAGGAGAATTTTAAAAAAGATCGCTATGTATTTTGAAGATTATGAAAATGCAAAGAGTCAGGAGCGCGGCAGCGATGACGTATTTTCCAAGCCTGTGAGGGCTGGCAAGCGTACTTATTTCTTTGACGTAAAGGCCACGAAAGGCAACGATTACTATCTGACCATCACGGAGAGCAAGCGTAAGATCGAGAATGATGGCAAGTATGTTTACGACAAACACAAGATTTTCCTTTACAAGGAAGATTTTGAAAAATTCTCCGAAGGGTTGAAAGAAGTTATCGACTATATCAAAGAGCGTTGCCCCGTGACAGAGGCCCGGCCCTACAGCGACGGCTACTCCAGAGGGGAGGCTCCCTCCCGCAAGGGGGAGAACGGCTACCAGGAGGTCGATTTTGACGAGCTTTAGCAGCCGGAAACTTTGGACATACGGCGCCCCGCTTTCTCGCGGGGCGTTTTTTTATTAACTTGCGTTTATGAACACCTGCAGCACATCAAAACACGAGTTTGTCTCGGAAGAAGATATCCGCACCTTCTACAAGGAGCGCTACGGCATTGACATAAACACCTGCAAAGATCTGGTGAGATACTCGCTTGTGAATCTCTTTTACAGGCAACGCATTATGTCCCCACAAAAACTGTACGACAAGCTGATACTCTGCGGGGAGAAGGTGACGCTGCGCCGCGTGGTCCGCACCCGGATGAAGGCGCTCACCGCCCGGGTGGCCGCCGAGCCGCCTCATCTGAGCGACTTCGGGGGGCTTATGTGGCATTTGCTTGAAACGCGCCCCTTTGACAGTGCGGAGCTGCACTTTCTGTCAAAGTATTGCCCGGAGGTGATGGAGGAGCGCTACCCCGCCCTGCTGCGGCTTTACTTAAGCACAAGGAATGCCGACTCCAGCAGCAGCGACAGCGACAGAAATGCCGCCGCGATGCGGCAGCCGCGATCGGTGGCGCCCCACACCAGATAGTCGTAGATCACCAGCGATAACGGCACCATCGCCAGCATCACATTCATCGGCAGGCAACCGGACGGAAACAGAATCAGCAGCAGCACAATCACGGAGCAGTAGGCGAAGATAAAGGTCATCACCCGCGAGTGGGAAACGCTGTATTCGGCGCTGCGGCGCAGAAAAGAGACCAGCGACACCACATAGCACACCGCTATCGTCAGCACCTTGATGACCCGCGCCGCGCTGCTGGCCCCAAGATCCACGGCCGGCGAAACCAGCGCAGAAAAATACTGCTGCAGCAGCGCCGTCACCTCCCTGAAGTCTGCGCATAAAAAGCGGCACGCAAGATATGCCGCGGGGGGCAGCAGGAATCCCAAAGCGCAGGAGACCAGAAAACGGGGCTTGTCGGGCGCCGTGGATATGTTCATTGTTACAAGAAAAAGCAGCGTCCAGACCATCGGAGGGAAAATCAGCGAGGCCGCGGCAACAAGGGCGCAGTACAGAAAGGCGCGGTCGTTGTCGGCATCGCCGCCGTAGTAGCGGGCGGCAAGGTAGAATGCAAGGCTCTGGGCGGCTGCGGCCCACAACAACGGGCTGTACACCGCAGCACAGGGGAAGCTGAGCGCCAGACAGGCAAACACCAGCGGCGCCGCATAGTTGATGGTGACGGCAAAGAAATCCACGGTAAGGTATACCACTCCCGCGCAGGCTGCAAGGAAAATCGCCCCGAGTGCCGCATTCACGGCAGAGATGCCGCCGCCCGGCAGAAATGTGGAGAGCAGGTAGAGCACGACGGTGAAAATCACCAGCACATACAGGTATCTGCGTATGTCAAAATGCCGTTTCACCCCCTGGTGCTAAAGATATTTCATAAGGTCGGCAGTGATGTCGCCGCGGTGGTAAGCATCCTTGAACTCGATGTCGGACAGGGCTTTGTAGGCCTTTTCCGCAGCGTGCTGCATATCGGAGGCGTTGGCGGTGACGCAGAGCACGCGGCCGCCGCCGGTGACCACCTCCCCGCCGGAGAGCTTCGTGCCCATCTGGAACACATTCACCTTGCGGCTGCACGCGTCCTCGATGCCGTGTATTGGATACAGCGACTTGTAGTGGCCCGGATAGCCGCCGGAGACCATCACCACAGTGACAGCGGCCTGGCTGCTGACCTCAAGATGCTCGCCGCCGAGACCTCCGCGGGCGGCCGCCTCCAGATGCGCGAGCAGGTCGCTGCTTATTCTGGTCATCACCGACTCGGTTTCGGGATCGCCCATACGCACATTGTATTCAATCACATAGGGGTCTCCGCCGCAATTCATCAGACCTATGAATATGAAGCCCGTGTAGGGGATGCCGTCGCTCTGCAGACCGGCTATCGTGGGGCGCACTATGCGCTCTTCCACCTTACGCATAAAACTTTCGCCCGCGAAGGGAACGGGGGATACCGAGCCCATACCGCCGGTGTTGAGGCCGGTGTCGCCCTCGCCGATGCGCTTGTAGTCTTTGGCCTCGGGCAGAATCATATAGTCGCGGCCGTCGGTGAGCACAAATACCGAGAGTTCGATACCGCTCAGATATTGCTCTATGACCACTTTTGACGATGCTGTGCCGAATTTGCCGGAGAACATCTCCTCAAGTTCCGCATCCGCTGCGGCAAGATCATCGAGAATCACCACGCCCTTGCCCGCCGCAAGGCCGTCAGCCTTGAGCACGTAGGGTGGCTGCAGAGTCCTCAGAAATGACTTGGCCTGCGCGAGAATCTCGCCTGTAAAGGCGCGGTATGCCGCAGTGGGAATCGAGTGGCGCGCCATAAAATCTTTGGCGAACTGCTTGCTGCCCTCCAGACGGGCGCCCGACGCTCCGGGGCCGATGACCATAAGGGAGGGGAACTTCTCGTGCAGAAAGTCTGCAACGCCCATCACCAGAGGGTCTTCAGGGCCCACCACCACCATATCTATCCCGTGCTTCTCCACGGCTGCCGCAATGGCTTCAAAGTCCTTGACGCCGGCATCGATATTGGTGGCGAAAGCCGCCGTACCGGGATTTCCGGGCAGGCAGTAAAGCGCTGAGAGTCTTTCACTTTGCGAGATTTTCCAGGCTATGGCGTGCTCGCGGCCGCCGCTGCCCAGTACAAGAACTTTTAATGACATATCACTTTGTTTATTGCAACAAAGATAACTACATTTGCTCTTATGAAAAAAACCAGGACCATTATTTTATGCGCTCTGCTATTGCTCTTTGCAGCCTGCACCCCCAAGGGCATAATCCCCAAAAACAAGATGGCCCGGATTCAGGCGGATATGTTCCTGTTTGACCAGTATGCCGCATCGGACCGCACAATGCGCCGCTTTACCGACACTTGCGCCGTGTACAAGGCCTTGCTGCGCTCTTATGGCTGCACCGCAGAGCAGTTCACCGCCTCCGCCGACTATTATCTGCGCAACTCGCGCGATATGCAGGAGGTGATGGACAAGACAGAGAAGATTCTGCAGAAGCGCAAGGAGAAAATTCTGAAAAATATAGAGAAGGGGGCCGCGAAACGGGACACCACAATGCAAAGCAGGGGTTCCGACGACAATCTCCCGCCCCCGAGAGACCGAAACTAAATATTTACCGATATGGATTTTTCTGAAAAATACTCCTATGTCCCCCGCGACATAGAGACCAAAGTCGCCGCAGTAAAAGGCCGGATCGACACCTGGAAAAACAAACAGGTCTGGAACAATGCCCTCGGGCTGATTGACCTGACTTCCCTGACGGTGAGCGACACCCCCACCAAAATTGCCGCAATGACCGAGAAGGTCAACAATTTCAACGACATATACCCCGACAGCCCCGCGCCCGCATCCATCTGCGTGTATCCCAACCTCGTGAAAAGCGTCGCCGGCGCACGCAAAGACCGATCGGTGCGCATCACCGCGGTGGGCGGCGGCTTCCCCGCTTCGCAGACCTTCCTGTCGGTAAAAATGGCCGAGTGCGTGGCCGCAGTCAAAGACGGCGCCGATGAAATAGACATCGTGCTGCCCCACAATTCATTCTGCGACGGACGCTACAGCGACACCTCAAAGGAAATCTCCGACATCAAAAACGCAATAATCTCGGTGAACAGCGCCGTGCATCTCAAGGTGATTCTGGAAACGGGCGCCCTTGCCGGGAGCGATGCGATAGCCACCGCCGCCTTTCTGGCAATCGAGGCGGGGGCCGACTTCATCAAGACCTCAACGGGCAAAATCGGTGTTTGCGCCACGCCCGAAGCAGCCTATGTAATGTGCGAGTGCATCAAGGCCTATTACGACGCCACAGGCATCCGCATCGGCTTCAAGCCTGCGGGAGGAATCGCCTCTGCAGAGGACGCATCGCTCTACTACGGTATCGTGGACACCGTGCTGGGAGGGGATTGGCTGAACAAGTCGCTTTTGAGATTCGGCGCAAGCCGTATGGCCAACAACCTGCTGAGCGCAGTGGAAGGGAAGGAAATCAAATATTTCTAGCGCACCGGGTGGTCTTTCCTAAAGAGTTTGAGCCGCTCGGCAAGCAGCGGTATATCTTCCGCCGCTATGAGTGATGTGCAGGCCCTGATGCCCTGGCGCGTGCTGCCGCAGGTATCCAGCGAAATGGCGGAGATTCCGTAATAGAGCATCTCCTCCAGCAGGTCCGCTCCACTCATCCCGGGGTAGCCGTAGGTAAAGTAGAAGCCGTCGGCCACATCCTCGTCAAGATCCTTGTCGTAGGTTATCTCAAAGCCGGCGTCAAGAAAGGCCGCCTTCATCTGCGCCGCCTTGCGGCCGTAGACTATCACATCGTCGCGATAATTATAGGTGCCGTCGTTCACCGCCTTGAATATTGCAGCCAGGGCATATTGCGCGGAGTGCGAGGTGCCGCTGGACAGGGGGTGAAGCCCGCCGTAAACCACAGCACTGCGGAATACTTCAGAACTGTACCAGCGCTTGAGGTCGGGGTATCTGCGCTGGGCCAGATGGTCGCTGAGAGCCAGGATTGCTATGCGCTCCCCGGCATAGCTGAAGGCCTTGGAGCTGGATATGAGCAGTATGTAGTCCTGCGCATATTTTCCCACCGAGGGCTGGAAGGGGGGCACGCCGGGATGGCTGTAGTCCTTGCGGAAGTCCATCCCGAAGTAGGCCAGATCCTCCATCACGATCACATCGTATTTGGCCGCCACTTCCGCGATTATGCGCAGCTCCGCATCGTTGAGGCAGACCCACGAGGGGTTGTTGGGGTTGGAGTAGAGTATGCTGTGGATGTTTCCCTTGCAGAGGACCTCCTCCAGCTTGCCGCGCAACTTCTCTCCTCTGTAGTCATAAATGTCGAATGACTCCACAGGGATGCCGAGCACCTTGTTCTGAAACTTGTGCACCGGGAAGCAGGGGTCTATGAAGAGTGTGGTGGTGCGCTCTTTTTTAACGCGGCCGGCAATCATAAACGACACGAACGCCGCCTGCATTGAACCCACCGTGGCCAGACAGTTCTCGGCGCTGATGTCGATGTCTATGAACTGCTTTATGAAGCGGGAGGCCTCACGGCGCAGGGCGGGGATTCCGTCGATGTCGGGATAGGAGGCGGCGACCCCTTTCTCGAGTGCCGCCACCTGGGCCTCAATCCCCACCCTGTTGGCCGGAAGACCGGGGTTGCCCATCTCCATATGTATGAAATGCACGCCGCTCTCCGCTTCGAGCGTGTCAGCAAGCTTCTTTATCTCTCTGATTGTGGCCTTGCCCACCTTGGGCAGTCCGCTGTTTTCAAAGACGCCTCTGACGAGTTTCTCGTCCAATAAGTTGTGTTCCATCTTTAAATAGTGCGTCCGGGATACTCTTTAAGAGCCTTCTCAAGGCAGACGAGGGCATTGCGCAAATCTTCCTCCTTGAGGACATACGCAAAGCGGGCCTGATTCTTTCCGAGCCCCGGGGTTACATAGAAGCCCGCCATCGGTGCGAACATCACCGTCTGGTTATTGTAGTTGAACTTCTCCAGCAGCCAGCGGCAGAACTTCTCTGCATCGTCCACGGGGAGCTGCACCGCTGCATAGAAGGCACCCATAGGCATCGGGCACACGACGCCCTCGATCCTCTGGAGCCCGTCCACCATTATCCGGCGGCGGCGGAGATATTCCTGCTTTACATTGTCAAAGTATTCCTGCGGGGTGTTTAAAGCGGCTATGGCCGCCATCTGTCCATACTTGGAGCAGCAGAGTCGGGCCTGGGCATACTTGAGCACCAGAGGCATAAACTCCTTGTTGCGCGACACTATGAACCCGACTCTCACGCCGCAGAGGCTGTAGCGCTTGGAGACAGAATCCACAAGAATTATGTTGTCGTCCATATCGGGCACCTGCATAAACGAGAAGTGGGGTTCGCTGGTGTAGCAGAACTCGCGGTAAACTTCGTCGGCTATTATGAACAGGTTGTGCTTCTTGGCTATGCGGCAGAGCTCCAGCACATCCTCTTTGGTGTAGAGCTTGCCGGTGGGGTTGGCGGGGTTGCAGATGAGAATCGCCTTTGTTCTGGGGGTTATCACCTTCTCAACCTCGGCCATCGGGGGCAGCGCGAAACCGTTTTCTATGCTGGTGGTGATGGGCACCAGCTTGGCGTCGAACTGAATAGAGAAGGTGTTATAGTTGGTGTAGAACGGCTCGAACACTATGATTTCGTCTGCAGGGTCGCAGATGGCCTCGATGGCGATCTGCAGAGCCTCGCTGCCGCCGTGGGTCACCATTATGCCGGAGGGATCCACGTCTATGCCGATACCCTTGTAGTATTCCGCCATACCGCGGCGCAGCTCCATATCGCCGGCCGAATTGGGGTAAGATATTATGGAGAGGGTGTTCTCTTTGACGGCGTCCAGGGCAACCTTGGGTGAATCCACATCAGGCTGGCCCATATTCAGACGGTAGATCTTTATGCCCTTCTTGGCTGTCTCGTCTGACAGGGGTATGAGTTTTCTGATCGGGGAGTAGGGCATTGCAAGCGCCTTCTTGGAAAATGTCAGCATAGAATGATTGTTATAGTTTGTTATTATTCATTACTTATAAAGCGCCAGAGTCTTGAGGAAGCCCTCTATTTCCGGCTGGATTCTGCTATTGGGGCAGTCGTAATTGTTCACCATTATCGCAAACCGCAGCATCTCGCCCCCGGCGGCCTCCACATATCCCGCATAACAACGTACTGCAGAGAGAGAACCGCTCTTGCAGCGGATGCGCCGCTTAAGGGAATAAGGCTCCTTGCCGAGGAGATGCTTAAGCGTACCTTCGCTCCCGGGCATCGGGAAGGTGGAGAGGTACTCCGCAAATATAGCGCTCTTTTGCATTAATTTGTAATAGTTGCAGAAAAATCGGGGCGAAAGATAGTTCTGCCTGCTCAATCCGCTTCCGTCGTCCTGCCTGAGTCCGCAAGTGTCGCACCCCAGCGACTTCAGATACTCTTCAACAGCCTTTGCCGCAGTGGAATACGACGCCTCACCGGTCAGAGCCAGCCCCAGCGCCATATAGATACTCTCCGCATAAAAGTTGTTGCTTTGGAAGTTGGTTTCGCGGCAGATTTCAAGCAGCGGCGGGGATTCCACTTCCAGAATGTAAGCGGCGGTGTCGGGCGCGGAGCCGGTGGCCGCCCCGGCGCAGGGGATGCCTTCGCGGCAAAGGTGGCCGCAGAAAGTCTCGGCAAGGGTCAGGGCGGGAAATTTGTTGGAAACCGCAATGGTGTCGGCCTTGCGGTCTGCGGCATATGTGCCGCAGAAGCGCCCTGCCCAAGACAGGTCGCTGGCATAGTAGGCCAGGCGGTCGCCGCTGCCGGGAGCCCCAGTGCGGGCTTCATTTTTTACAGTCATCCCGCTGCAGAGAGCATCCACTGCGGTGATGGAGAGGCTGTCCCCCTCACTCAAACCGGGACGCACCAGAAAAAGAGAACAGTTGTCGGCAAAGGAGAGGCCGCAGGGGCCGCTGCCGAAATCGGTGCCGATATTGTTCCAACTCCAGTTTTCCGGGATTATGTCGCAGGAGCCGGGGCCCTCGTCGCCCACAGTTCCCCCCTCTATCGAGGTGATGCCGCTGCGGCGCAGTGCGTCTGTCCAGAGGGCGAAAACCGAGTCGCGGCTCTGCCCCACGGCCGTTTCCGATGCCAGCGTGGGATCCCCGCCGCCGACTATGTAGATGTCACCGTGCAGAACCCCCGCGCTGTCGATGTCTCCCGCCACCGCAAGACGGGTTGCGAACCTGAAGTCGGGGCCCAGACACAGCAGCGCCGCCCCGGTGGTCACGGTTTTGAGGGTCGAGGCGGGCAGCAGCGGCTGGTCGGGATTCCACTGCGCCACCGTGCGGCCGCGGCTGTCCACCGCCAGCAAGCTCACCGCCGCGTTGCGCAGCCGTGGGTCGGCCTTGAGCACACTGTCCACATATTGCTGCACAGTGTTGCCTCCTCCCGCCGCAACGGCTGGCAGAAAGGCCCCCAGAAGGGCCGCTAACATCAGGCATAGGGTTTTCAGACGCATCCGGGCAGTGTCGGCGATGCCACAAATATAGAGAAAAAATCGTCCTATAATCAATATATTACTATCTTTGCTTTTCATAATCAAAAAAAACCGGATGGACTCAAGAGAAGCCAGCAGATATGCCGCACGCGGCGTTTCATCTTCCAAGGCGGAAGTGCACAAAGCAATTTCTAAAATGGACAAAGGGCTGTTCCCCACCGCATTCTGCAAGCTGATCCCCGACTTTTCCAGCGATGAGCACTGCATAGCGATGCACGCCGACGGAGCCGGCACCAAAAGTTCGCTGGCCTACGTGTACTGGAAGGAGACGGGCGATATGAGCGTCTGGCACGGCATCGCGCAGGATGCCATAGTGATGAACACCGACGACCTGCTGTGCGTGGGCATCACCTCGGACATTATGCTCTCCTCCACCATCGGGCGCAACAAGACCCGCATTCCGGGCGAAGTGATTGCGGCGGTGATAGAGGGTTCGCAGATGTTTGTGGAGAAGATGCGCTCATACGGCGTCGACATCACCCTCACCGGCGGCGAGACTGCAGATGTGGGCGATCTGGTGCGCACCATCATCGTGGACAGCACGGTATGCGCCCGCGCCCGCCGCAGCGACATAATAGAAAACCGCAACATCGCCCCCGGCGATGTAATCGTGGGTTTGGCATCGTTCGGGCAGGCCACTTACGAAGATTGCTACAACGGCGGAATGGGCAGCAACGGCCTTACCAGCGCCCGCCACGACGTTTTTGCAAAATACATTGCAGAGAAATACCCGGAGAGCTACGAGAGCAGCATCGACAGCAGCTATATTTACAGCGGCAGCAGGCGTCTGACCGACATCGAGCCGGACACCGGCCTGACCTACGGCAAGCTGGTGCTCTCCCCCACCCGCACCTACGCCCCCGTGATAAGCGGGATGCTGAAGCAGTGCAGGGGGCGCATACACGGTATGATCCACTGCACCGGCGGTGCACAAACCAAGGTGCTGGGTTTTGTGGAGCACCTCAAGGTGGTCAAAGACAACCTGTTTGACACCCCGCCCCTGTTCGGCGCCATCCAGGCCGAGTCGCAGACCCCCTGGAGCGAGATGTACAAGGTGTTCAATATGGGGCACCGGATGGAGCTTTATGTGCCGGAAGAGGTTGCCGACGACCTGATATCCATAAGCCGAAGTTTCGGCGTGGAGGCTCGAATCATAGGCCACGTGGAGATGGCGGCGGAAGCCGAAGTTGAGCTGGACACCACATACGGCACTTTCAGATACGGCAAATGATGAGAAGACGGCTCGCGATACTCTCCGCTGCGCTGGCCGCGGCCATCCTTGCAGGGTGCAAAAGTGCTCCGCAGACCACGGTCACCCTCTCTCCGCTGGCCGTCAAGGCGCTGTACGACACCACGTCGAGCTACTACACCGATTTTTCTCACTACCCCAAAAACATCGCAGACCTTCCGATAGGCATCTTTTTTCTGGAAGGCAGGCGCACTCCCGCGCTGGAATGCGCGCTGACCCTTGACGCCTTCGACAACATAACGGCAAAGGAGCAGAGCGACCGCATCCGCGACTTTGCCGGGGAGCATTTCATCTGCTACACGGCCCTTTCGGGCGAAGACAACGTATATGACAGCCTGGGCAGGCTGGATCTGCACGATGCCGCCCTCAAGCACACCCTGTTCCTTGTGGGGGACAAGTGCGCGGAAGGGGAGAAGGAGCGCGCCAAGATTGTGATAGCCGCAGGCGACATAACCCGGGGCACCGGCCTTGGCGACATCGGCAATATGCTGCAGGAGAGCGGCTCCGGCGTGAAGATAATTGGGGTCGTGGACGAAGGGGTCCGCAGCCTGCTGGACATACTGGAAGACACCCCGGCCAGCAATTATGCGATAGCGATGATTGCCGACAGCCTCACCATAGCCTCCGGAGCTTATCAGCGGGCCCTGAAAGACATTATGGCCGAGCGCGGCCTCAGGGGGAGCGCCTATCTCGTATGCCAGAGCATCGGGGCGGCCGACAGCCTCTCTACCGCCGACATTTCACAGGCCCTGGCCTCCATCATAGAGCGGCATTATGCACAGGGGCGCCCCACCCCCATCTCGGCCCTGATTGCCGACTTTGCGGTGGATGACACTCTGCGCGGGGCGCTGCTCGAGACGGTTGCGGGATACCGCTCCAAGAGAATCGGCGGCGACTACCCCTACCGCTCTGCAATAGACGAGAAACTTATCATCATAAATCCTTCGCAGTGTGCCGCAAAAGAGTGCTACCGCATTCTCAGGGGCGACAACAATCTTGCCCTGCGCCTGGGCGAGCAGCAGGTGACACACTACAGCGACCTTCCGATGTAACTATGAGATTCAAAGAGAGCATAACACCAGAAGAGATAGAGAAGATGGATTTGATCTCGTTTCCGGGAGAGATACAAGTCATTACGAAAGAGGGTCCCGACTTCGACGCCGCCGTGGCCGATTTGGCCGCCAGCCGCATGATAGGGTTCGACACCGAGACCAAGCCGGTGTTCCAGCCCCACGCCCCCAGATGCGCCACGGCGCTTCTGCAGCTCTCCAACGAAGACCGGTCTTATCTTTTCAGACTCCACACCCTGGGGCTTCCGCAGCCTCTGGCCGACATTCTCGCCAGCGACAGCATCACCAAAATCGGGGCGGCCGTGGCCGACGATGTGCGGGGGCTGCAGCACTACGCGCAGTTTGAAGCGGCACGGTTTATGGATTTGCAGCGCTTCGCCGAATTTTACGGAATCAAGGACAAGAGCGTGAAGAAACTGTCCGGCATAATTCTGGGCAGGCGCGTATCCAAGCGCGAGCAGGTCTCCAACTGGGAAAACAAGGTACTGACCAGATCGCAGCAGCTCTACGCCGCCACCGATGCCTGGGTCTGCCTGGTGATGTACAAACGGCTGCTGGAGGCGCAGATGGTGCCGCCCGCAGTGGAAAACTGACAATTACAAACAGCTAAAACATAGAATTATGAGTAAACTGCTCAAAGAATTCAAAGAATTCGCGATGAAGGGGAACGTGGTCGATATGGCTGTCGGCGTCGTTATCGGCGCCGCCTTCGGCAAAATCGTCTCTTCTCTGGTAAATGACATCCTGATGCCCCTGGTGGGCGCACTTATCGGCAATGTGGACTTCACCACACTGAGCATAACTCTGCGTCAGGCGGTTATCGATGGCGAGACTGTGGTCAAGCCCGCCGTGACCCTCACCTACGGCAACTTCATCCAGACCCTGGTGGACTTTCTGATCATCGCCTTCAGCATCTTTATGGTGGTCAAGGGACTCAACAAGATGAAGGATCTGGTGAAGAAGGAAGAGGAGCCCGCTAGCGCACCCGAAGAGCCCGCCACTCCGGAAGATATACTGCTTCTGCGCGAAATCCGCGACAGCCTCAAGAAATAATCAGGCAAAAACACGATTGCAATGAAGAAATTTCTGCTCACCATAACCCTTGCCGCAATGTCACTCTGCTCGTTTGCGCAGGGCTACGAGCTCTCCATCGAGGGGATGGGCTCCGTGGGGCCCGTCCGCTGCAGCAACAGCTATGCGGGCATCAACATCCTCAACGGCTACCGCATCCCCTGGGGCACAGGGCTGTTTGTGGGGGTCGGCAGCGGCATAGTGGCCACCAGCTACCTCACTGATGTCAAGAAGGTAGAATATATCGACGCCCCCACCGATTTTGAGATAACCCGCGAGAAGGGGAACTTTTTCGTGCCGGTCTACGGCTCGCTGCAGTATTATCTCACCAAAGGCAAGATGAAGCAGCTCTATGCCCGCCTGGACGTGGGCTACGAATTTGCGGCGTTCCGCTATGACTTTGGCCGCAAGCTCTTTGACAAGAGCGGACAGGAGCACGGAATGTATGTGGAGCCATCGATAGGCTACAACATCCGCCTCAAGGGGATGGACAAGAGCCGCTCGGTATATTTCACTCTGGGCCCGACTTTCCAGCGCTGCGTGTTCAACCGCACGGTTGTAAAGGAGCTCTCAGAAATTAACGAGGACGGCTACATAGGCACCGCCACCACCAAAAAGCACAACTGGCTGCTGCCCAGCATCGCCCTGCGCGTCGGCTGGCGGCTGTGATGCCGCACCCTTCAAAGGTTAATAGAGACATAAGAAAGGCCGCCCGGATTTTCGGACGGCCTTTCTTTACACCCTGAAAGCCTACCTGCAAAGCCAGTTGTAGGCATTCACAAACATATCCAGCCAGGGGGTGTCGCCATCGTGGCGCATCTCGCGGGGATAGCAGGGCCAGTTCCAGGGGCGCAGACAGCGCTCGGGGTGGGGCATCATAGCCAGATGGCGGCCGTCGCTGCTGCAGACGCCCGCAATGCCCTCCGGAGAGCCGTTGGGGTTGCCCGGATAGCCGCCGTAGTTGTAGCGCAGAGCCACCTGAACATTGCGTCCTGCGGGGAATGAGAATTTGCCCTCGCCGTGAGCCACCCAGATGCCCAGTTTACTGCCTGCCAGGGTGCGGAGCATAATCGCGGGAGAATCCTCTATGGTAACCCCCACGAATCCGCTCTCGAACTTGTGCGAATCGTTGTGCACCATCTTGGGGGCGTGGGTGCGGTCGTCGGGGGTTATTACGCCCAGCTCGGCCATCAGCTGGCAGCCGTTGCAGATGCCGAGGCTCAGGGTGTCCTTGCGCTCATAGAAGGCATCTATTGCGGTGCGGGCCTTCTCGTTGTACATAAGGGCGCCGGCCCACCCCTTGGCGCTGCCCAGGGTGTCGGCATTGGAGAAACCGCCCACAAACACTATCATATTCACGCCGCCGAGGTCTTCGCGGCCGCTTGTAAGGTCTGTCGTGTGCACATCCTTGACCTCGAAGCCCGCCATATGCAGAGCCCAGGCCATTTCCCGGTCGCCGTTGGAGCCCTTCTCGCGGATGATTGCGGCCACGGGCTTCTTGCCGCCCTTGCTGCGCGCAACGCGCTCCGCAGGGAATCTGTAATGCAGCTTCTGGTTCTTGTAGTTTGCGAAACGCTCGGCGGCGCAGTCACCCGCGCTCTGGCGCTTGTCCAGCAGATAGGAGGTTCTGAACCACTCGTCGCGCAGGGCGTCGATGTCCAGATGGAGCGAGCCGCAGCTGTATTTTATATCCACAAAGCGGCCGGCAGCGGTGGAGCCGATTTCATAGAATTTGACACCGGCGCCGCCGAGAATCTCCTGAGCCTTGCCGCCGGCAACCTGCAGCAGCACGCCCGGCATCTCGCTCAGCAGCACATCGGCGTCCAAAGCCGTGAGGTCGATGTCCAGACCGCCTTCTGCATTGGCAAACTGGCTCTCCAGCAGAGCCGTCACAAGGCCGCCGGCTGATATGTCGTGCCCGGAAAGCACCATCTCCTGCTGCACGAGACTCTGCACGGCATTGAAGCAGCGCGCAAAATATTCGGGGTCGCGCACATCGGGACATTCGCCGCCCACCGCGGAGCAGACCTGCGCATAGGCGCTGCCGCCCAGCGCAAAGCGCGCCTCGCGGTCAAAGGGGACATAGAGCACCTTGGCCGGCGTCTTCTCAAAGGCGGCGTGCACGGTTTTGGTGATGTCGCTCACCTGTCCTACCGTAGAAACTATCAGCGTGCCGGGAGAGAGCACCTTCTCGCCCGAAGGGTATTTCTGAGTCATAGACATCGAGTCCTTGCCGGTGGGGATGTTGATGCCCAGGGCGATGGCAAAATCGCTGGCCCCCTTCACGGCGCTGTACAGGCGGGCGTCCTCCCCCTCGTTGCGGGTGGGCCACATCCAGTTGGCGCTGAGGCTGACACCTTTGATGCCCCCCTCTATCGGCGCCCATACCATATTGGTGAGCGCCTCGGCAATCGCCAGGCGCGACCCTGCGGCAGGATCTATCAGAGCTGCAGCGGGAGCGTGGCCGATGGAGGTGGCGATGCCCCTATCGGAATCATAGCCGATTGCCGTGACAGCCACATCGTTTATGGGGAGCTGAATCTCGCCGGCGCACTGCTGGCAGGCGACAAGGCCGGTCACGGAGCGGTCTACCTTGTTGGTGAGCCAGTCCTTGCAGGCCACCGACTCAAGCGAGAGCATATCCTTTATCACCGCCTCAAGCTCTGCGGGGGTATATTCCCCCACCCCTTTCACATCGGGGTATTTCTTCTCAACGGTGGTGCCGGTCATAACGGTCTTGGGGGTGGAACCCATCATATCCCCGATGGCCAGATCTATCGGGGCCTGCCCCGTCTTGCTGTCCACAAGGGTGAAATTGTGCTCTCCGGTGGTCTTGCCTATCTTGTAGAACGGGGCGCGCTCGCGCTCGGCTATTTTCTGCAGATGGTCGGCATCCTTGTCCTTCATCACCAGCCCCATACGCTCCTGGCTCTCGTTGCCGATGATCTCCTTGTAGGAGAGGGTCGGGTCACCCACGGGAAGCTTGGATATGTCTATGGTGCCGCCCACCTCCTCCACAAGCTCCGAGAGGCAGTTCAAGTGGCCGCCGGCGCCGTGGTCGTGCACCGATATTATGGTGTTGTCCTTCTCTTCGGCTATAGCGCGGATGGCGTTGTAGGCCCTCTTCTGCATTTCGGGGTTGGAGCGCTGCACCGCGTTGAGCTCTATGGCGTTGGCATATTCGCCGGTGGCCACGCTGCTCACCGCGCCGCCGCCCATTCCGATGCGGTAGTTGTCTCCGCCCAGCAGCACCACCGCGTCGCCGGTGCCAGGAGTCTCCTTGAGGGAGTCGCGCCTGCGGGCATACCCCACGCCGCCTGCCTGCATTATCACTTTGTCAAAGCCGTACATCCCCCTCCCGTCGCCATACTCAAAGGTGAGCAGGGAGCCGCAGATTACCGGCTGGCCGAATTTATTGCCGAAGTCGCTGGCGCCGTTGGAGGCTTTGATGAGTATCTCCTGCGGGGTCTGATAGAGCCACTTGCGCTCCGGGAGATTCTCCCAGGGGCGGCGGCCCTCCTCAAAGCGGGGGTAGCTGGTCATATACACGGCCGTGCCGGCAATGGGGAATGAACCCTTGCCGCCGGCGATGCGGTCGCGGATCTCCCCGCCGGTGCCGGTGGCGGCGCCGTTGAAGGGCTCCACCGTGGTGGGGAAGTTGTGCGTCTCCGCCTTGAGGGAGATTACCGTTTCGGCCTCGTCCATCTCGAAAAAGGAGGGCTTTGAGCCGTCCTGCGGATGGAACATCTCCACGGTGGGGCCCTCTATGAAGGCGCAGTTGTCTTTGTATGCAGAAACAACGCTGTTGGGATTGGCGGCCGTGGTTTTCTTTATCAGCTTGAACAGCGAGGAGGGCATCTCCTTGCCGTCGATAATGAATGTGCCGTTGAATATCTTGTGGCGGCAGTGCTCGCTGTTGACCTGGCTGAAGCCGAACACCTCGCTGTCGGTGAGGCTGCGGCCCAGGCGGGCGGAGAGATCTTTGAGATACTGTATCTCATCCTTGGAGAGGGCCAGCCCCTCGCGGGTGTTGTAGGCATCGAAATCGGTGATGTACTCTATCGGCTCGGGGGTGTGGTCCACCTTGAAGATGTCCTGATCCAGACCGCGGTAGAGCCGCTGCAGCATCTTGTCAAAAGCGGCATCATCGCCCTGCACGGGGAAGTACTCCTCTATGCGGGAGATGCCGTCCACATTCATATTCCGGGTAATCTCCACCGCAGTGGTGCTCCAGGGGGTCACCATCTCGCGGCGCGGCCCCACAAAGAGGCCCTCCAAGAGCTCCGCTCCCTCTATGAGAGACGAAGAAAAAAGCCACTCAAGAGCCTTTATGGCCTCCTGTGGCTGACTATTGACAGTTTGTGCGGCAATGACGCTCCCGGCGCCGTTTCTAAAAAACAATATTTTCATACTCGGGGGAGATATATGTAGTTCGCAAAAGTAACAAATTGTGTAATTTCGCGGCGTGAGCTACGAAGAAAAAATAGAGAAACTTTTCAACCGTTTCCCCTCATATCAGGTTGTGGGCGGCAAGGCATACAAACCGGGACTGGACACTATGCAGGCGTTTGACGCCTTTTTGGGCCATCCGCACCGCAACTACGCCACCATACACGTAGCCGGCACCAACGGCAAAGGCTCGGTGAGCTCTATGCTGGCCGCCGCGCTGAGCGGCAGCCGCCGCGTGGGGCTCTACACCTCGCCCCACCTGAGCGACTTCCGCGAGCGCATCAAGATAATTGCATCCGACACCTGCAGCCTCATCCCCCGCTCTGCCGTGGAGGCCTTTCTGGATGCTTCCGAGGCATTTATGCAAAGCCGCGACCCGTCGTTCTTCGAGATAACCACAGCTATGGCGCTGGACTATTTCGCCCGCGAGAATGTGGACATGGCAGTCATCGAATGCGGACTCGGCGGAAGGCTCGACTCCACCAACATAATCACCCCGCGCCTGAGCGTCATCACCAACATCTCGCTGGAGCACACCGCCTATCTGGGAGACACACCTGAAAAAATCGCCTTCGAGAAGGCGGGCATCATCAAGGAGGGAGTCCCGGCGGTGGTGGGCGAATTCATCCCCCGCACCCGTCCGGTGTTCGAAAAGGTCGCGGCAGAGCGGAAGGCCCCGCTCGTTTTTGCCGCCGAACACAAATCCCGCATCGGCATTGAGACAGAGCAGCTGGACCTCAAGGGAGAATACCAGCGGCAGAACCTGCTCACCGTAAAGGCGGCGCTGGAGACTCTGCGCTGCAGCGGATGGGCAGAATTCGACGCGGAGCGCATCTGCCGCACCGCCTCCCTCACCGCCTTCCACGGCCGCTGGGAGACTCTGCGCCACAATCCGGACATAATCTGCGACATCGGCCACAACGCCCACGGCCTGCTGCCGGTATTTACGCAGCTGAGAAAGGTCAGCGGCAGCTACAGCCACATTTTCATAGTGTTCGGGGTGGTCAGCGACAAGGATGTGGATGCCATCGCCCCGGAGATGATACTCCCCGACGGGCATTTCTCATACATTCTGACCCAGCCCTCCACAGGCCGGGCTATGCCGGTGGCGACCCTTGCCGGCAAGCTGGCGGGATATGGCATCAGCGGCAAAACGGCCCCATCCGTGGCGGAAGCGTTGGCAGCAGCCCGGGCGCAGGCCGCCCCCTCCGATCTCATATTCGTCGGAGGCAGCAACTTTACCGTGAGCGACGCCGTCGCCGCCCTCTCTACTCAAAAGTGATATCCCCGAAATATTCCGGCGCGTGAAAGTTGGGCGTGGGGCATCCTATCGGATTCCAGCTCAGGAAGTGGGGCACCGGCATATCATCGCCGCACTTGTAGAAGTTGGCCTTGAGGGTGCGGCCTGATATGCTGTTGCCGTCCAGGCCGTAGATGTCAAAGGGAATGGCCATCGTGAGGGCCCAGCAGCGACGCCCGCCCTCTATCACCAGCGGCTGCGAGCCCAGGGTCGACACCCTGCGGATGCGTCTGATTACAGAATCGTCAAAGTTGTGGCGCGTGTTCCGGTCGGGGCCGCAGGCGAATGTCCCGTGTCCTATGCAGTTAATCTCGATATTGTAATAGTCCCCCTTTGCCGGGTCGGGAATCATAAAGAACTCCACGCACGAGTCGGTCCAGGGCCTGGAGCCGAAGTCATAGGCGAAAGTGCCGCGGACCCCCCGCTCCACCACGCGGAACTGCAGGAAGATTTCGTCGCAGTTATGGGCTATGCGCATCGTCACCCTGGGGCGGTAGGGATACTCCTTCCAGTTGACGCAATCCACGCTGTGGGATACAATCCCCCTTCTGCCGAAGTATTTCACCACCTCTTCAATATCTGTCCCCTTGGGGAGATTATTATTAAAAACTATAAGAGACTTGTTCATGTTTGGCTGTTTTGTTGGGGTAAATATAACAATATTTCTTACATTTGCGTTTTAAGCGGAATACTACAACAATATTATACTTAATTAGGAATTTATGGTAAAAAGAGTTTATCGTTTTGGCGGCAAGAGCGCCGACGGCAACGGCAAGATGCGCGAATTGCTGGGCGGTAAGGGTGCCAACCTTGCCGAGATGTGTCTTCTGGGAATGCCAGTTCCCGCAGGTTTCACCATCACAACCGAGTGCTGCACGGAGTACTTCAACCTGGGCGGCCAGTTCCCCGCAGAGCTTGAGACGGAAGTCAGCGAAGCCCTCAAAGCCACAGAGGCTATAATGGGCCGCAAGTTCGGCGATACAAAGGATCCCCTTCTGGTATCCTGCCGCAGCGGCGCCCGCAGTTCAATGCCCGGCATGATGGAGACCGTGCTCAACATAGGTTTGTGCAGCGCCACCATCCCCGGTCTTATTGCCAAGACCAAGAACCCCCGTTTCGTATACGATGCATACCGCCGTCTGATTATGATGTACTCCGACGTCGTTATGGAGAAGGCCGAGGGCATCGAGCCCGAAGACGGCAAGGGCATCCGCGTGCAGCTGGATGCTATGATGGCCGACGTAAAGGCTTCCAAGGGATACAAGCTTGACACAGAGCTCACGGAAGAGGATCTCATCGCCCTCTGCGACGCCTTCAAGAAAAGGGTGTTCGAGGTTCTGGGCAAGGAGTTCCCCGATGATGCACGCGCCCAGCTGTGGGGCGGCATCGGCGCCGTGTTCAAATCCTGGAACGGCAAGCGCGCCATCGCATACCGCAACATCGAGGGTATTCCCGATGACTGGGGCACCGCAGTGACCGTACAGTCTATGGTATTCGGCAATATGGGCGAGACCAGCGCCACCGGCGTCGCCTTCAGCCGCAACCCCGCCACAGGCGAGAACAAATTCTATGGCGAGTGGCTCATCAATGCCCAGGGCGAGGACGTTGTGGCGGGTATCCGCACCCCCAACCCCCTGAACGAGGCAACCAAAAACGAGCACAACAAGAATCTCCCCTCACTGGAGAAGGCTATGCCCGAGGTTTACAAAGAGCTGGACACCATCCGCCAGAACCTCGAGAAGCACTACAACGATATGCAGGACATCGAGTTCACCATTCAGGACGGCAAGCTCTGGATGCTCCAGTGCCGCGTGGGCAAGCGCACCGGCATCGCAGCCCTCAATATGGCTATGGATATGCTGGAGGAGGGCCTCATCGATGAGAAGACCGCAGTTATGCGCGTGAGCCCCACACAGCTTGACGAGCTCCTGCACCCCGTGCTTGACCCCGCAGCCGAGAAGAAGGCCACTGTAATCGCACAGGGTCTGCCCGCAGGCCCCGGCGGTGCTGTCGGCAAGATCGTCTTCACCAGCGAGAAGGCCGTTGCAATGGCCCAGAACAAGGAGAAGGCCATTCTGGTACGCGATGAGACCAACCCCGAGGATGTCGAGGGTATGCGCGCCGCAGAGGGTCTGCTCACAGCACGCGGAGGTATGACCAGCCACGCCGCTCTGGTAGCGCGCGGATGGGGCAAGTGCTGCATCGTAGGCTGCGACGCCATCAAGTTTGTAGACCTGCCCGAGGGCGGCCGCAAGCTCACCATCGCCGGCAAGGAATACAAAGAGGGCGATGTCTTCTCCCTGAACGGCAGCAAGGGTCTGGTTTACGCAGAGCCCGTGGGCACTATGGATGCCAGCGAGAACCCCCGCTTCGTGAAGTTTATGTCTCTCGTGGACAAGTTCCGCAAGTTGGGTGTCCGCACCAACGCCGACAACCCCGATGATGCCGCAAAGGCCATCGAGTTCGGCGCCGAGGGTATCGGCCTGTTCCGCATCGAGCATATGTTCTATGGCAAGAACAGCGAGGCTCCCCTTGCCAAGCTGCGCAAGGTGATCCACACCGCCACTCCCGAGGAGCGTCTCAAGGCCATCAAGGAGCTTGAGCCTTATGTCAAGGAGTCCGCAAAGACCACAATGAAGGTTATGAACGGCAAGCCCGTCACCTTCCGTCTGCTTGACCCCCCCTTGCACGAGTTCGTGCCCCAGACAGAGGACAAGCAGCAGGAGCTGGCCGACGAGCTGGGCATCAGCGTAGAGGAAATCCGCAAGAGAGGCGAGGCTCTGCACGAGGTCAACCCTATGATGGGTCACCGCGGCGTCCGTCTGGGCATCAGCTACCCCAGCCTGAGCGAAATGCAGTTCCGCGCAATCTTCGAGGCTGCCGCAGAACTCTTTACCGAGGGATTCGAGCCCAGACCGGAGATTATGATCCCCGTGACCGTGTCTGTAAACGAGCTCAACTTCCAGAAACGCATCTGCGACCGCGTACACAAAGAGGTTGAGGAGAAGTTCGACACCGACATCCCGTTCCTGTTCGGCACTATGATTGAGATTCCCCGCGCGGCAATCCTTGCAGACCGCATGGCCCGCACCGCGCAGTTCTTCTCATTCGGCACCAATGACCTCACCCAGATGACCTACGGCTTCAGCCGCGACGATATCGGCAGCTTTATGAAGGATTATCTCGACAACAAGATTCTCCCCTTCGACCCGTTCCAGAGCATTGACACCGAGTCTGTCGGCAGGCTCATCGAGGTCGGCGTGAAGGGCGGCCGCAGCACCCGCGAGAACCTCAAGGTAGGTATCTGCGGCGAGCACGGCGGTGACCCTGCATCTGTGGAATTCTGCCACAAGATCGGTATGAACTACGTGTCCTGCTCACCTTTCCGCGTTCCCATCGCACGCCTTGCCGCAGCGCAGGCTGCAATCAAGAACAGCTAATCTGTCTCTGATTACGATTATTTATATAGAGACCGGCCCAAACCACCGGTCTCTTCATTTTTAAAAACAGTTATGAATAAGTTTTCGCACTACGCGATGGTGGCGATTAAAGGCCTGCTAATGGGGGCGGCGAATGTGATTCCCGGCGTCAGCGGCGGCACCATCGCCTTTCTCACCGGCATCTACGAAGAGCTCATCGAGGCCATCAAGGCCATCAACGGCAAAAATCTCTCCCTGGTGTTCCACGGCAAACTGCGCGAGGCGTGGAAGGCCGTCAACGGCAACTTTCTGCTCTCGCTGCTCATAGGCCTTGGCGTCAGCATATTCTCGCTGGCCAAGGTTATGCTCTACCTGCTGGAAAACCACCCCATACAGACCTGGGCGTTTTTCTTCGGGCTGGTGCTGATTTCCACCGTTTATATGGTGCGCCAGCTGGAGAATGTCAAGCTCTCGGGCTGGATATCCATGATAATAGGCGTCATCTGCGGTGCGGGGCTCTGCCTGCTCTCTCCCAGCCAGACCAGCGACAGCCTCCCCTTCATATTCCTGTGCGGGGCGATTGCTATGTGCACGATGATTCTCCCGGGCATCTCGGGCAGTTTTATGCTGGTGCTGCTCTGCAAGTATGACTACATTATGGCAGCCGTAAGCAATCTGGACATCGCAATTCTGGCGGTGTTTGCGCTGGGGGCCGCTATAGGGATCCTGGCCTTCTCGCACGCCCTGTCGTGGCTGCTCAAAAAGGCCTATAACGGCAGTATGATGTTTCTCTCAGGCCTTATGCTGGGCTCCCTGCTTAAGGTGTGGCCCTGGAAGACGATGCTCGAAAGCGGAGTCGAGCGACCCGTGCTCCCCGCCGACTTTGCAGGCGAGCCGCACCTTGCCGGCGCAATCATCTGGGCCGTTGTGGGAGCCGCGCTTATAATAGCCATTGAGTTTTCCGCAAAAGCCGTTTCTGCAAAAGCTGCGCAGAATAAGGCTATTTCTTAGAAGATTTCTTTGAGGGTTCGGGATAGGCGATGCGGACGTGGTACATCTGCTGCAGATAGTCCACTAAGACACGCTTGACGGTGTCGATTTCGCCCATAGTTATGTCGGCCTTCGCCGCCTGTCCCTGCTCTATCTTGCCGTCCACAATTTTGTTGACCATCGCCGAGATGCTCTCCGGAGTGTACTCCTTGAGCGAGCGGGAAGCCGCCTCCACACTGTCGGCAAACATCAGCACCATCTCCTCTTTCGACTCGGGCAGTTTGCCGTGGTAGCTGAAGGGCTCCACATTTGCCGGGTCACCCCCTTCGTTGCAATACTTGGTATAGAAATACATCGCCTTGGTGGTGCCGTGGTGACTGGAAATCATATTCACCACCGGCTCGGGCAGATTGTGGTGACGCGCCAGCGCCAGCCCGTCGTCTACGTGGCGGATTATGTCCTGTGCGCTCTGCTGCGGAGTCAGATTCTTGTGATAAGCGCCGGCGGCCGTCTCATTTTCTGTGAAACACTGCGGATTGTTTATCTTGCCGATGTCGTGATAGAGGGCGCCGACCCTCACCAGACGGGTGTTGCCCCCCACAGCACGGCAGGCCGCCTCTGCCATATTGGCCACATTCAGCGAATGCTGGAATGTGCCGGGGGCCTTGCGCGCCACCTCCAGCAGCAGCGGATTGTTGGTGTCCGACAACTCCCACAGGCGCATCTGCGACACCAGCGAGAACATCCGCTCGAAGAGATATATGAAAGGATATCCCAGCACTGCCAGCACCGAGTTGAGGGCGAGGAACAGTATCGCCAGCCTGCCGGGCGCCGTACCGGTGATGACTCTGAAGGCCAGGTAAACGAACATCATCGCCGCAAACATAAAGGCCGAGTTGGCAAACTGCCTGAAGCCGCGGCTGAAGTGGCGGAAGCTCACCAGCAGCACCGCGCCGCTTATGGCATTCATCAGATAGAGTTCCACCCCGTTTTCGCGCAGCACCAATAGCGGCAGCAGCGATGCCAGATACAACCCCAGACACACCCTGCCCTTGAAGAACTCCTGCGCATAGAGCACGAACAGCGAGAATGGTATCAGATACATTATGGTGGCGTTTCCGGCGGGGAACACCGCAATGCCGATGTACATTATCACATAGAGCAGCATCAGAAAGGCTATGTTGCGCCACTGCAGCAGCAGTTCCTTATCGGAGGTGAATATCGCAAGCAGATACACCGCCATCAGGAGCAGCACAATCATCAGATGACTCAGCGTAAGGAGCAGGTCAGACTGGGTGCTGCCGCCATAGGCCGCCACAAATTCCGCCTTGTAGGAATCCAGCATCCTGGCCACTTCCGTGGTGATTATCTGCCCGTTGGAGACAATCGTCTGCCCGGTATAAACCATTCCGTCGGTGGGGGAGACGGACTCTATCGCCTGCCGGGCCAGCTTGGAGGTGGTCTGCTCGTCAAAATAGAGGTTAGGCACTATCGCGCGTGGAATCAAGCCCTGAACCAAAAGCGAATCGGCGCCTACTTTGGCCGCCGCCGCGCTCAAGTCGGCCATAAACTTGCGGGAGGCCTCCTCGGTGGTGTATATGTTGCTGGCGGGGATCTTGGTTATGCTCTTGCCCCGGCGGATGCTCACCATATCGCCGCTGCCGTGGAGGGCGGAGACCACCCCGGCTGCATAAATCTGCGAGAGTGACGCCTGCGCCGCACGGCTCAGATAGTCGCCCCCGAAGCCGGAGAACGCGGCCAGCGCCTGCCCCTCGACATTTTCGTCGCAGCGGTAGCAGTCGGTGCTCTCGGCATATTTCTGCTCGCGCTCAGCCGAGAGCATGTCCTGACTTTTCAGAATGGGAAAATCGAAGGTCGCTGTGAGGGTTTCATAATACCAGGTACCCCCTACCTGATAATGGTAGCGGAAATTGTTCCTGTCCGTGAAAAACAACAGCATCAAAATTGCCGCCCCCACAAACAGCAAAGGTATGCGGAATTTCTTCATAAGGAGTGTAAAGGTAAACAATTCTTGGTGAATTGGAAAAATTAGCCTATCTTAGCGCACGGTTTCAACAATGGTACCATGGCCGAGTGGTTAGGCACAGGTCTGCAAAACCTGGGACAGCAGTTCGATTCTGCTTGGTACCTCACAAATCAGAGCTGACGGTGTTTGCATACAGTCAGCTCTTTTCTTTAACCGACCTATGACAGAAAAACTCAAAACAGGCATCAGGGAGTACGGCGCGCTGGTGCTGGGCAACTTTATCTACGCCGCCGGCGCCGTGATGCTGGTGGAGCCCTACGGATTCGCTCCGGGCGGCACCTACGGCCTCGGTATGGTGTTCCACCACCTCTGGGGCTACGAAACCGAGTTCGTGGCCCTGTGTATGGATATTCCGCTGCTGATATTGGGATTCATTGTGCTGGGCAACCGTTTCGGGGTCAAAACCATCGTCAGCACTGTGCTGCTGCCTCTCTTTATGCAGCTTATGCACCGCGTGTACGGCTACGCCTCGCTCATAGAGCCCGAGATTATGGAGATTGGCGCATTCCAGCATCAGATCATCGCCTCGGTGTTCGGCGGCATAGTGTACGGCGTGGGGCTGGGGCTTGTGTACCGCTCGCACGCCACCACCGGCGGCAGCGACATAATCTCGATGATAATGCGCAAATACACCCACCTCTCGATGGGCATCTGCAATATAATAGTGGACGGAATGATCACGCTCAGCACCGTGTTCGCCTTCGGCGACTGGAAGCTGCCGATGTACTCCTGGGTCATAATTTTTGTGTGCAGCAAGGTCATTGACCTTATTCTGGAGGGTCCCAAGCGGGCCAAGACCATGATGATAATCACCCGCGAGAGCGAGGCCATACGCAATTACATACTCAACGATATGGGGCGCGGGGCCACGCTGATTCCGGGCAAGGGACTCTACAGCGGCGAAGAACGCGACATACTGTATGTGGTTCTGGGCCGCCGCGAGATGATCCGGCTCAAAGAGAAGGTGGCCCGGCTGGACCCCACCGCCTTTGTGAATGTGCTGGACTCGGCAGAAATCCTGGGAGAAGGCTTCCAGGACCTGCGCACCTCCAACGACATATAGCCCGCGTCTGCCAGCCGCCGGCCTCGCCGCCCGGCAGATGCGATGCTCCCGCACACAAACAAAGGGGAGCTTTTAAGCCCCCCTTTACCCATAACCAATTATTAAACTCTAAACTTTCGTTCAGATAGACATATCCTGCAGGCTGTCAGATGCATATTCGCCTGCCTGCAGCCTCTTGCGCACATCCGCAAAAGCGTCCAGAGTATACTGGACATCCTCCATACTGTGTGCTGCGGTGGGGATGATACGGAACATCACTATGCCCTTTGGCACCACCGGCCAGGTCACGATAGAGCAGAAGATATGATAGCGCTTGCGCAGGTCAATCACGATATTAGTGGCCTGCGGCAGGTTGGCCTCCATAAACACGGGTGTCACGCAAGCCTCTGCGGGACCGATTTCGAAGCCCAGGTCGCGGAAGCCCTTCTGCAGCGCGCGGGTGATTTCCCACAGTTTTGCGCGCAGACGGTCGCCCTCTTCGCTGCGGATGATCTCCAGACGCTTGAGGCAGCCCTCCACCAGCGCCATAGGCAGAGCCTTGGCGTAAATCTGGGAGCGCATATTGTAGCGCAGGTATTTGACGATGTCGCGCGGGCCCGCCACAAAACCGCCGATTGCGGCCATAGACTTGGCATAGGCTCCGATGTAGAGGTCAATCCCGTCCATAACCCCGAAATGCTCGCTGGTGCCGCGGCCTGTGGGGCCTGTGACGCCGAAACCGTGGGCATCGTCGATAAGTATGCGGAAGGGGTATTTCTTCTTCATTTCCACCAGCTCGCCCAGATTGCCCAGGGCGCCGGTCATTCCGTAAACCCCTTCGGTGATCACCAGAATGCCGCCGTGGGTCTTTTCGGTGATTTCAAGCGCGTGCTGAATCACCTTCTCGAAGTGGTTGATGTCGTTGTGCTTGTATGCAAGACGCTCCGCCTTGCTGGCCAGCATGCAGCCGTCTATCAGGCAGGCGTGCGCCTCCTTGTCGTGCACCACCACGTCTGCGCGGGTCAGCAGGCTCTGAATTGTGGACACGATGCCCTGATAGCCGAAGTTGAAGAGGAAGGCGTCCTCCTTCTTCTCGAAGTCTGCCAGCTCGCGCTCCAGCTGCTCGTGCAGCGAAGTGTGGCCGGTGAGCATACGGCTTCCCATAGGGTAAGCGAGTCCCCAGCGTGAGGCCGCCTCGGCATCGGCCTTGCGCACCTCGGGATGGTTGGCCAGCCCCAGGTAATTGTTGAGGCTCCAGCAGAGAACATCCTCACCCTGGAACTTCATATGAGGGCCTATCTCCCCCTCAAGTTTGGGGAACATAAAGTACCCCTGCGCCTTTTCTCTGTATTGGCCGAGCGGACCGCCGGCATCTTTTGCTATTCTTTCAAAAATATCCATATCGTTCGATTGTTATGCGTCAATGTTAGCGTATTTTGCGTTCTGCTCTATGAAATCGCGGCGGGGCGGTACGTCGTCGCCCATCAGCATAGAGAAGATTCGGTCGGCCTCGGCGGCGTTTTCCACGTGCACCCTCTTCATCATGCGGTGCTCCGGATCCATTGTGGTTTCCCACAGCTGGGTCGCGCTCATTTCACCAAGACCTTTATAGCGCTGCACCTTGACGCCCGACTCTCCGCGACCGCCCGACATACGCTCCACCGCCGCGCTGCGCTCTTCGTCGCTCCAGCAGTAAACCTCCTCTTTACCCTTCTTCACAAGATAGAGGGGAGGTGTGGCCAGATATACATACCCGTTGTAGAGCAAATCGGGCATATAGCGGAAAAACAGGGTCAGGATAAGGGTGTTGATGTGGCGGCCATCGACATCGGCATCGGTCATCAGCACAATCTTGTGGTAGCGCAGCTTGCTTATGTTGAGCGCCTTGGGATCCTCCGGGGTACCCACGGTGACACCCAGCGCAGTGTATATGTTGCGGATTTCCTCGCTCTCGAAGGCGCGGTGTTCCATTGCTTTCTCCACATTCAGGATTTTGCCTCGCAGCGGGAGGATTGCCTGGAACATACGGTCGCGGCCGATCTTGGCCGTGCCGCCTGCGGAGTCTCCCTCCACCAGGAATATCTCGCACTTGGCGGGGTCGCGGCTGGTGCAGTCGGCAAGCTTGCCGGGGAGCCCTGCGCCTGACATCACCGTTTTGCGCTGCACCATCTCGCGCGCCTTGCGTGCTGCGTGACGGGCGGTGGCTGCCAGAATCACCTTGTCTATGATGAGGCGGGCATCCTTGGGATGCTCTTCGAGATAAGCCTCAAGCGCCTGGCTGACAGCCGTGGACACCAGGCCCATCACCTCGCTGTTGCCCAGCTTGGTCTTGGTCTGACCCTCGAACTGCGGCTCGGCCACCTTCACCGAAATCACCGCCGTGAGCCCCTCGCGGAAGTCGCTGGGGTCCAGGTCAAACTTGAGTTTCTCCAAAAAGCCGTTCTTGTCGGCGTAGCTCTTGAGGGTGGTGGTGAGTCCGCGGCGGAAACCGCTCAGGTGAGTACCGCCCTCTATTGTGTTGATGTTGTTTACGTAAGAGTGGATGTTCTCCGTGAAACCGGTGTTGTACTGCATCGCCACCTCTATCGGAATCACCTTGTCGGTCTCCAGATAGATGGCGCTTTCGCAGAGTTTCTCGCGGGTGCCGTCAAGATAGTTGATGAACTCCACCAGACCCTTCTCGGAATAGAACACATCGGTGCGGGGCTCTGAGACAGGGTTGCCCTCGTCATCCTTTCGGGGACGGAAATCCTTGAGTATCAGGCGTACCCCCTTGTTGAGGTAGGCCAGCTCGCGCAGACGGTCGGCGATGGTGTCGTAGTCATAGACCGACACGCTGAATATTTCGGGATCGGGATGAAAAGTGATTATAGTGCCCGTGTCGTCGGCATCTCCAATCTCCTTTACGTTATAGAGCGGCTTGCCCTTGGAATACTCCTGGATAAACTTCTTGCCTTCGCGGTGGATTTCTGCGGTGAGATGGTCGCTGAGGGCGTTCACGCAGGAGACGCCCACACCATGCAGACCGCCGGAAACCTTGTAGCTGTTCTTGCTGAACTTGCCGCCGGCGTGCAGCACCGTGAGCACGACCTCAAGGGCGGAGCGGTGCTCCTTCTCGTGCATACCCACAGGAATACCGCGGCCGTTGTCCTTCACGCGGATGGAATCGCCCTCCAGAATGGCGACCTCGACATCGGTGCAGAAGCCCGCGAGAGCCTCGTCGATGGAGTTGTCCACCACCTCATATACCAAATGATGAAAACCGCGGGCAGATACATCTCCGATATACATCGAAGGTCTCTTGCGCACCGCCTCAAGGCCTTCGAGAACCTGTATGCTGGATGCGGAATATTCTTGTGCCGCCCGCTCTTTTGCTTCTGTTTCTTCTTTCATATCTAAAGTTTCGCCGACTGTCAGTTTCTACTTCATTTGAGCATTGTACGGTTCAGCGAAACTTTTGCGCCGCACAATAGCATCTGACAAAGATACTAAAAATTGGAAACCTCTAAAAATTAATCCTGACACCCCCGCCGATATTGCGGCCGATTTCCGGAATCGCATAGAAGCGGTAATTCATATTGTCCAGCAGGTTGCCCCCTTTTACATAGGCAGAGATGTGGCGGTTGATAACCCCGGTGAGCGTCACCGAGAGGTCTTTGTAGTCGGGAATCTCACCCTCCCAGGCCCGGCGGCTGCTTTCATAGGCATAGGATGCGTTCACGAACACGCGGCGCTTTACATTGAACTCCATAGATGCGCCCCAGGTCCAGTCTGCAATCATATTCACCGGCTCTTCGGTGCCGTTGTAGGCGTTGTTGTGGTTGAGATTGGCGTTTACCGTGAGGTTTTTGGACTTCCAGGATGTTTCGAATCCCAGCTGCGCCACCTTGTAGTCGGAATACAGGGGCAGCAGCAGCGGAAGACCGGTGGAGGAGAACACCGTGTGCAACTGCATCTTGTGGCTGTAATTGTTGAAGGCCACATAGGGCGAGAAGGCAAAGCGGCCGGCTATTATGCTCTCGAGCGAGAGCTTGCTCTCAAGATTGCGCACCCCTATGGCATCGGTGGCGGTGGCTTCTGATTTTTCAAGTCCGCTGCACAGCCAGGGGGCGTCCGCGATATAATCCACAAGCGAGTTGAGTTCGTTGCCGCCGGAGACGATGGCTCTAATCCAAAGGTTGTTCTTGAGCAGCTCCAGTTTGAAGTCCGCCTCGGGATGGATGGTGGTGGAGGCGTCGGTGCCGATGTACTTGTTGCCGAAGCGGGCCCCCGCTCTCACCTTGAAGCGTCCCTGCGCATATTCATATACCGGCATAAACTCCAGCAGGCCCACATTGACCTTGCTCTCCCCCTTGCCAGAAATCGCGGTCTGATACACCATATTCACATACACGCGGTGCTTGTCGAATGAGGAGCCGATGGTGCCCTTGAGGGACATCCGGGAATTATTGTAGGTCGTGTCCAGCTCCGGCAGGCCGCCCAGAGTCTTGGCCGCCGCGGCATAATTGAAGTCGAGAGTGTAGAACACGCTGTTTTCCGTGGGATTGGCGCTGGTCAGATGGAAAAACAAGTTGCCCAAAGTCATATTGTGGGTCAGTTCGTTAGAGGCGTACTCGTCGTTGTAGGCATCCATCTTGACCCCGATTCCGGCGGTAAGTTCTCCGGTGCTCCAGGCGTGCTTGAGGTGTGCCCCGACCCCCGCTCCCAAACGGTCGGTGGAGAGCGCCTTCTCCTCTCCCAAATAGTCCATCTTGTTCATCAGAGTGCGGAAGTCGGCGTCTATGCCCACGTTGAGGCGGGGCTTTGTCACCAGCTGCGAGCGGAACATAACCTCGGGCGAGAAGGGGAACTGGGTGCCCGCCTGCACCATCATGCGGGGCGGACGGCGGCGGACCACCTTGCTTATGCTGTCGGTCTGATAAGGGGTGAATTCGTAGAGGTCCGTGTAGGGCCGCTCAAAAATGGAGTAGTCGAAGGCCACATCAAACTTCTGCAGGGAGTCGTCCACAAAGAAATCGGGCGCAATCGGTTTCTCTATGTCGGCGACATTAACCTTATAGTTCCTGCTGACCTCGACCGTAGGGTCTATCTGGGCATACAGTCCGCTGCAGAGCAGCAGCGATGCCGCAAGTGTCAATATCCTTTTCATCACTATTTCGCTGAACTCTTGTCCTTTATTCTCTTAAGTCTCATTTCCACCTGCTCCGGAACATCGTCCTGGGCCCCGGTGGACTTGTAATTGTCGCTGATGCTCTGCCAGGTGGCCGTTGCCTGCTCGTAGTCGGCACGGTCGGCAAACGAATCGCCCAGCGCTATGAAGCTCTTGGCCAGCCAGTACACCTGGTCGGTGCCTGTGTCGGCAAAGTCATATACCATCTGCTCCAGAGAGGCGAAATCGCCCGAATTGTAGGTGTCGGAAATGAGGATGTATTTGCTCTCCGCCCCTATCGCATCGCTGACATCGGCCGCAAGGGAGGTGAATATGGGGCGTGCCTCCTCGCGGTTGCCCAGCACTATGTACGACTTGGCGGTGATGAAGTCCGCCTCGCGGCAGGTGGCCTCGTCGGCACCCTCCGCGTGCAGCTTCTGCGCCTGGCCTATGGCCCGCATATAGTGGCGGTCGCCATATTCCGACTTGACTATGCCCAGGCGCGCCTGCGCCTTGGCGGAGTCGTCGGCGCAGATGCCCAGCAGCTTCTCGTAAGCGGCAGAAGCCTTGGAATACTGCCCCAGGCTGTAGGTGATGTCGGCATAATTGCCCACTGCGGCCTCGGTGTAGTCGCCCGCGCCGCACTCCACTGCCTTCTCGAACGCGTCGGCGGCAAACTCCTTGCGCGACTGCTTGAGATAGGATTCGCCCATATAGTAGTATGCCTGGCCCAGGTTGACGCCCTGCGGGTAATTGTCCACATAGGAGCGCAGCGAACGCAGCGCGTTGGAATAGTTGCCGGAGAGGTAAATCTGCTCTGCGGCGGCAAATATCATCGACTCTTTCTCGCCGGCGGTCTTTATGCCGGAAAGGCCCATCTTGTCCAGGTAGGCCAGATATTCCGAGGGCTTGTTCTGCAGCTGGTACACGCTCTCCATACCGGAGAGGGCGTTGGTGGCGTCTGCGCTGCCGGGCAGCTGGCGCACCACCTTGTCGTAATAGGAGATCGCCTGGCCGTATTCGCCCGCGTTGGCGCTTATCATAGCCATCTCAAGCAGCGCCTTGCCGTAGTAATCGCTGTCGCGCCTGGAGATTATGTCCTTGAAGATGCTCTTGGCCTTGGCAGTCTTGCCGCTGCCCACATAAGAGCGTCCCAACTCGTAGAGGGAGGTCATATAGAGCGGCGAGGATGTGTTCTTGCGTATGGCCCTCTCCAGCATATTCTGCTTTTTGGCCTCGCTGCCGCTCAAGCCGTAGGCCAGCGATGCCTGATAGAGCGGATAGAGGTCATCGTCTAAATAGGACGATGCCACGCTCTCGTACTGCGAGGCGGCGTCGGCATACTTCTTCTGCATAAAGTAAGAGTCGGCCAGGCGCACGCCGGCATCCTTGACGGCGGCGCTGCGCACCCCTTTCTCACCTTGGAGGAAGCGGCTGAAGTAGGTCTCGGAAGAGGCAAAGTCCCCCAGCTTGAAGTGGGTGTAGGCCACATTGTAGTTAAGCTCCCGACCCAGGTCGGTCTCCATAAAGGAGGGGGTCAGCAGCAGCGAGTTCTGCAGCGAGAGGGCCGACTTGTAGTTGCCCTCGGCATAGTTGCACTCCGCCAGATAGAAGCGGGCCACATCGGTGGTCATCTGCCCCGAATCAAGCATCACGGCCTCTTCCAGCAGCGGCGCGGCGGCGCGGTAACCGCCGTTGTTGATAAGATCCACGCTGCGCAGCAGCAGGGCCTTCTGCAGGTTGCAGTTGTCGGCCGCAGTGGGCTTGCCTATCCTGTGCAGGGCGGTGATGGCGCTCTCGTAGTCTTTGTTTTCGAGCGACGAAGCGGCCACATAGGAGTCGATGATGTCCCCCTTGCCGCTGTCGGGGTAGCGCTCCACAAACTTGTGGAACACCGACATATCGGAATTGACATCGTAGCTCAGCTTGGCGTAGTTGAAGAGGGCGTCCTCCTCCACAAGAGCGTCGAAGCCCATCTCTGAAGCCGACTTGAAGGCCTCCAGCGCCGCCATCTTGTTGCGCCGCTTGAGAAAGCAGTTGCCCAGATAGTAATAGGCGCTCTGCCCCAACACGTCGTCGCCGCCGGCCACCTTGCCCAGCTCTTCCACCGCCTTGTTCACATCGCCCAGCGAATAGGAGAGCACGCCGTAGAGGTAGTGATCCTTGCGGGTGATTTTGACCCCCGACTTCATATATTGCGTGAGGTGGCGCATAGCCTCGGCGTTGTCTCCCTTGCCGAAGTAGGACTCCGCCACAATGCGGCTCAGGTCGGCCTTCTGCTGTTTGTTGACCCTGGAGTAGAGCTTGGGGCCGTTCTCTATGGCATAGTCGTAGTCCTTCATCATAAACTTGCACTCCACCATATAGTATTCCGAGAGGAGGCTGAAGCGCGAATCCTTCTGCGCTATCTCAAAATATGAAACGGCGTCTTCGAAACGCTTTTCCAGATAGTTCACATAGCCAGAATAGTAGATGGAGGGGTATGTGTATTGCGACTCCTTCTGCCCGATGACCTTCTGGAAACCCTCCAGCGCGGCATCGTACTTGCCGGCATAGATGCTGCAATAGGACCTCTTGAAGTAAAACGGAGTGCGGGCGCTGCGGTAGAGATTGCGCGGCCTGATGCCCTCGTACATCACCAGGGCGTCGGTGTATTCCTGGCTGTCGAACTTGGCGTCGGCCAAGTTCATCTTGAGCACCGCCAGCTGCGGGTCGTTGGGGAAGTCTATCTCCAGATTCTTCACCAGACCGTCCACATCTTCGCGGCCCAGCGCTATGGCGCACATTATCTTGTTGGCCATAACCTCAGAATAGAGCAGCGAGCGCTTGTCGGGCATATCCAGCGCCAAATCGTCAAGCAGCTTCTCTGCGGACACATACATCTCATTGTTGTACAGCTCCTTTGCCTGCTCCAGACGCTCGGCAAAGTTTTCGCCCCCTTTAGTCTGGGCGCCGGCGCTCTGGCAATCGAGCAGCAGAAGAGCTGCCGCGGCGCCGATTATAAGTTTCTTTCGCATTACCCTTAAAAAGATAGTAGAGCCAAAATTACGCTATTTTTTCTAATTTCGCCTTATGATTGACAGCACACCACTGATTGAATTCTCCCACGTGGATATCAACAACGGGGACAACCTCGTTATCGCCGACCTCAACTTCACCCTCTGCAGGGGCGATTTCGTATATCTCACAGGCAGGGTCGGGAGCGGCAAAACCTCCATTTTGCGCTCGTTTACGGCGGAAAACAAGGTCAGCGGCGGATGCGCCAGAGTGGGCGGCTTCAATCTTGTCGGCATACCCCGTAAGCAAATTCCATACCTCAGGCGGAGCCTCGGCGTGGTGTTCCAGGACTTCCAGCTGCTTATGGACCGCACGGTGCACGACAATCTGGAGTTTGTGCTGCGCAGCACCGACTGGAAGGACAAGCGCGCCATAGAGGAGTGCATCTCCAATGTGCTGGAGCGGGTGGGGCTCACCAGCAAGGCGCACAAGATGCCCCACCAGCTCTCGGGAGGCGAGCAGCAGCGCGTGGCCATCGCCCGCTCGCTTCTCAACTCCCCGGAAGTGATTCTGGCCGACGAGCCCACCGGCAATCTGGACGGCGAGACGGCAGAAGGGATTATGGAGCTGCTCACCGGCATCAACCGCGGGCAGGGAACAGCAATCGTGATAGTGACCCACAACACAGGACTCATCAGCAAATACCCCGGCCGGGTGTTTGTGTGCCGGGAGTGCACTTGCCGCGAGATAGAGCGCGACCAGGACATAATCGACCTCACACTGTAGAATGAAGCCTCAATACGGAAAAATCATAGGCTGGTTCGAAGAGAATATGCCCGCGCCGCAGCCGGAGCTGCATTTCGAGAACCCCTGGCAGCTGCTCGTGGCGGTGATGCTCTCGGCGCAGTGCACCGACAGGCGCATCAATATGGTGACCCCGGCGCTGTTCGAGGCCTTCCCCACCCCGCAGCAGATGGCCGGGGCGGGCTTTGAAGCCGTGCTGCCATATATCAAGACAGTCTCCTACCCCAACAGCAAGTGCCGTCACATTGTGGAGGCCGCCCGTATGATCTGCAGCGACTTTGGCGGCGAAGTGCCGCGCAGCTCAGCCGATCTGCAGCAGCTGCCCGGAGTCGGACGCAAGACCGCCAATGTGGTCTGCAGCGTACTCTACGGCGATGGGGTGATTGCCGTGGACACCCACGTGCTGCGGGTGGCGCACCGGCTGGGACTCTCGCAGGGGAGCACCCCGCTTGCGGTGGAGAAGGATCTCACCGCCGGCATCCCCCCCGAAAAGCGTCCGGCGGCCCATCACTGGCTGCTGCTGCACGGCCGCTATGTGTGCAAGGCGCAGCGTCCGCTCTGCGGCAGCTGCGGTCTCAGCGGTCTCTGTCCCGAATTCAAAAAGAAGAAATAACTATGCCCCCGGACTGCTTCAGCGAGGCTCTTTCAGGCTACCGCAGCTGGCTGCTGTTCGAGAGGTCGATGTCGCCCAACACGATAGAAGGCTACTGCCGCGATGTCGCCTCCCTGATGGACTTCTTGCGGGAGAGCAAGGTAGCCTCCCCCTCACAGGCCAGCGGCGATGACCTGTGCCGCTTTGTGGCCGCCCTATCAGAGCGGGAGATATCCAAACGTTCGCAAGCCCGCGCCATAAGCTCGCTCAAGTCGTTTTACGACTATCTGCAGCGGGAAACGGGGCTGGATAAATCGCCATGCGACGCACTGGACTCCCCAAAGATGCAGCTCTACCTGCCGGTAGTGCTCTCCGTGGAGGAGGTTGCGGCCATCATCGACTCGGTAGACCTTACCAAAAAGGAGGGGCACCGCAACAAGGCTATGCTGGAGATGCTTTACTCCTGCGGGCTGCGGGTCAGCGAGCTTATCGGACTCAAGCTCTCCGACCTATTTTTTGACGAAGGCTTCATACGCGTGCTGGGCAAGGGAAGCAAGCAGCGCCTGGTGCCGGTGGGCGAGTATGCCATAAACGCGGTCACGCTCTATCTGCAGCAGCGCAAAATGCTGAAGATAGAGCGTGGCCTGGAAGATTTTCTGTTTCTGAACCGGCGCGGCAAGCCGCTGACCCGGCAGATGGTGTTTACTATTGTGGGCAACCAGGCAAAGACTGCGGGCATCGGGAAGAAAATCTCCCCCCACACCTTCCGCCACTCTTTCGCCACCCATCTGGTGGAGAACGGGGCGGA
Organism: Bacteroidaceae bacterium; assembly: GCA_963662035.1. Lineage (GTDB taxonomy): Bacteria > Bacteroidota > Bacteroidia > Bacteroidales > UBA932 > Equibacterium. The sequence goes on along the minus strand of CAVLDO010000003.1, from coordinate 17,779 downwards.
TCTGCGCGTAGTCCAGCAGATGCTGGGCCACGAGTCCATCCTCACCACAGAAATTTACACCCACATAGACTCCGCCAAGTGGCAGGAGAGCATTCTCAAATACCACCCGGAGCGGTAGAGTATTATATCATCAGCGCCGCAACCAGCGAGAGGATGGCATAGAACTCGGGGAGAGCGGCGTAGATGAGAGTCTGAGTCATCACGTCGTGACCCTGCGAGATGCCGATGATACCGTTGGCGCAGACCTGACCCTGGCGGATTGCCGAGATGAGGCAGACGGTGCCCACAGCCAGACCTACACCGAAGAGCAGCGGCCCCTGGCCTGCGAAGTCCTTGCCCATCCACATCAAAAAGGCCACGAAACCGTAGATACCCTGAGTTGCGGGCAAGGCGGAGAGGATCATATAGGTTGACGCCTTTTCCGCGTTCTTTTTGAGGGCACCCTCCGCCGCGTTGCCCGCAATGGTGGTGCCGATTGAACTGCCGATACCGGCCAGGCCCAGCATAAGGCCGAATCCGAGATAACCGAGAATTGTGTTGATCATAATTGTGATATTTTATTAGTTATTATTTTTCAATGGATTGTACTTAACGCCGGCCCCTTCGAAGCCGCAGTTCTTGAAATACTCAAGAAAATTGAGTCGCAGGGGGTGCACAAAGGCGCCCAGGCAGCTCATAAGCAAGTTGAGCACGTGCCCTATAAGGAGCACCAGTATGCAGAATATCCACCTTGGAATGCCGCCGTCGCCCAGCACCATCAGACCCAGAGTGTTGAAGGCGCCGCCCAGCATACCGCCGGCAAGGCCGAGGGCATAGAGCCTGATATAGCTGAGCACATCGCCCAGCACGCCCGTCACCATCTGATAGGCATCCCAAAGACCCGCGCCGATGTTGATGAGCGGGTTGCGCCCGGGGGTGTTGAACACGAATATGGCAAGGGCGCTTATGCCGCCGATTATGATTATGGCCCAGCGGGTCGCATTAGGGGAGACCACCTTGCCCAGAGCCAGCAGCCCCACGGCAATGCCTCCGACTATCAGTATCAGCCAGCCCCAGGCGCTGATTGTGGTCTTGAGGCCGAACCGCTTGGTAAACGACACCGCCTTGACCGTCATTGCCAGGCAGAGGTGCACTATGCCGATGATAAGGGAGAGCACCATACAATAATCATAGGTGGTGCCGGGGAACTTGGCGGGCAGCATACAGCTCTTGAGGCAGTCGGGCACGAAGGCAGCCTGCCGCAGATCCATACCGAACGCCGAGCCCATCACCAGGCCCACCGCCAAAGTGGCGATGCCCAAATAACTGATGAGGGTGCCCAGGCCGGAGAACATCTCCACCTGAATCCACTTCTTGTTCATCGCTACTCCAAAGAGTATCAGCAGGATGCCGTAGCCGGCATCGCCCATGCACATCGCAAAGAAAAGCAGGAAGAATATGGAAATCACCGGGGTCGGGTCCACTTCGCCGTAAACCGGCATCCCGTACATTCCGGTAATGCGCTCGAATTCGCGGGAATATCTGTTGTTGTGCAGCTTGATGGGGGGATTGTCCTCCTCGCAGGCGTCTTCGCAGAGATACACCATATCCATCTTGTCGAATTCGGCCTTGAGGCGGCTCTCCTCGCTCTTCGCGGCAAAGCCCACGAACACCGTGAGGGTGCCTTCCGCAGCATCGCTGCCTGCCGCTCCGGCCAGGTAGCGGTCCAGACGGCCCATAACCTTGCCGTATTCTTCTCTCAAGGCGGGCAGCTGACTTTTTTTAGCCTCGCGGATCTGTTCCAGTGTGCTCAGGCATTCCGCCTCCAGGCTCTCCCATTTGGCCTTGAGGGCCTCGGCGCCCGTCTCGGGGGCGGCAACCTCGCAGCTCTGCAACTCGCGTGGAAGCGTTTCGCCGCCTTGCAGCACTGTCACAAAATATGTCATACCTGCTTCGCGGCTGATTACGCTCAGAGGTATCTCGCTCTCCCAACCGATGCAGAACTTCTTGCTTGCAATCGCGTGGAAGTGCAGCTGAAGCCCCTGCGAGCGCAGGTTATCCAGCGCCTCTGCGGAGAATGACCCCCAGGGGGCGGCTTCGGTGTACTGCTTCTTGGCGGCCGCAGCCTCCTCCTTGAGTTTCACCAGCTCTTCGCTGGTCTCGCTCTCGAGAGAAGATATCCGCTGCTTGATCTCGGTAGCCTCGGCCAGAATCCGGGCGGATTCGCCGTCGACAGGCTTGCTTGAGCGGCTTATGTCCACCACTCCCAGGGCGGCGACATCGCTCAGGAATTTCTCCTTGTCCCCGCTGAGCAGGACAAAGGAGTATTTGGTCATTTTCTCTACCATTACCGCATCTCCTCCTCCTCTTCTGCCGCGTGGCGGGTCTTTACAATTTTCTGGGAAGCCTTGGAGATGTTCTCCTCATCTTCCATATAACGTTTTATCTTGCGCATCGCCTCCTGATAGCCCGGAATCTGCACTTTCTCGTAGAGGTTCACCTTCTGGGTGGTCTTCTTGCGCTGGAAATCCAGGATGCGCGACTTCTCCAAAAGAATCTGCGATTCGATGCCGATGCGGGCCAGATTCTTGAGAATCTCCACCCCTTCGCTGTACCACATAGGCTTGGCAAAGGTGTCGAAGGGCTTCACGCTGTAGTTTATCTCCTTGAGTGCCGGGGTCTTTACACCAGCAACCTTCACGGTCTCCAGCTCCACGCCCTCCACGGCAATCAGGTTAGCCTCGAACTCGTTCCAGAGGCCGGCCATATAGTCGTAGCTTGTAAGCGCCCGCTGATACTGCTCAGAGAGGCTCTCGGCCTGCTCTTTGGCGTGCTTGACCTCCGCCCGCAGCGCCGACTCTTTGTTTTTCAAGGTGGGCAGCGCACGGGTGCGGATCTTCAGCTGGCGGCCGAGATCCGTGAGCGATGTCTTGTTGTATTGATACTTTATGGCCATCAGGTTTAGTCTTTCCAGTATTTCTGAACGAGGGACTCCTTGATGCCGGTTTCGGTCTTGGTGAAGTATTTCCTGAACAGGCCCCAGGCGGTGTCGAGCATCTCGTCTATCGTGATGTTCACGTCAATTGCCAGCAGTTTGGTGGAATACTCCCTGGCGTAGTCCAGACAGCGCCTGTCATAGTCGGAGAGGTCAAAACCATTCTCCAGCTTGGTCTTGGCGTTGGCCGCATCGGCGTAGAGGCGCACGGCGGTGTTCATCACCTGGCTGTGGTCTTCGCGGGTCTGCTTGCCTATCACCAGCTGCTTGAGTCGGGAGAGGCTGCGGAAGGGGTCGATTATGACCTTGCCCGTGTCGGTGTCGTTGCGCAGGAACAGCTGCCCCTCGGTGATGTATCCGGTGTTGTCGGGGATGGCGTGGGTGATGTCGCCGTCGTTGAGGGTTGTCACCGCTATGATGGTGATGGAACCGCCGTCGGGCAGCTGCACCGCCTTTTCGTAAATCTTGGCAAGGTCAGAATAGAGCGAGCCTGGCATCGAGTCCTTGGAGGGAATCTGATCCATACGGTTGGACACGATGCAGAGGGCATCGGCGTAGAGGGTCATATCGGTGAGCAGCACCAGCACCTTCTCGTGCTTGTCCACGGCAAAATATTCGGCTGCGGTGAGCACCATATCGGGAATCAGCAGGCGCTCCACGGGAGGCTGGTCGGTGGTGTTCACAAAACTGATGATCTTGCTCAGAGCGCCGGCCGACTCGAATGCCTGCTTGAAGTAGAGGTAGTCGTCGTTGCTGAGTCCCATACCGCCCAGGATGATCTTGTCCACATCGGCGCGGAGGGCCACCTGCGCCATAACCTGGTTGTAAGGCTGGTCGGGGTCGGCAAAGAAGGGAATCTTCTGGCCGGAGACCAGAGTGTTGTTGAGGTCGATGCCGGCGATGCCGGTGGGAATCAGCTGCGAGGGCTGACGCCTGCGGTAAGGGTTCACCGACGGGCCGCCGATAAAGCGCTTCTCTCCCTCCACCCGGGGGCCGCCGTCAAGCGGATTGCCGTACGCGTCAAAGAAGCGGCCGGCAAGATCGTCGCTCACCCTTAGCGAGGGAGCCTCTCCAAAGAACTTGACCTGTGCATTAGTGGGGATTCCCTCCGTGCCGGAGAAAACCTGCAGCGTCACCGTGTCGCCCTTGATTTTCACAACCTGGGCGAGGCGGCCGTCCACACTGGCCATCTCGTCGTTGCTGATTCCTTCGGCGCGGAGCGAAACCGTCGCCTTGGTGATGGAATCAAGCTGAATGTATGTTCTTGCAAAAGCGTTATTTGTTGCCATCGGAGAGGATATTGTTTAATTGACCTATGTATTTCTCGAACTGTTCGCTCTTCCAGGGGGAGTAGTTGACCTGGCGGAAGACATTGATGAGCTCCTTGAAGAAGTTTGCGCACTCCTCGAACGACTCGAAGTCGAACTGCCTGTCGCAGACCTCCAGCACCTTGGTGAGCATATATTCCTGACGTTCTATGGCGGTGCTGCTGTCCACATCGTCGAACGCATCCTGCTGCAGTATCACATAGTCGATGAGTTCCGACTTCCAGAAGGTCTCGTGGTAGCTCAAAGGGACGCCGTCGTCGCCCAGAATGTTTATCTGCTCTGCCATCTCCTTGCCGCGGCGCACGATGTTCTTGGCGCGCAGCACATCCTCCACCCAGCCTGGACGCACCGTCTTGTCCAGGTATTCGATAATTTCGGGATATTCGAGATATTTGGAATATGAGTCGAGCGGGTTGATGGCGGGGTAGCGCTTGCTGTCGGCGCGCGCCTGCTCAAGGGCGTAGAAGCAGCGGGCCGCCTTTTTGGTGGACTCGGTGACAGGCTCCTTGAGGTTGCCGCCGGCGGGCGACACCGTGCCGATGAAGGTCACGCTGCCGGTTGTGCCGTTGCCAAGCTTGACTATGCCGGCGCGGGCGTAGAAGTTGGATATGATGGACGAGAGATCCACGGGGAAGGCGTCAGCACCGGGCAGCTCCTCCATACGGTTGGACATCTCGCGCAGCGCCTGCGCCCAGCGGGATGTGGAGTCGGCCAGCAGCAGCACCTTGAGCCCCATTGCGCGGTAATACTCGCAGATGGTCATAGCCGTATAGACAGAGGCCTCACGGGCGGCCACGGGCATATTGGAGGTGTTGCAGATTATGGTGGTGCGCTCTATCAGGGAGCGGCCGGTGGCCGGATCTATGAGTTCGGGGAACTCCTTGAAAATCTCCACCACCTCGTTGGCGCGCTCGCCGCAGGCCGCCATCACTATCACTTCGGCGTCGCCGTGGCGGGCTATGGCGTGCTGGAGCACCGTTTTGCCGCAGCCAAACGGGCCGGGGATGAACCCCGTACCCCCTTCGGCGATGGGGTTGAAGGTGTCAATGGCGCGCTGGTGAGTCTGCATTATGCGGTAGGGGCGCGGCTTCTCCTTATATCCGCCGATCGCCACCTTTACGGGCCAGCGCTGCACCATAGTGACATTGATGTCGTTGCCTTTGGCATCGGTAACCACGGCCACGGTGTCGTCTATCTTATACTGTCCCTTTGCAGCCACGCGCTTTACGGTGTAAGTCCCCTTGAAAGAGAATGGCACCATAATTTTGTGAGGCAGCCAGCCCTCCTTGACCTCACCAAGCCAGGAAGCCGCCTCCACCTTGTCGCCGGGGGCCGCAATGGGGGTGAAGTCCCAGAGTTTGTCGTGGTCCAGCGGGGAGGTGTACTCGCCGCGGCTCAAGAAAACCCCCTCCATTGTGGCGAGGTTGTTCTGCAGGCCGTCGTAACTGCTGGAGAGCAGTCCGGGGCCAAGCACGGCCTCGAGCATATGGCCGTCAAATTCCACCTTGTCTCCCTGACGCAAGCCTCGGGTACTCTCGTACACCTGGGCAAAGGCACTCTTGCCGGTCACCTTGATGACCTCGGCCATCAGCTTGACGCCGTTTAAATCAATGTAACAGATCTCATTCTCCGCCACGTGCCCTTCGAACTCAATGGTGACGAGGTTGGAGATGATGCCTGTAACAACGCCGGTTGTCTTCATATATCTGCTATTCTATCTTGTTTTTATTGTAAGTCGAATCGATCTCTTTCACGAAATCGGCAAAAAGCCGCCGCCCGGTGTCCGTGTCCAGACGGCTCCAGCGGGCGATTATGTGGAACTTTGCCAAAAAGGCGAGAATTACATTGATGTTGAACAGCTCCATAATGGTCATCTGCTCTATCTTGTTCCACACCACGGCGCTGATGGCCTGCTCGCGCTTGAATATGTCGGGCAGTGCAAACGCCTTGCGCAGCGCCTCCTTCTCTTCAAAGTCGGCGTCGGTCTCCCGCTTTTCAAGGTAGGCCACCTTCTCGCTGCGCAGCAGAAAGTCAAACGCGAAATACTCGCGGATGAACCGGTTGCCGCAGCGCTTGGCGGCACGGTAGAAGTCGGGGGTGAGGTTTTCCTCCCTGAAGCCTGACTCCAGCCACTCCACCAGCCGGCGATCCTCCTCGCTCAGAGAGAAGAATATGTTCTCCCTGATGAACGGGTAGTCGTAGTTGTGCTTTTCAAAATCGAGGGCCAGATCGGGCAGCCCGGCGATTATGTATGGATAATTGTCCATCAGACGCTCTGTTTGCCGAACAGGATTTTGGTGGTTGCGGGGCGCAGGTAGCTGCCCAGCAACTCCTTAAAGCTCTCATCGGAAAAGTCGATGTAATATCCCCTCCCACGGGGAGCGATGCGGAAGCCTCCGCCTATGGCATCGCTGAAGCTGAAGCTGAGCGATTTGGCCAGCTCGGCATCTATGCTGCCGGCAAGAAACTCTTTGAGCGAACTCTTCATCTCGGAAGGGAGTATCACCTCCAGATCCGCGGCGCCGCCGTCAGCCTTGAACGCGGCAGCCACCGTGTTTATGAGTTTGCCCACGAACTGCTTGTCAGAAAGGGTCGCTTCTACCTTGGAACCTATCGCGCCGGCCTCTATCATATTCTCTATCTTGCCGCGAAGCGCCGCCAGAGTCTGTGAAGATGCCATCTTTATGTCCCCCTCCACCCTCACTTTGAGATCCTCGGCCTCTTTGCGGGCGGCGGAAACTATGCTCTCCGCCTGCTCCTTTGCGCGGGCCACTATCTCTTCTGCCTGCTCTTTTGCCTGCGCAAGCAAATTGTCGGCGTCTTTCTTCCCCTTCGCAAGCCCCTCATTATAAAGCTTGTCGGTAAGTTCTTGCAATTTGTTTTCCATAAAGAAAAAAGTGAATTAGAAAATCGGGCGAATTTACTCAATTATATCGATTAAAAAAAACGAGGGCCGCCCCCAGCGGGATGCGGCCCTCGCGTTTCCATATAACCTAAACTATTTCGTCAGCGAATATACGACATTTGTCACAACTCTCACCTTTTTTATGTTGGGCGTGTTGGAGTCGCGGTCCTCGATTGTGAAGTAGCCCTGGCTCGCCTGGCGTATCTTGCCCAGCTTGCTCTCGGAATCGTCGGCAAACTTCTGGGCGGAGACGCGGGCGTTGCGGGTGGCCTCCTCTATCATCTCCGGCTTGATGTCGTTCAGAGACTCAAAGCTGAATGCAGGCTCGGTGCCCCAGCCGCTCTGCAGGGTGATGCCTGCAGGAATAAGGCTGTTCTGGCGGGAGCGCAAATCAAGCACTTTGTCCACCTTGTCGGTGCTTACTATAACGGTGGATTTCACCACATAGCGGTAGCGGCGGTTGTTTCCGCCATACTCCTGGGTGTAGAGATCCGAAATGTCGGGAACTGCAACGGAAATTTCCGATGCTTCGATGCCCCCGTTGTTGAGATAGGCGACAAGTTTCGCGTTTTTCTGCTCCAGCTCCTTGTAGAGGACGTCGATGTCGTCGCCCGCAACACTGTATTGCAGCGGCCAGATTACTTTGTCTGCCGCAACCTCCCTTTCGCTGAGGCCGCGGACGCTCACGATGCGCTTGGAGGAGTCCAAAATCTTGACAGCTTTGGGGATGCTTATTCCCACAAAGATGAGCCCGACCATAATTGCTAGGCCCGAATAGAATGTGCCTTTGTTTTCCATATTATCGGTTTTTTAATCGGTATTGTCAACTTCTGACGCGCTCGGGGCCCGCTCTGCCTGACGGGCTTCGCGCGCCGCACGGCGCTCTGCCCGGCGGGCGGCCCTTATGGCCTTGCGCTCTGCTCGGCGCGCCGCACGCTCTGCCCGGCGGATGGCGCGCTTCTCTTTAAATGTGAGTTTTTTGTCTTGGCCGCCGCCGATCTTAATCTCCACGAAGCCCTCATCGGAGTGAGTTTCAAGACCCTCCAGCGCGAGCTCCTGCATTGCCGGCTTGGGACGGCCCATAAGGCTGTCGCGCACCGCCTGTGCCGCCCTGGCCGCTTTTTCAGCCTCTGCTGCGAGCGAGTCGCGCTCCCTCAGCGCTGCCGACACCCGGTTCAGGCTGTCGCGCGAGGCTGTGTCGGGGGCGGGCTTGAGAGCCGCGAGAGAATCGATTATGATGTCCCCGCCACGGTCAAATGCTGCGGCGATGCCTGCCGTGGTGTCGGCAGAAGCGAGAGAAAGCTGCTCCTGACTTGCCGCCTCAAGCGAATCGCGGCGCGCCTGCTCTTCTATAGCCTGTTGCGCCCTCTGCTCTATCTGAAGGTATATATCCTTCATATAATCGTCGAAATATAGATTAGTGCGGCGGAACACCGGCAGTTTGTTGGCGGCATAAGAGGCCCTTCTGGAGTAGCGCAGCGTGCGGTCGGTGATTTCCATGCGGCTCTTGGGCTGCTCGCTCAAGCGCCACTTGAAGCCCTTGAGGCGCTGCTTGTCGCGCGGCAGGTCAAACACCGGAAAGGCGTCGCTTTCCACGGTCTCGTAATACTTGAGCCGCTCGGCCGTGCCGTTTTTCATTGTCACCATCATATACTGCGCCTGCTTGGAGTTGAGCATCGTAATCACGCTGTCCTCCTGCATAAAGAACATCGCATTGACCCCGCCCAGCGCATCAAAGCGGCGCAGAGTGTTGTCGGCGTTAAAGTAGCCCAGCATCTCGGTGGACTTTATCTGGTCAAAGTGGACGGTGTCCTCCTGGCTTATTATCATTGCGTTGCCGTGCAGGTTGGCTCGGTCAAACGAGTTGTCCTTGATCTTCATCACCACGCTCTCGCCGCTCAGCTGGTGGCGTCCCTCGTTCCATATCACGGGGTCCTGATACATCCTAAGCAGGGTGTCCAGCTGCGAGAAGTAGAGCGAATCGCAGCGCGCCTGGATGTCGGTGCGGTAAATCTTGGCATTGCGCCAGCCCTTCACAAAGCGGATTTGCGTGGTGTCGCGCCCATCTTCTGCCGATGTCGAATCAGCTGCGGAAATGGCCGTGGTATCGGCCATAGAGTCCGCCGCCGGCAAAGCCGCTGTGTCGGCCGCCGCAAGCGGGGCGCCGAGAGAGTCCGCCGCAGCAGCGACCATCGAGTCGGAGGCGGCATCGGCGGCATTCGAGAAAGCCTTGGGCATACTTAACGAAGGCTCCGACTCGGTGCTTGTCTGAACTGCGCCAAGCGAATCGGCCGCAGCGGCATCTGCCACATCAAAAGCCGCCACGGAATCCTGCGCCGCCTTTTCAGCCGCCGCCCGCTGCGCCGCCTCTGCGGCGTTTATGCTGTCCTGCAGCTTCTGCTGGGCTATTTCTTTGCGCTTCTGGTAGGCCTTGAACTCGGGGAGTTTCTCTATGGCCTCCTTGCGCTCCTGCTCTTTCTTGGCCTGAGCCTTTCTGTCGGCCTCGCCTATGGCGTCGAAGGTCACCTGCTGCATCACCTCCTCGCTGTCCTTGCGCATTTCATCGGTAATGTCGCAGGCGCGGACGGTGTAGAAATGCAGGGTGTCGGCACGTATGAACATAGTGTCCACCCGTTTCTCGGAGTTCTCCCCCACAAACACCGACGCGGGATCCAGAAAAAGGGTCGCGTATATGTTGTTTACGCTGTCAAACGACAGATCCCCCGCATCGGAGAGGAAATAGACCTTGTGCAGGGAGTCCAGCAGCTGGACATTCTTGCGCATCTGCCCCCGGCGCGTGTGCTGCCAGTAGTGCAGGGTGTCGCACCAGGCCTCGTAGTCGGGATTGTCCATATAGACATTGGTGTCAAAATAGACCACTCCGCTGTCCTGCATATACCAGCCGTATTCGCCCCGGATATATACGTCGTTCTTCCACATCTGGGTCTTTTTGCCAAAATAGGCCTTGCCCTCGTTTGTGTCGTAGTCCAGGCTGGCGGTCTTGATAAAGAGGCTGTCGGTAAACATCTCCACATTGTCCTCAAAGCGGCAGATGCCCGTCTTGGCGTCGTAGGTGCCGCGGTCGCTCTCTATCACCTCCCCCTTGGCGGTTTTCATCGCGCCGCCGAAGCTGAATTTGGCCACGCTGTCCTGAGTGTTGTAGTCCAGATAGCGGGTGCGCAGAGTGTTCTTGTCCTTGTCATAGACCTCCACCAGTTCGCCCCGGAAGCGGGCCAGGTTTTCGTCGGCGTAGTAAATCACATTGTCGCTGGTGATGACGGTCTTGTCGTGCACCATCTTTATGTTGTTGTAGGCCTCTATCTGATTGAAGCTGACATTCCAGATGGCGGAGTCGCAGAACATATAGGCTCCGTTGTGCAGGAAGGTGGCGGGACCCTTGACCTCGCGGTACTCGCGCCCACCCACCCGCTCGAACACGCGGGCATACTCCGCGCTGAGCAGCGTCAGCAGGCTGTCGCGATCCTCGTCCCTGTTCTTGCCGCCGGAGCGCCGCTTGTCGGGGACAGGCGACGCCGCCAGCAGAAGAATCAGGACCAGAAGTAAATAGCAGTATTTACTCGATCCAGTCTTCATTTACAAACTTGCAGCCGCCAAAAAGCGGGTCTATCCTGATATGTGTGGTTTTCTTTTTCTCCTCCACAAAGTTTTCTATCGCCTTGCGGGAATTCTGCTCGTTGGCCATGCTCACCAGAGCATCGTAGTCTGTGTCAAACGACGCCACGTGGGAGGGGATTACATTGTCCAGACGGATAATCTTGTAGATTGTGTGGCCGCTGCCCTCGTTGTCCAGCGACTCGAACGGCTCTGTAATCTCGCCCACCTTGAGATCCTTGATGGCGGCGTAGTCGGCAGGGTTCAGGCGGTCTTTCTCAAGAAGAACGCTGCCGGTGTATTCGTCCACCATCATACCGCCGTTGGTGCGGGTCTTCATATCCTGGGAATTGCGCCAGGCGGCAGCCTCGAACGATATGGTGCTGTCGGCTATGGCTGTCTTTATGCTGTCCAGGGTGGCGAAGGCCTTGTTGCGTTCTTTAGCCGTGTATGAGGGCTTTATGAGGATGTGGCGGGCGTTGAACATATCCCCCTTCTTCTCTATCATCTGTATGATGTGGTATCCGTCGGGAGTCTCCACAATCTGGGAAACCTGCCCCACCTTGAGCGCCATCGCGGCATCGGAGAACTGGGGCCAGTAGATGGTTTTGGAGCGCATTCCCAGCTCGCCGCCGCGGCTTGCGCTGCCCGGATCCTGGGAATACAGGCGGGCCAGGGAAGAGAACTTCTCGCCGGAGAGCACCCTCTCGCGCAGATCCAGCAGCTTCTCCTTGACCACCAGGGCGGCCGCCTCCTTGTCGGGGTAGAGCACTATCTGGCGCAGGCGGTATTGGGTAGGAACCACAGGCAGATCCTCCTCAGGCATCTCGCTGCAGAGTTCCTTGATGGCCGCAGGGGTCATTTTGGGGATGTCAGAAACCACCTTCTGCTGCATCTGCTGGATCAGCAGCTGGTCGCGGAACACGTCGGCCCAGTCGGCGCGGATTTTATACAGCGGCTTCTTGAAGTATTCCTCTGTGGCCTTTTCCCCTCCGAGATGGTTCATCACATCGTTCAGGCGGTTGTTGACCTGCTCGTTCACCTGTTCCTCGGTAACGGTGAGCGAATCCAGATGCGCCTGGGTCAGGAAAAGCTTGGAAGAGACCATATTTTCCAGTATCTGACAGCGGGTGTCGGCGTCCACCGTATAGCCGCTGGCCTGCATCATACGCACGTCCTCCTCTATGTCGGAGATCAGCACCACATCGTTGCCCACGGTGGCGACAGCTTTGTCTATCAGCCCGTTGCCGTATGTCTGGGCACGCAGCGCGCCCGCAGTAAGCAGCATCGCCTGGCAGAGGAATATGGCAAGTAACCTATTGTTTTTCTGCATCGTAAATCGTCAGTTTTTTGGAGTCAAGCCCCTCTTGCAGCAAGTCTTGTTCCAATTTTATAAGAATAGCCTGTTTTCTCTTGTTGAGTATGGCGTCGCGGATGCTCTGGCGGCAATATTCATAAGGCGCCAGCGCCCCTGCGGGCACTTTTTCCGGAAGGAATATGAAGTAGTCGCGGCCATCGCCCACCTTTATGTAGCGGTCGCTGCCGCGGAATATCGTCTCGCAGCTCTCCGCATCGAGGCCCGGCACCGCCTTGGCGATGGTGGGCATAGGCATCCACGCCCCGCCGAACTCCTCGAACTTCTCTGCATAGGAGGCGCAGAGCTCGCGCAGATTGATTTCGTCCTCACCCGTCGCGGCGTAGGTCTTTTTTACCGTCGCATAATTGGGAGAGGTCTGCGAGAGGGTTATTATGCGGGCCTTTGCGATTATGTAGGGATATCTGTAGGTCTGGCTGTGCTCTTCATAATACTGCCGCATCTCGGCGTCGGTCACGGCAGTGTCCAGCGCAGAGTCGGTCACCTGCTTCTCCAGACGGAACTTGAGCAGGTTGTCGCGGTATTCGTCCACCTCGCGGCTCACATCCTTGGCCTCGGGAGAGAGCACCTCCTGCGCCTTGAGCACCTTGAGGTGGGTCAGGGCCCAGGTGTTTACATACTGTCTCACCATAGCGGCGCTGTCATTTGGCGAAACCCCCTGCGGGAGCAGAGGACGCACGTCGCTCTCATAGAGAACGTTGTCGCCAACCTTAGCCAGCGGAGCCGCCTCATCTCTGAAGCAGCCCCACGCCAGGAGGGCGGCAAGCGCTATGGCCAAAAGTCTTTTCACTGCTATCTGGAGTAGTTGGGAGCCTCGCGGGTGATTGTGACGTCGTGGGGATGGCTCTCCGCCATGCCAGAAGAGGTTATCTTCACGAATTTGGCATTCCTGAGCGCCGCAATAGTGGGGGCACCGCAATAGCCCATACCAGATTTGAGACCGCCCACCAGCTGATAGACGACCTCCGCGAGAGTACCCTTGTAGGGGACCTGGGCCACGATGCCTTCAGGCACGAGCTTCTTCACATCCTCTTCCATATCCTGGAAGTAACGGTCTTTGGAGCCTTTCTGCATAGCCTCCAGCGAACCCATTCCGCGGTATGACTTGAATTTGCGGCCGTTGAGGATTATGGCCTCTCCGGGGGCCTCCTCCACTCCGGCAAAGAGCGAGCCCGCCATAATGGTGTCGGCGCCCGCCGCGAGAGCCTTGGTAATGTCGCCCGAATAGCGGATGCCGCCGTCGGCGATGACGGGGATTCCGCTCCCCTTGAGAGCGTCTGCCACCGAGAGCACGGCGGTGAGCTGGGGCACGCCTATGCCGGCTATGATGCGGGTCGTGCAGATGGAGCCGGGGCCGATGCCCACCTTTACTGCGTCCACGCCGCACTCCTTAAGGGCGACAGCCGCCTCCGCAGTGGCGATGTTGCCCGCCACTATCTGCAGGAAGGGGAATGCCTCGCGAATCTTCTTTATTGTGTTGAGCACGGACACGGAGTGACCGTGGGCAGTGTCCAGCACCACGGCGTCGGCTCCGGCGCAGACCAGCTGCTCCACGCTCTCTATGCTGTGCGAATTGATGCCCACGGCGGCCGCCACAAGCAGACGGCCCTTGCTGTCCTTGCTGGCTGCGGGGTTATTCTTGATTTTGGTGATGTCCTTGTAGGTGATGAGCCCCACCAGCTTGCCATCCTTGTCAACCACGGGCAGCTTCTCTATCTTGTGGTGCATCAGAATCTGCGTGGCTGCCGGGATGTTGGTCTCAGGACTGGCTGTGATTATGTTCCCGGCGGTCATAACCTCCGAGACGGGGCGGTGGCGGTCTGTCTCGAAACGCAGGTCGCGGTTGGTCACGATGCCCACCAGATAGCCTTTGTCGTCCACAACGGGGATGCCGCCGATATGGTTGGCCGCCATCAGGGTCAGGGCGTCTCCGACAGTCTGGTCACCCTTGATTGTGACGGGGTCGTAAATCATACCGTTCTCCGCACGCTTTACCTTGCGCACCTGTTCCATCTGCCTTTCGATGGGCATATTCTTGTGAATAACGCCGATTCCGCCGGCGCGGGCTATGGCGATGGCCATCTCATACTCCGTCACGGTGTCCATTGCCGCAGAAACGATGGGCACGGTGAGGGATATTTCACGGGAAAACTTGGTGGATACGTTCACGTCGCGCGGAATCACCTCGCTGCGTGCGGGTATAAGCAGTACATCGTCGAAGGTCAAACCTTCCATCACAATCTTGTCGGAGAAGTTTTGCATAGAGGAATTGAATAAAATTTTGCAAAGATATTAATTTTTCGGGGTAAAAAGCCTACCCTGAAAAGTTTCTCTGCCCTCAAGCCTTGCGTCAAGCATTCTTAGCAGCTCCACATTGCGAATCCTACCCCACGGGGTGGAATTCACAAAGCGGGGCGGGACCTCTCCCGCAAAGCGCTCTATGGCCAAATCGGGGCGCAGCCGCTCCAGAATATCCACAAAAAAATCGATGTATTCATCAAGGGTAAACTGCTCGAATTGCTCCGGGTGCAGGGCGAACTCCTTTTCCATCTTCGTGCCCTTGATTATCTGCAGCTGATGGAATTTGACGCAGTCTATCTCCAGGGAGTTGATTTTAGCTGCCGCCTCCAGCATATCGGCCCGCGACTCTCCCGGCAGCCCCAGAATGAAATGGGCCCCGGTGCGGATGCCCCTTCTGCGGGCCATCTTTGCCGCCCGCACTGCACATTCAAAGCTATGGCCGCGGTTTATCCGCCGCAGGGTAGCGTCGCTGCACGATTCGATGCCGTATTCCAGCATCACGATGTGCTCCCGGGAGAGTTGCGCCAGATAGTCCAGCTTGGCCTCGTCCACGCAGTCGGGGCGGGTCCCCACCACAATCCCCGCCACACCGGGGCAAGCGAGCGCCTCGCCGTAGAGCTCCTTGAGCCGCTCCAGCGGCGCGTAGGTGTTGGAATAGGGCTGAAAATAGGCCAGATAGCCTCCTGCTCGGCGGTACCGCCCCTTGTGGAACTCTATACCCTCGCTTATCTGCTGCGCTATGCTCTTGTCGGGGGTGCTGTAGCCGGGGTGGAAGGCGGCGTTGTCGCAGAATGTGCAGCCGCCGCGGGAGATTGCGCCGTCGCGGTTGGGGCAGGTGAATCCGGCATCCACCACAAGCTTCTGCAGCCTCGCGCCATACTTTTCCTTTATGAAATCAGCCTGTGAATTGTAGCGCCGCATTTTATGTGTCTTAAAAAGTTCCTCCTGCAAAGTTAGAATAATTACCTTAGCGGAAAATATGTTGTAATATGTACAGAAAGCATCTCTTGCGGCTGGCTGCGGCGCTGCTTGCGGCGGTCGGCATCGCCGCTGTGGCGGGCTGCTCCCGCCGCTACTGGGGCATCACCGCCAGTGCACTCAGGCAGACTCTGCCCATCCCCGCCCCCATCGAGGGCGGCACGGCCGGCGGCGAATACGGCATCTGCCGGATTTCTGTGATGAACCTGCGGGAAGAGGGTGCCTACGAGGCCGAAGCCGCCACGCAAACCCTTATGGGCTGCGTGGTGCGCGTGCTGGATCATAAAAACGGATGGGCGATGGTCTCCACCCCGGAGGGATATGTGGCCTGGGTCACCGAGGGGAGCCTCTTTTTCACCGACGAGGCGGGTGTCATCTCCTGGAAGGCCCGCCCGCGGCTTATCGTGACCTCGCGCTATGCCACCCTGCTCTCCGCCCCCAAAAAGGGGAGCGCTATTGTGCGCGATGCGGTGCGCGGCTGCATAGTGGCCAATCTCGGCCCCGAGGGGCGATATTTCAAGTGCAGCCTGCCCGACGGCACGCAGGCCTACATCGAGCGGCGCGATGCTGCACCCTGCCGGGAATACTTCGAATCGCAGCACCCCACCGGAGAGCAAATCGTCACTGTCGCAAAGCAGTATATGGGCATCCCCTATATGTGGGGCGGCACCTCCATCAAGGCGGTGGACTGCAGCGGCCTCTCGCAGCGGGTCTATATGGACTGCGGCATACTGCTGCCCCGCAACGCCTCGCAACAGGCGCGCAGCGGCGATGAGGTGGACATCAGCGGCGGCTGGGGCAATCTGCAGCCGGGCGACCTGCTCTTCTTCGGGCGGCCGCGCAGCGGGGGCGGCACCTCCATCTACCACGTCGCCATCTACATCGGCGACGGACAAATCATCCACAGCTGCGCAGCACGCGTGCAGTTTGATGGCATCATCCCCGGCCGCGCAGACTACTTTGCCGGCAGCAGCAACATCGTTTGCGCCCGCCGCATACTCGGAAGCGAAGATTGCGGCAAGGGTGTGTGGAGCATTCTTGCAAACGGCTGGTATTTTTAAGAAGCTGATTTTTTGCTAACTTTGCGCAACATATTTAAAAAAATACCGCAAAATGAACCTCAGAACCATCAAAAAGGATTTCCTGTTCGTTACCAACGAATTCCTCTCCGACTGCGTCACCTTCAGCGACTATAGCGCCGGCAAGCAGGACGACAAAATCCAGGAACTTATAAACCAGGCTCTCACCCTCACCGACACCTCCATCTGCAAGGTCAACCACCGTCCCTCGGAGGGCGTCAGGGCATACTTCAAAGAGCTCTGCAAAAATTTCTACGAGGGCTACGACAAGCTCTACGAGCAGCTCAGCGGCCTGGCAAAATAAGCCCTGCCGCGTTTGCAAGACAACCGAGGGAGGCCGGCCGGTCTCCCTCGCTTATTGTTAAAATGGATTATCTATGGTGAAGTCCCTCGTGTCCATAGGGAGGCCGCCGCAGCCTACAAGAACCTTGATGAGATTATGGCTTGCGGGCCGCAACTCGTTAAGATAACCTCGCAGCTGCTCAGGTAGCAGCAATCAAGGGATGATGCTTGTTGACATTCCGGAAATGTTTTTCTAACTTTGTCTTGTATGTTTGCCCCATAGGGGCTTTGAGACGCTATTTTGATGACTTTGACGCACACCCCCAGCCTCCCGTTCTTTAGGAGGCGTATCTTGCTGACCCTCACTATTTTATGGGGGGGGGGAGCGCGTATGCTGACCTCCTTGCCCGGCAGGCTTGAGCGGTGTTTTTGCCTTCTTCAGAGTCTTTTTCTTCGTCTTTTTCAAAGTCTTTATCGTGCGCAATCTTCTGCGCGCCTGTTTTTGCTGCCCGTTTCTGACACATCCGAAAGCGTTTCTAAAAAACCGCGCGTGCCCCACCAGCCGCGCCCGTTTTTCCGGCATTCCATCCGGCGGATTGCTTCGCACGGTTATATTTCACGCCTTTTCTGCCGAACACGTTTAATGCTCAATGAGAAGCCTGCGGACTCTCTCGCGGGCGAGTGCCTCGTGCCGCAACAATTCATTTTATAAATACCTTTTCCTAACTTTTAAATTTTTTAATACTCAATGAAACAGATTTTCAGATCTCTGGCCGTTATCGCCTTTGCAGCGCTTGCGGCTTCGTGCGCCAAGGAGCAGACTGCCGCTCCTTTGGGAGAGGAGACGACTGTGAGCTTCACCGTCGCCGCCCCTGTGATTCAGACCAAAACCATTTCCGATGGCACCACCGTGAACAAGGTGGACTGCTGCGTCTATGACTCTGA
>CAVLDO010000002.1:0-132290 GCA_963662035.1 Bacteroidaceae bacterium | reverse complement strand
GCGGATGCCTAAAGGGGCGTAGCGGGTATTTTTTCTACCCGCCAAGCCCCTTTAAGGCATCCGTACCTATTCGCTCTGATGTAATCGGCACTAAATTCTAAACTCCGAACTCTCCGCTTTGCCGGCCAGGATGAGCTCGGATAGCGGATCTTCAAGGTATTTCTGGATGGAGCGCTTCAGGGGGCGGGCTCCGTATTCGGGGTCGTAGCCCTCGTCAAGAATCTTGCTGCGGGTCTCGGGAGTAACTTCCACGCTATAGCCCATCCTGGAAATGCGGCGGCGGAACTTCTCCAGTTCGATGTCCAGAATCTTGTCCACATCCTCCCGCGATAGGGGGTTGAACAGGATGCGGTCGTCTATGCGGTTGAGGAACTCGGGAGAGAACTTGCGCCGCAACTCCTTCTCTATTATCATATTCTGACGCACCGCAGTTCCCTCTTCACTCCCGGTTTTGAAGCCGATGCCGCCCCCCAGCTCGCTCGCCTGCCGGCTGCCGATGTTGGAGGTGAGTATCAGAATGGTGTTGCGGAAATCGACTTTGCGGCCGGCGGCATCGGTCAGGCGTCCCTCGTCGAGCACCTGCAGCAGCAGGTTGAAGATGTCGGGATGGGCCTTCTCTATCTCATCGAAAAGCACCACGCTGTAGGGCTTGCGGCGCACCTGCTCGCTGAGCTGTCCTCCCTGGTCGTAGCCGACATAGCCGGGAGGCGCCCCGATGAGTGAGCTCACCGAATACTTCTCCATATATTCGCTCATATCCACCCGGATTAGATTGTCCTCGCTGTCGAACATATACTCCGCCAGCTTCTTGGCCAAGAAGGTCTTGCCCACGCCGGTCGGACCCAGAAATATGAATGTGCCGACTGGCTTGCCGGGGTCGCGCAGCCCGGCGCGGTTGCGCCGGATGGCCCCAACCACCGCACTCACGGCTTCGTCCTGCCCCACTATCTGCCGCTTGAGGTTGTCGGACATCGAGAGCAGCCGCTGCCCTTCGGTGGCGGTGACGCGGTGTATGGGGATGTTGGTCATCATCGACACCACGGAGGCGATGTGCTCCTCCTGAAGGGTGCGGGCGGCGCCGTCGGCAGGCTCCGGCAGTGCATTTTCCACCGCAGAAAGCAGTTCCTGCTCGCTCTCGCGCAGCCGGGCCGCCTCCTTGAAGTCGCCCGAAGCGGCTGCAGCGCGCTTTGCCTCGCGCAGTTTCTCCAGCTGCGGTGCGTCGGACTTATCCGCGCCGTCGAAAGCCTCTATGCCGGCATTGAGCCGGGCCCCTGCCTCGTCCATCACGTCGATAGCCTTGTCGGGCTGCATACGGTCGGTGATGTAGCGGCCCGAGAGGGTCACGCACGCCTTGAGGGCGGCGTTGCTGTATGTCACATTGTGGAATTTCTCGTATTTGGGTCTGAGCCCCTCCAGCACCGCAAGGGTCTGCTCAAAGTCGGTGGGCTCCACCAGGATCTTCTGAAAGCGGCGCTCCAGAGCCCCGTCTTTCTCTATCACATTGCGGTATTCATCGAGCGTTGTGGCACCGATGCACTGGATTTCTCCGCGCGAGAGGGCCGGCTTGAGCAGATTGGCGGCATCAAGGCTGCCGGCCTGCGCCCCCGCTCCCACCAGAGTGTGGATTTCGTCGATAAACACAATGACATCTTTCGATGCCTTGAGTTCTTCCACTATGCCGCGCATACGCTCTTCAAACTGCCCGCGGTATTTGGTGCCGGCCACCACAGCACCCATATCTATGGTGAGGAGGCGTTTGCCCAGCAGTGCGCGGGGCACCTGACGGTCCACGATGCGCTGCGCGAGAGACTCCACAATGGCGGTTTTGCCCACTCCGGCCTCGCCTATCAGCACGGGGTTGTTCTTTTTGCGGCGGACGAGCACCTGCAGCAGACGCTCTATTTCGCGCCCTCTCCCCACCACCGGGTCCAGCTTGCCGCCGGATGCCATAGCCGTGAGGTCTACCCCGAACTTATCCAGATTGGGGGTCTGCGACTCACACTTCTTATGTAATTCAAATCCCCGGCTAATGCTTGAAGGGGCACCGGGATCCGCCTTGAGGGCCGCATCTCCAGAGTCTGACTGCGCAGCGGCGGCATCGGTTATTTTTGCGACAGTTCCGCGCGTCCGGGGTTGACTTACATTATCAATGGGGTGCGCTCTCTCATTTTCTTTTGCCTTCGCACCCGTATCAGCGCTTTCCTTAACACTGCCGACATCCTCCGCACTCTTACCGACTCTGAACTCCGGGCCCGCGACACTGAACTTTTTCACGGAATCATAATCGACGCCGCTGCGGGAAAGAATGGGCGCCACGATTGTGCCGGAATTCTTGAGGATTGCCAGCAGCACCACAACCATCGTGGGGGATTTGACTCCGCTGCGGGAGATTTCCTGCGACACATTGCGGTAGAATTCATCGATGTCGGAGCTGAAAGTGATGCTTTCCGTCTGCTCGTAAGGTACCGGTTCAGGCTCTTTCAGCACACTTTCCATCTCGGCGCGCACCATTTCTGTATTCACCCCCATATTCTTGAGCAGGGCGCAGACATCATCGTCGCCGCTGCGCAGCAGAGCAAGAAAAATATGATCCAGTGTTGCCTCTCTATTGCCCAGACGGGCAGCTTCTTCACGGGTGTATTTGAATACCTTCTGCAGGTCTCTTGTAAAATCTTTTGCCATAACGGCGGCAAAGTTAAACAAAAAATGCACCTTAAATTTGGCAAATCAAAAAATATGTCTACATTTGCAATCCCAAAACAAAACGCTTCCTTAGCTCAGTTGGTAGAGCACGACACTCTTAATGTTGGGGTCCAGGGTTCGAGCCCCTGAGGGAGCACTTGAAGGGCAGCCGCAAGGTTGCCCTTCATTGTTTTTCTGTCCCGGACTTAATCAAGGACACCGTCATAGCAGACGCCAAATACAAGAGGCTCTCCGACCCCAAGGACTCCCGCCGCTTCAACGACAAAATCCGGCGCGAAGACCTCAGCCAGATGATCTCCGACCTCCGCATCACCTCCTCCAAGAGCGGCATCTTCATCTGAGCGTCCGTTCTTCTCGTGATGAACCCCGACAACGGCGAATACTACCCCGACACCCAGTTCATCCTCCGCCGGAACAAACTCTTCGTCTACCGGGTCGCCGATCTCTGCGGCGACGGCGGCCGCATCCTCATAATCGGCCTGAACATTCAGCTCCCTCACCTCATAGCGCGACTTCTCCGCCGCAATGGCCCTCACCGAATCCGGCCTGCCCAAAGCGGGAATTATTTGAGGACAGGGCGGACAGAAAGGCCGTAGAAGCGGCTGTCGTAGCTTGTGTAGGGAAAATAGCTCTCAAGGGCGAGATAAAAGGCGCAGTCAGGATAGAGCGGGCTGCGGACGCCCGACCAGTAGTAGCCCATTTTACCGAGGTTGAAATAGGCGCCATCATCGCGGCAGCCCGCAGCAGGCAGAAAAATCGAATTGCCGTTGCGCACGCTCGTTACAAGGTATCCGCTTACATCATCCCCGTTGGAATCGGTGCGGGAGGTCCACCGCCAAGTGCAGTTGAGGGTATCGCGCAGCTCCGCGAAGTCAGCAATGGTTGGCATCCGGCACTCGGCGCCCCAAGCGGCCGAGGCGGCATCATCTTCCGGAGCGAGTGCCTCAAAGGCATCGGGGGCATTGTACTTGAGCAGCCGCACTTGCCCCGAGCCGAGACTGTATGTCTCCCACGAATAACAGCTCTTGGGAGATGTTTCGCCCCAGGCAAAATAATAGCCGGCGTCGGCGTCGATCTTCGCGCCGACATTTGTAGCGGCCCAAAGGGTGCCGCCGGGCAGGGCAAGGTCCACAAAACGGTGACCGGCAATATTTACGCTGCGGTCGCCTTCTGCACAAGAAACCGCGCAGATTATCAGACAGAGAAGTATGAGACGGTATTTTTTCATAGGGCAAATGTGGCAAAATATTCAGTTATCGGCAAAAACGGCTAAATTTGGGGCAAAATACAATTATTATGAAACAGATAAGCACAGTCAACGCACCGGCCGCCATCGGCCCTTACAGTCAGGCGATCGAATATGCCGGCACAATTTACGTTTCGGGGCAGCTGCCCATCGACCCCGCCACAGGCTCATTTGCTGAAGGGGGCATAGAGTCGCAGACCCGACAGTGCCTGCAAAACCTCAAGTCGATTCTCGAAGAGGCGGGGTCCGGTATGAACAAGGTGGTTAAAACCACGGTGTTCCTGGCGGACATAGCCGATTTTGCCGCGATGAACGGTATCTATGCCGAATATTTCAGCGCGCCATACCCCGCCCGCTGCGCATTTGCAGTGAAAGCTCTGCCCAAAGGGGCGCTGGTAGAAATCGACTGCGTGGCCTGCAAATAAGGCAGCGGGACTGCGGTAAGGGCGAGAGGGTTATCTCACGACTTGGGTGAATTCGGGGGCTGCGCCGTCTGCAACAGTGACATAAACCTGCATTGTGCGCGGATTATCTGCCGGCTCCTCCCCCTCGCGGGGCAGATCCACCGCCGTGAAGAGATATTCGGTGCCGCCTGGGATGCTGCGGCTGGCCACTTGCGAGGCGCGGGCGCTGATCATACGGTAGCCGGCCACCGCCTCGTCAAATATGGCCGCCTCGGCCTCGCTTGCGGGATGCATCCGGCCGAATTCATCGAGCTTCACTACCTCGCCGGCGATGTAGCCCCTCTCTTTGAGAAAGCGGTCAAGTTCTGCCTCCATAGCATGCATACGGGCCGCTCTGATTCCGAATCCGGGCGCCACTTGAGATGCGCCCTGCAGGGCCTTGATGTCATCGGTGCTGCTCTTGAGGCCGCCGCTGCCGAATGTGCAGAAGGGGACGATTTTCTTACCTGAGAGGCTCTCTTCGCCAAGGAATGTGAGCACGGGGCGGGCGCAGGTTCCGAACCATACGGGATAGCCCAGAAAGATGACGTCGTACTGCGAAAGATCACTCTCAACCTGGTTTATTTCGGGCAGCGCGCCCGATTCGCGCTCTCTGAGGCAGCGGTTGATGGTCTCTTCGTATGTGCCGCTGTAGGGATCCACGGCAGTGATCTCTTCTATGTCAGCTCCCGTGAGACTGCAGATTTTCTCCGCCACGGCGCGGGTGTTGCCGGTCTGCGAATAATAGAGCACCAGCACCTTCTCCTTTGGCGTGCAGGCTATTGCCGCAGCAGTCACAACAGCCGCAGTCAGAATCCTTTTAAGGCTTTTCATAAAATTCATTTTTGATTTGTTGCTTATCGCTAATTTAAAACTTCTATTTTTGCGGCGCAAATCGAGATTCAATGGAGAAAATACTTTTTGTCTGCCACGGCAACATCTGCCGCAGTCCGATGGCCGAATACATCTGCAAGAAAATGGCATCCGATGCAGGGGTCAGGATGCAGATAGACTCGGCCGCCACTTCGGCGGAGGAGGTTGGCAACGATATGTACCCCGCCGCAAAAGAGTGTCTGAAAAGACACGGCATCCCATTCGGCAGACACTGCGCCAGGCGCCTTACAGCCGCTGACTTTGCCATTTACGACCGCATCTTCATTATGGACCGCAACAACCTCGACTGGATAAGGCGGCTCTTCGGCGCCGCAGCCGATACGGCCGGAAGCGACGGGCGGCCCAAGGTGCAGATGCTGATGAGCCTCTGCGGCGGCACGCACATTGTGGCGGACCCCTGGTACACCGGCGACTTTGAGCAGACCTACAGCGACATCACTGCCGCGCTGCAGGAGTTTTTCAAGCTCATTTCGAGACGCGGGCGAACTCCTTCTTGGCCTTCTCCAGCTTCCTCATAAAGTCCTTGTCGGCGTGCAGCCGGGCCACCAGCGCGGCCCCCATCACCCGGCCGGCATCCACATCGCTCTGGAAGTGAACGCCGCAGATCACGCGGCTCTGTCCGAACTCATAGCCGTAGCGCAGTATCTCGTTCTGCCGTTCCGGATTGATCTCGGCAAGCACCAGCGCCGCCGCCCAGCCGAAGCAGGTGTGTCCCGAGGGGTATGAACCGTTGTTGCGCAGATAAGCTTCGTCGTCGGGCGTGAGCGACTGATCTTCAAAAAGCACAAAGGGGCGCATCCTGTTGTAGTAATGCTTGGCATCGCCTGTCGCCATACCGTCGGTCACCAGTATTCCGGCCAGCAGATCGGTGATTACAGGTGTGTTTTCCCGGCTGAGCGTAATGCCCATACAGGGTGAGAAGTTGGCCAGCACCCGGTCAATTTCCAGAATGGCGTCCAAAGCCGCCTGCCTGCCCCGCTCGCTGCCGCGGACGGTCTTGCCCCAATAATATTGGGCCATATCATAAGCGAACACCGCATCGGCAGGGGTAGGCGCAGGGGGGAGAATCTCCAGGCTGTTGGGAGCCTCTCCCTTCTGCAGGAGTTTGGGGTAATTCCAGATATCGTCGAGGTTCTGGCAGAGGGCGGCCGCAGAACTCATCAGCAGAGCGGCCGCAAATATAATCTTCTTCATACTTTCTATCGGTTTTTAAGACGTTTGAGACCTGTTGCTATGCGGCGAGCTCCCTCGCGCAAGAGAGTCGGGCTGCAGGCCAGATTTATGCGGACATATCCGTCGCGGCCATACATAGTGCCGGCGTTGACCCACACCTGCTCGCCGCGCAGCAGCTCCCTCTCGACTTCATCGGAAGTCATATCGAGACAGCTGACATCTATCATCGGAAGGTAGGTGGCCTCCAACAGGCTCACCGGAAAGCCGGCGAGGGCGGAGCACTCTTCAAGCAGAATATTGTAGTTGCAGGTGACCACATCGTTCATCTCGCGCAGCCACGCGGCACCTTCATCGCTATAGGCCGCCTCCACTGCCACTGGGCCGAAGGGGTTCACATCGCAGATTTCGTAAATGTTTATAACCTTGTCTATCGCATTGCGCCAATCGGAATTATGGCAGACTATGTTGGCGATTTTGAGTCCGGCGAAGTTGAAACTCTTGGAAGGGGATATGAGGGTGACGCTGCCACGCATAAACTGCTCTCCGAGAGAGGCGAAGGGGGTGTAGGCCGCTCCGGCGGGGACAATTTCACAGTGGATTTCGTCGCTGATGACTATCACTCCGTATCGGAAGGCTATCTCCCCCGCCCTGCGCAGCTCATCGGCACTCCAGAGACGTCCGGCGGGGTTGTGAGGGTTGCAGAGCAGCAGAATGGTGTTGGCCGGGTCGGCGCACTTAGCCTCCAGATCTTCAAAGTCCATAGAAAATGTGTAGCGGCCGTCGGGCAAATCACGGCGCACCAGAGGCGACTCTACAATCTGCAGTCCGGCATTGCGCACAGAAGAATAGAAGCAGTTATAGACCGGCGGCTGGATTATCACCCCGCTGCCTGGCCGCGCCAGCGCCTTGAGGGCGGCCGAGATGGCGGGCACCACGCCGGTGGTGTAGAGCATCCATTCGCGCTCGAGGCAGAGGCCGTGGCGGCTGCCGAACCATTTTATTACAGCATCGTAGAAGGAATCCTGCACCTTGACATAGCCGAAGACGCCGTGGGCCGCCCGCTTTTCAATTGCGCGGCGGATGCAGGGGGCTGCGGGGAAGTCCATATCCGCCACCCAGAGAGGTATGACATTTTCCCGCTGTGCGGGGGTGAGATCCACCCCGGAGGGCAGTGCGCTGTCCCACTTGTAACAGCCGCTTGCGCGACGCTCTGCAGGGGACTCGAAATCTGAAGAAAAGCTCATCTGAACTCTATTTTTTGGTTGTTATCTTGCAGTTGGCCGGCTGGCGGACAAACTCGTCGATGGTGACGCTGCCGATGCTCTCGGCGCAGATGTGTCCTGTGGTCGGGTTCTTTATGTTCTCTATATGTCCGCGGATGTCGGCCTCCACGCCCGAGTACTCGAACACGCGGTCGCAGGCATCATCGAAGGTGCAATCCTCCAGCACCAGATTGTCCGCATAGCAGAGCAGCTGCTCTCCGCTCAGGCGGCAGCGGACCAGCCGCACGTTTTTCGAGTGCCAGGCGAGGTACTCCCCGTCGAGGACAGAATCAAATATAGTGACATTTTCACACTCCCAGAAAGAATCTTTGGTGGTGATGTGCGAGTTGCGCACCACAACGTCGCGGCAATACTGGAATACATACTTGGAGTCGCTCTCGAGTCCGTCAACCTCTATGTTGCGGCTGAACATAAAGGGATAGGTGCCGCCTTGCAGCTTTACGTTGCGCAGCTTTAAGCCGTCCACCCTCCAGAAAGTCTCGTCGGCATCGTTGATGAGGACATCTTCCAGAAAAACGTTGCGCATCTCACGGAAGAATTTGGGGCCGTCTATCGTGCAGCGGCGCATCTCAAGGTCGCCGGTATACCATATGGCGGAGCGCGACTCGGGGGCGAAGTAGCAGTCGCTCACCTTGCAGCCGTCCACGTGCCAGAGAGGATATCTGCCATAGAACTTGCAATGGTCTATCTCCAGGTTGCGGCACTGCTTTATGGCGGACTCTCCGCCAGCAATCACTATGTTTTCCAGATGGGTGTCATTAATCCCGAACAGGGGGCGTTCTCCGCCCAGCTCCTTATCTTTGATTATATTCATATCCTACTTAAGCAAATTGTTTCATCCATTTCTTTCCGCTGATGCGCCACAAGAACAGCGCCCCGCGCACATTGAGTTCCACGCACATCGCTATCCAGTATCCTATGAGTCCATATTTGGGAGTGAGCACAAGTGCCAGGGCGATGCGCACCGCCCACACGCTTATAAGGTTGAGCAGCGTGGGGATCTTGGTGTCGCCCGCCCCCACACAGGTGCTGAAGGCCACAATGGAGACGGCGTAGCCCGCCTCGGCAAACGCCTCCAGCCGCAGGCAGCGCGCCCCGAGGGCCACCACATCCGCATCCACGCTCAACAGCGTCATAATGGGGGTGGCAAAGATATACATAATCACCGCAAGGGCCACCATCATCGCCACGCCCAATGTCAGGGTTATACGGGAAAAACTGCGGGCCAGATCGGGACGCGAAGCCCCCAGGCTCTGCCCCACAAGAGTTGTGGAGGCGTTGCCCATACCGTAGCCCGGCATATAGCAGAAACTCTCCGCGATTATAGCAAAGGAGTTTGCGGCGATGGCGACCGCCCCAAGCGGCGCCACTATCAGGGTGCTGGCCACATAGGCCCCTTTCATCACTATGTTCTGCAGCCAGAGAGGCCAGCAAATGCCCCAGGCGCGGCGCAGGCAGTCCCCTTCGGGGCGGAAGCTGCCGCTGCGGCCGGCGATGGAGAGCTGGCGGTCCTTGACCAGCAGAAAATAGAGCAGCAGAAGGGCGGTGATGCACTCGGAGATGCCGGTGCCAAGGGCGGCCCCCTTGACTCCCATACCGGCGCCGGGCACGGTGAAAGCCGCCCCTAAAAGAGTCACCTCGCGGGTGGGAAATATCAGCAGGAAGTTGAAGATTACATCCAGCACGCACATCAGAATGTTCATCAGCGAGGGGATGCGCATCTCGCCGCTGCACTGCAGCATAGTGGTGCAAAAGAAGCCCAGCTGCAGCATCGGCAGAAACAGGGCGTAAATGGCAAAGTAGGCCGTGGCGTCGGAGACTATGTCGGCGCTGCCTCCCAGCCAGCGGGGGAGCGGAGAGGCCACTGCTCCGGAGATAAGCCCCAACAGCAGGGCAAAGGCGAGCGAGACCACAAGCCCCTGGCGCATCACGCTGCGGGCCGCGTCAAAGTCGCCGGCGCCGATTTTGTGCGCCACCTGCACGGAGAAGCCCTGCCCCACCGCCATACAAAAGCCCCCCACAAGCCAAGTTGAAGTGGAGACAAGGCCGATGGAGGCCGACGGCCCCGCCCCGAGACTGCCCACCATCGAGGCATCGATGAACTGAAGCATCACCGAGGCCAGCTGCGCAAGTATCGCGGGGGCGCACAGCACCAATGTCAAGCGCACCCGCTGCGTCACGCAGAGGGGAAGACCCTGCCGGATATTGGAAAGAAGAATATCCTTCTCCCTCATCGGAAATCGGCTACTCCTTGACGGTGGTGGTGCGGGTCACCGGGAGAGAGAATGCGATTCCGCTCGCCTCCTCCTTGAGTCCGGCGTCTTTATAGACAGCCTTTATCACATCGTCCTTTATCTCAGTGGGGACGACTATCATCACCATCTCCTTTTCGGGATGAATCTTTATGTTGAAGAACTCTTCCGACTCGGGGTTGGCCGAGCCCCGGGCACGCAGTATGGTGCCCCCTTTGGCCCCCGCTGCGCGGGCGGCATCTATCACTGTCTGCGAATAGCCGGCATTCACGATGCAGACCACAAGTTCGTGTTTATTGTCCATATTTCTTTCAATCTTTTTTTACGGTTCGGGTGTCGTTGCTCAGAAAGCCGTAGGCCAGAGTGCCTATCACGCTGGTCAGCGGCACAGTGAAGGCCAGCCCGCCATAAGTCTTGCCTTTGGAGAAGAGTTCTTGCAGCCGTCCTATCAGCTCGTCTGCCTGGTCACTGCGCACAACGCTGAATATAAGCGTCTTGGGGCGGTCGGTCAAGCCCAGAAAGTCCAGGATTAGCGGCGCGGTGCCCTTGGCGGGGATCGACAGCTGCAGATTTGCCTGATGCGACTGTATGATGCTGGAATAGTAGGCGGCCTTCTCGTTGTTGACCACCGCCATCAGCACTTCCAGCTTCATCGGAGCTATATTGTTGTTTTCCATACTATTCGAAATATATTATCTGGTCGTCGGAAGAGGCCAGGATACGGCGCATCGCCGCATTGTCGCGCATGCGCACCGCCAGCACGGACTTGAAGCCGAGCGACTGGATGGTTATCAGAGGGGTCATCGCCACCATCGCCACCACTCCGAATGCATAGTCAAGCACTTGCGGAACGCCCTGCAGCGTAACGCAGGCGCCTATGGCGAGGGGGAGTATGAAGCTGGAGGTCAGAGGGCCGCTGGCCACGCCGCCGGAGTCGAACGCGATTGCGGTGTAGAGCCGGGGGACAAAGAAAGAGAGACCCAGGGAAATCAGGTAGCCCGGAATCAGATAGTAGAGCAGCGAGAATCCGTAGTAGATGCGCACCACGCTGAGGCCGATGGAGACCCCGACGCCCACCGAGAGGGCTATGAGCATCTGCCTTTTGGAGACCTCACCGCCGGTAATCTCCTGCACCTGGCCGTTGAGCACGTGCACCGCAGGCTCGGCCAGCACCACCACCATACCCAGCACGAAGGCGAACCCTATGAGCACAGCAGGGTGGCAGGCAGCCAGCTGGGTGCCCAGCTTGAAGCCGACCGGCAGAAAGGCGGTGTTGACCGCCGAGAGGAATATCACCAGCCCGACAAAGGTGTAGAGCAGGCCGAAGAGTATCTGTATTATCTTGGTTTTCGGCAGCTTGAGCACCGTGAACTGCAGCACGAAGAAGAAGGCCATCATCAGCAGCAGGCTCTTGCCCACCTCAATCGACATTTCTGAGAGGATATGGCCCACACCCTGGCCCAGAATAGTCTCCATCGAGTAGTCCGGCAGGTCAAAGGTCAGGTCGCCGGATGCGCCTATCGAGAGCAGCATCACCGCCGATATGGGGCCCACCGAGCAGAGGGCGATCAAGCCGAAGCTGTTTTCATTTGCGCTGCGGCCGCCCACCGTCATCGCTATGCCGACGCCCAGCGCCATTATGAAGGGGACCGTAATGGGTCCGGTGGTAACGCCGCCCGAGTCAAACGACAGGGGGAGGAACGCCCCTCTTCCGCTGGAAATCAGCAGGGCGGCCAGGCAGAAGAGCATCATATAGAAGAACATCAGCAGGCTGGCCAGGTCGGTGTGGCAGACTATCTTGAGCACGCCTATCATAAGTATGAGGCCCACGCCCAGTCCGATAGTGAAAATCAGGGTGGTGCCGTTTATCACTGCCCCCACCTGGGTGGCCAGCACCGCGAGGTCAGGCTCCGCGATGGTTATGAACAGGCCCATTACAAAGCTCACGGTGAGCAGCAGGGCCGTTTTTTTGCTTTTGGTGAGTCCCGATCCTATCTGCTGTCCCATCGGGGTCATCGCCAGGTCGGCGCCGAGGTTGAAAAGGCCGATGCCGACCACCAGCAGCACCGCCCCCAACGCAAACACCGCCAGCTCCCTGGCGGAGAGATCGACCCAGGGGGTCAGCGAGAGCAGGAAAACCAGCAGGCTCACCGGCAGCACAGACGTGAGAGACTCCTTGAACTTGTCGCGCAGCGACTGCAGAAGATTGCGGGAAATAGAACTTGTATCCGTTTTTGCCATAATCGGCAAAGATATCAAAAACAATCAAAAAATCCACCTATATTTGCGTGCAGAACATTATTGGATATGGCACAATTCAACACTGACGAGGAGCGTCGCACCATAGATGCGATAGATTCGCAGATGGCCCCCCTCTTCGAGAGGCGTATGCAGGCCGCAAGGCGGATAGGTCTCAAGAAAAAGCAGGCGGGGCGGAATGTGGAAGATCTCGCGCGGGAGCGGGCGATGGCCGACAGGTGCGCCGCTCAGCTGCAGGACAAGAGCCTTGAGGGGCCCTACCGCAAGTTTCTACAGAGCGTGATAGACATCTCCAAAGAGTGCCAGAGCAGTATAGTCTGCGACGGGCTTCCGGACATCATTATAGAGCGCGGAGCAATCGGCCGCGCCGGCACCCTTTTGGGCATTGCCGGGGGCAAGGTTCTTCTGGTTTGCGATTCGGGAGTTCCCGGGGAGTACCTCCGCAAGGTGGCCGCCTCGCTTGAGGGGCACAGCAGCCTATGCGCGATGCACACCTTCCCCTGCGGCGAGAGCCACAAAAATCTGGAGACCTTCGCAGAGGTTCTGAACACTCTTGTGGAACACGGCTTCACCCGCACCGACGCCGTGGTGGCAGTTGGAGGCGGGGTCGTGGGCGATCTTGCCGGATTTGCCGCAGCCACATTTATGCGGGGCATCCGCTTCTACAACATCCCCACCACATTGCTCTCGCAGGTCGATTCCTCTATCGGGGGCAAAACCGCCGTTGACTTCGGCGGAGTCAAGAACATAGTGGGGGCCTTTCATATGCCCCGCCGGGTGCTCATCGACCCCGACACACTGTTCACCCTGCCGGAGCGAGAGCTGCACAATGGTCTGGTGGAGGCCATCAAGATGGGGGCCACCAGCGATGCGGGGCTGTTCTCGCTGATAGAAAATTCCACCGACCTAAACGGCGACCTGCAGGAGATAATCCGCCGCAGCCTGCTTGTAAAGTCGGCCGTGGTGGAGGCCGACCCCAAAGAGGGCGGGCTGCGCCGGGTGCTCAACTTCGGGCACAGCGTCGGACACGCAATAGAGGCGGCGGGCGGGGGCCGGTACCTCCACGGAGAGGCTGTGGGACTGGGGATGCTCTACTTCTGCAGCAGCGCCGTAAGGGAGCGCATAGCCGCCGTGCTGGAAAAATACGGCCTGCCCACATCGCACGACATCCCTGCGCAGACCCTGCGCGGCCTCATCGCCCACGACAAGAAGGCCTCGGGACGGCAGCTGACGGTGGTGCGGGTAGATGAAATAGGCAGCTTCAGCTTTGAAAAAATCGACATAGACTCCCTGCAGTTATGAGAAATTCATTAGGAACATATATCACGCTGAACCTCTTCGGCGAGAGCCACGGCGAAGCCATCGGAGCCGTTCTGGACGGGATGCCCGCCGGACTGGCCGTAGACCGCGCCCGCATTGCCGAATGCCTGGCGCGCCGCCGCCCCTGCGGGGCCAACGAGACCGCCCGCGTGGAGGCTGACAACTTCAAGATAATAAGCGGGGAGTTCAACGGCTTCACCACCGGGGAGCCGCTCTGCATTCTGATAGAGAACGCCAACGTGCGCAGCGGCGACTATGCAGCCAACCATCTTCTGGCCCGCCCCTCGCACGCCGACTATGTGAGCCACATCGTGCACCGAGGCTATGAGGACTGGCGCGGCGGCGGACACTTCTCGGGCCGCCTCACCGCCCCCATTGTGGCTCTTGGCGCCGTCTGCCTTCAGATGCTGGAGGGCATCGGCATCAGGGTCGGCACCCACATCCTCAGCTGCGCCGGAGTCGGCGACACCCCATTTGCCGCCGCCGACCCCGATAGTCTCGCGGAGCAGATAGCGGCGGTGAACCTCAGGCGTTTTCCCCTGATAAGCGATGCCGAAAGGCAGATGACTGCAGCCATAGACGCCATCCGTATCAAGGGCGACTCGGTGGGCGGCACCATCCAGACTGCCGTCACCGGCCTCCCGGTGGGAGTCGGCGAGCCCTGGTTCGGCAGCCTTGAGGGGACTCTGGCCAACGCGATGTTCTCAGTCGGGGGCATCAAGGGGGTCGAGTTCGGCCTCGGATTCGGATTCGGATCCGGCACCGGCAGCAGCCTCAACGACAGCTTCTGCAACCGCGGCGGCCGCATCGCCACCGTCACCAACAACAACGGCGGCATCAACGGCGGCTATTCCAACGGGATGCCGGTGGTGTTCAACTGCGCGGTGAAACCCACCCCGTCGATTTCTCTGGAGCAGCAGACCGTGGATCTGGTATCCGGACAGGAGGCCACCATCAAGGTCACCGGACGGCACGATCCGGCCATAATCCGCCGCATCTGTCCGGTAGTGACCGCCCTCACCTCCATAGTAATCTGCGACCTGCTCAAGGGAGCGTTCTCAAACTCGATATTCGTCAGCAACAATGAAGATACTCATACTCAACGGCCCTAACCTCAATATGCTGGGCATACGCGAGCCGGGCATCTACGGCAGTGAGTCCTACTCCGCCCTGCTGGAGAAGATTTCTGCACACGCGGCAGAGCGCAACATTCAGGTGGAATTCTACCAGTCAAACCACGAAGGGGCGCTGGTAGACCGCATACAGCAGGCCTACTTCGATGCCGTCGACGGCATAGTGTTCAACCCGGGCGCCTACACCCACACCAGCATAGCGCTGCTGGACGCCCTCAAAAGCGTGAAGATCCCCTGCGTGGAGGTGCACATCAGCCGTCTGGATCAGCGGGAGGATTTCCGCCAGAGGAGCTACATCCGCCCCGCCTGCAAGGCCTCCGTGATAGGCCACGGCACCGACGGGTATCTTGAGGCCATAGACATTCTGCTTGAAAAATGAGCGTCTGCATCATAGACAGAAGCCGCGCCGCCGGGACAGTGGCGGCGCCGCCCTCCAAGAGTTACGCCCACCGGCTGCTGATAGCGGCGTTTCTGGGCGGCGGCTTAACCCGCATCGGCGGCATCGAGCTCTCGCGCGATGTGGAGGCGACCCTCGGCTGCATCCGCGCCCTCGGGGGGCTGGCTTCGGTTGAGGGGGAAAGCGTCACAATCTCTGCGGGAGGCATCGGAGGCGGAGCTCTCCCCTGCAACGAGAGCGGCTCCACGCTGCGGTTTATGATTCCGATTGCACTGGCGCTGCAGGGGGGCGGCCGGTTCTGCGGCACAGAAAAGCTCTTCAGCCGGGGCATAGGAGAATACGAAAAGATTTTTGCCGCGCAGGGCATCTCCTGCACAAAAGGGAGAGATTCCCTGCAGGTGAGCGGACGCCTCGGCAGCGGAGAATACACTATAGACGGCAGCCTCAGCAGCCAGTACATAACGGGGCTTATGTTTGCCCTGCCGCTGCTGCAGGGGGACAGTCACATAACAATACTGCCGCCCGTGGGCAGCAGGGGATACATCGCCATCACAGCCGATGTGCTGCACCGGGCGGGGATTGATGTCCGCCTCGAAGGGGATGAAATCTTTATCCGGGGAGGGCAGAAATACAATCTGGGCGACTGCACTGTGGAGGGGGACTGGTCAAACGCCGCCTTTCTGGAAATTTACAACTGCCTGGGGGGCGATGTCCGCGTCACCAATCTGGGCTCCTGCTCGCTGCAGGGAGACAGGGTGTTCAGGGAGCACTTCAAGGCCCTGTGCAGCGCCCGCTGCACGATAGACCTCGCCGACTGCATCGACCTCGGGCCGGTGCTCTTCACCCTGGCGGCAATCAAGCACGGGGCCCGCTTCGAGCACACCGGACGACTCCGCATAAAGGAGAGCGACCGCATCGGCGAGATTGCCTGCGAGCTGCAGAAAATCGGAGCCCGGGTAGAATCAGGGGGCGACTTTGTGGAGATTTACCCCACGGAGAGCCTTGAAGGTCCGTTTAACTTCTCGAGCCACAACGACCACCGCATAGCGATGTCGCTGGCGGCCGTCGGCAGCCTCTGCGGAGCGCGCATAGAGGGGTGCGAGGCGGTGAATAAGAGCTATCCTTCATTTTTCAGCGAAATCGGCAAATTAGGCATCAGCATAAGATATGAATAAGAACGACAAGATACTCATAGTGGGACTCGGAATGATTGGCGCATCGTATGCAGAGCGCCTTCACGGCAAGGGCTACCGCATCGGCGGCCTCTCCGCCCGGGAGTCCACGATAGAAACCGCCCTGCGCGACGGGATCATAGACGAGGGCACCACCAAGGTGAGCCGCGAGTTTGTGGAGAAATACAATGTGGTGGTGTTCGCCCTCTACCCCAACCTGTTTGTGGAGTGGATAGAGAAATATCAGGACTGCCTATCCGGCCGCACCCTGATTACCGACGTCACCGGCGTCAAGGGGTCGGTGGTGTACCGCGTGCAGGAGATGCTGCGGCCCGATGTGGAGTTCATCGCCGCCCACCCGATGGCCGGACGCGAGCTCTCTGGCATAGACAACCGCAACCCTGATGTCTTCGACGGGGCCAACTACATAGTGACCCCCACCGCACGCAACAGTCCGGAGGCGATAGAGTATGCCTGCAGCTTGGGGCGCGAGCTGGGCTTCGGCCACATCTCTACGCTGAGCCCGGAGGAGCACGATGAGATGATAGCCTTTCTCTCGCAGCTGACCCACTGCATTGCGGTGTGTCTGATGTGCAGCAAGGATTCGACCCATCTGGTGGACTACACCGGCGACTCGTTCCGCGATCTGACACGCATCGCCAACATCAACGGGAATATGTGGAGCGAGCTGTTTATGATGAACCGGGACCAGCTTCTGTCTCAGATGCAGCTTTTCGAGAAGGCGTTTGACCGACTCAAGAGGGCGATAGCCGAGGGGGACACCGAAACGATGAAGGAGATGATGAAAACCTCCACCGAGCGGCGCAGGTACTTCAACAAAAAAGTCTGAAAGTTGAAAGTTTAGAAGTAGTATAGCGTATGAACAATATGGAATTCAAGAGACGGTTGCCGTCTACGGCGGAGATCAGGCAGATGTATCCGCTGCCGCAGGAGCTCGCGGCGATCAAAAGCAGCAACGACAAGGCGGTGAGCGACATAATCTGCGGCCGCAGCGACAAACTGCTGCTGATAATCGGCCCGTGCTCGGCCGACCGCGAAGACGCGGTACTGGAATATGTGACCCGCCTGGCCGAAGTGCAGCAGAAGGTAGCCGATGTAATCACCATCGTCCCCAGAATATACACCAACAAGCCCCGCACCACCGGCGAGGGATACAAGGGGATGCTGCATCAGCCCGACCCCCACAGCGGCTCCGATATGCTCAAGGGGCTGCTGGCCATCCGCCGGCTCCACCTTAATGTGTTGCATCAGACCGGCTTCAGCGGGGCCGATGAAATGCTCTACCCCGACAACCACGGCTACCTCGCAGACCTTCTGAGCTATGTGGCGGTGGGGGCTCGGAGCGTCGAGAGCCAGATTCACAGGCTCACCGCCAGCGGCCTGGACATCCCCGTGGGTATGAAGAACCCCACCAGCGGCGACATCACCGTGATGTTGAATTCCATACACGCCGCGACCCTCCCCCACACCTTCATCTATCGCGGCTGGGAGGTCTCCAGCAAGGGCAACCCCCTCGCGCACGCCATTCTGCGCGGCAGCGTGAACAAAAACGGCCGCACCGCCCCCAACTATCACTACGAAGATATGATGGGGCTCTACGAGATGTATGCCGAATCCGGTCTGCCCAATCCGGCGCTGATTGTGGACACCAACCACGCCAACTCGGGCAAGCAGTACGGGCAGCAGATCCGCATCGCCAAGGAGGTGCTGCACTCCACCCGGCACTCCGATGATATCCGGCGTCTGGTGAAGGGGCTTATGATAGAGTCTTATCTGGTGGACGGACGCCAGGGGAGCGACTCGCAGGTTTACGGCCAGTCCATCACCGACCCCTGCCTGGGCTGGGAAAAGAGCGAACGGCTGATTCTGGACATTGCCGACCTGCGCCGATAGCAAGGAGCGGCACACAAAAAAAGAGGGGGCGTCCCCTCTCTTTTTGTGTGCCTCCTGTGCCTCAGGCGTAGATTTTACCCACCAGAAATAGCATCAGCCGGGTGGGGAGAATGCGGATAAGGAAGGTGACCGCCTTGTAGTCGATCCGTGGTGTGAGTATCGGGCGCATCCTTCGCCGCGAGAGCTGCCGCACCACCGCCGCCGCTATCTTTGAGGCGGGCATCCCGTTCTGCTCGTCGTGCTCCATCCGCCCCACAGACCTTTTGAAGGCGGCGCTGTAGGGGCTGGCAGCATCTTCTGCCTGCCGCGTGCACTTGCGCGCCGATGTAAAACCTGTTTTGGTGTCACCCGGCAGAATGCTGCAGCACTGTATGCCGAACCCTTTGACCTCCATAGAGAGCGATTCGGTATAGATGAGCAGCGCCGCCTTTGCAGAGCTGTAGAATGTCTGATAGGGAATGGGGACCACCGCCGCCACGCTGCTCACGGTGACTATGCGGCCGAAGCCGGCCTTGCGCATATGGGGCAGCACCGCCCTGATCACTCTGTGCGCTCCGAAGAAGCAGGTCTCGAACTGATACTTGGCCTCCTGCACATCGGTATCCTCCACCGCGCCCGCGATGCCGTTGCCGGCGTTGCAGACCACGGCGTCTATGCTCCCCTCGGCTTCAATGATTTGAGCGACGGCTGCATTCACGCTCTCGTCGCTGTTGACATCCATTGCAATCGGAATCACTTCGCCGGCCGCGGCGCATTCAGGCGGCACCGTTGCGCGGCGGGAAGCGGCATAGACCTTCATACCGGCGATAGCGAGCATCCGGCTTGTCTCGGCCCCGATGCCCGACGAGCCGCCGGTAAGAAGCACCGTATGCACTTTTGTGCCCATTATTCTATGATGCCGTATTTGCGGAACACCTTCTGAATCTTCTCAAGCGCAAACTCGACCTGTGCCTTGGAGTGGGTCGCCATAAGGGAGAAGCGGATGAGGGTGTCCTCGGTGGGCACTGCAGGCGATACCACAGGGTTCACGAACAGCCCCTCGTCAAAGAGGTCGCGGGTCACGCGGAAGGTCTTCTCGTTGTCGCGGATATAAAGCGGGATAATCGGGGTTGAGGTGTTGCCTATCTCGCAGCCCATATTGCGGAAACCCTCTATCGCAAAGCGGGTGATGTCCCACAGATGCTGTATGCGCTCGGGCTCCTGCTCCATAATGTCCAGGCTGGCGTTCACCGCGCCTATTGCGGCGGGAGTCGCGCTGGCGCTGAATATGTATGAGCGGGCGTTGTGGCGGATGTAGTTGGCCGTGATGTGGTCGGTGGCGATAAAGCCGCCCAGCGAGGCGAAGCTCTTGCTGAAGGTGGCCATAATCAGGTCGACGTCGTCGGTGACCCCTTTCTCGTGGCACAGACCCTGTCCGTTGGGGCCGAAAACACCCATACTGTGGGCTTCGTCCACCATCACTGCGGCGTCATATTTCTTGGCCAGGGCGACCAGGTCGTTCACCGGGGCGAGGTCGCCCTCCATGCTGAACACGCCGTCCACCACGATAAGCTTGATTTTGTCGCTCTCGCACTTCTTGAGCTTGGACTCGAGGTGCGCCATATCGTTGTGGCGGAATTTCAGGTGGGTGGCGGGGCTCAGGCGGCGTCCTTCGATTATGGAGGCGTGGTCGCGCTCGTCCAGCAGAATATAGTCGTTGCGCCCTGCAAGACAGGACACGACACCCAGGTTGACCTGGAAGCCGGTGGAGAATATTATGGCCTCTTCCTTGCCCACAAACTTGGCCAAACGGGCCTCGGTCTGCTCGTGGATATCCAGCGAGCCGTTCAGAAAGCGGCTGCCGGCACATCCCGAGCCATACTTTTTAACAGCCTCGATGGCGGCCTCCTTCACCTTGGGGTGATTGGCCAGGCCGAGGTAGCAGTTGGAGCCGAACATCAGGATTTTCTTGCCATTGATCACGACCTCGTCGCCCTGCTCGCTGCTGATGGGGCGGAAATAAGGATACACCCCAAGTGCCTTGTACTGGTCCGGTGCGGTGAATTGAGCCAGTTTTTCCTGTAAAAGTTTCATATATGATAGTAATTTGCTGTTGTGTCGGTTAAAAATATATCGGCCAAAGGTATAAAAAAACGGGTTATATTCAACCCGTTAATTTTCAAGTCCTTTTGTAAATGCTTCCAGTACCTCGGCCGTAAGGCCGGTGGATGAGAAGCCGCCGTCGTGGTAGAGATTCTGCATCGTCACCTTGCGCGTAAGGTCGCTGAAGAGGGTCACCAGATAGTCGGCGCAATCGTCGGCCGAGGCGTTGCCCAGCGGAGAGATTTTGTCGGCATAGCGGTACATATCGGTCATTCCGGCAATACCCTCCCCCGCCGTGGTGAGTGTGGGCGACTGCGAGAGGGTGTTGACCCTCACGCCGCACTTTGCTCCATATTTGAGACCGAAGCTGCGGGCTACGCTCTGCAGCAGAGCCTTGGCGTCGGCCATATCGCTGTAGCCGGAAATGGCCCGCTCCGCCGCGATGTAGGTCAGAGCCACAATGCTGCCGCCGTCGGATACCGCGTCCTTTGAGTAGAGAGTACTAATCACCTTGTGAAAGGAGATGGCCGAGATGTCCAGGGTCTTCTGCAGAAAGTTATAGTTGAGAGCCTCGTAGGGAATGTTCTTGCGCACGTTGGGAGACATTCCCACGCTGTGCAGCACAAAGTCTATCTTGCCGCCGAAATGCTCCATTGCGCCGTCCACCAGGGCGGCGAGATCCTCCATACTGGTGGCGTCGGCCGGTATCACCTTGGCGGAGCAAATCTGCGCCAGAGAGTTTATCTGCCCCAGCCGCAGCGACACGGCCGTGTTGGTGAGCACCAGGTCGGCCCCCTCTTCGCGGCAGCGCAGCGCGGCCCTCCAGGCTATGGAGCGGTCGTTCAGGGCGCCGAATATTATCCCTTTTTTGCCTTTGAGCAATCCGTATGAGTGGTTATTCATCTTTTTTGTCGATTAACATAAATGTGAGTTTGCCGCTGCAGCACATCTCGCCGTCAACCGTAGAGCGTGCCTCCACCACGAACACGGGGCCGCGGTGGGCCAGAATGTGCGCCTTGGTCTGCACCGTATCACCTGGCTCTACAACCCTCTTGAAGCGGACATTGTCCATACCGGCATAGAGGGGGACTTTGCCTACGAGAGCCTCCCGCATGAGCATTGCGCTGCTCTGCGCCATCATCTCGCAGAGTATGACGCCGGGCACCACGGGGTGGCCGGGGAAGTGCCCCTGAAGGAAGAATTCGTCGCCACGTACTGTGTATGCCGAATCTGCGTACTCCCCGTCAAGCTCGGACTCGTCCACAAGCAGCATCGGCTCGCGATGCGGAAGTATCTGTTTGAGTTCTTCGCTATTCATTGTCGAAATCAGAATTTGCGCAGGGCCAAGCAAACATTGTGCCCTCCGAATCCGAGAGAATTGCTGGCTGCGATGTTGATGTCGCACTTGCGCGCTGCGTTGGGCACATAGTCGAGGTCGCACTCGGGATCGGGGGTGCGCAGTCCGATGGTCGGAGGCAGAATCCCCTCCTGAAGTGCCATAACGCAGGCGATGGCCTCCGCGGCGCCGGTGGCGGCAATCATATGGCCGGTCATCGATTTGGTGCTGCTCACCGGCACTTCGTATGCCTTGCGGCCCAGCACTTGTTTGATGGCCATAGTCTCGCACTTGTCGTTGAGATGTGTGCCGGTGCCGTGAGCGTTGATGTAGAGCGAGTCGGCGCAGGCATCGTAGCGCGCCTCCTCCAGCGCCCGGCTGATTGCCAGAGCCGCCATTTTGCCGTCGGGGCCCGGAGCGGTGGCGTGGTAGGCGTCGCAAGTGACTCCGTAGCCCACCACCTCGGCCAGGATGTCGGCGCCGCGCGCTTTGGCGTGTTCCAGCTCTTCCAGCACCATCACGGCACCCCCTTCAGCCAGCACAAAGCCGCCTCGCTCCAAATCAAAGGGGATAGAGGCGCGCTCGGGGTCAGAGCAGGTGGTGAGGGCCTTGCTGTTGGCAAAGCCGCCGATGGTTATGGGATTGATGGCTGCCTCGGCGCCGCCCGCAATCACCGCGTCAACGGTGCCGCAGGCAATGGCGCGGTAGGCCTCGCCGATATTGTTGGCACCTGTAGCGCAGGCGGTGACCACATTGATGCAGGGCCCCTGCGCCTTGAAGCGGATGGCGATGTTGCCGGCCGCTATGTTGGAAATCATTGTTGGGATAAAGAGCGGGGAGATTCTCCCGGCCCCCTCTTCAAGCAGCACCTTGGTCTGTTCCACGAATATGTTCAGGCCGCCGATGCCGCTGCCTACATACACGCCCAGGCGTTCCGGGTCGATGTTTTCGCCGCTGGCAAGACCGCTCTCGCGCATAGCCTCTATGGCCGCAGACAGAGCATACTGGCTGAAGGGGTCATTGCGCCGGGCCTCGACTCTGGTGAGACCGAAGGCGATGGGGTCAAAATCCTTGACCTGCCCCACCACGCGCACCGGCAGAGGCTCCTCGTCCATTCCCTGCACAAGGCCGATGCCGCTGCGGCCCGCCTTGAGGCTTTCCCAGAATTCGGCTGTGGAATTGCCCACGGGAGAGATGACTCCGGTGCCTGTCACTACAACACGTCTTTTTTCCATATCAGTAGTTGTTTTGGTTGTCAAATAATCATTCGGTGTACAAATATCGCCTGATGCTCCCCTTGGGGGTCTTAGCAAAGGGCTCCATCTGGAGCCGGAAGCCTGAAACCGCGCTGTAGGCGGGAATCCGCTCGTTGAGAAGCCGGATGTTTCGCACCATAATATCGTTTAAGTCCTCCGGGGTGAGATTCGCGTGCACGGCCGCATCTGCGTCGGGCACTATGATGGCGAAGGGTTTGCCCTCCTTTTCTATCACCAGCGACTCGGCCACATAGGGCAGAGTGTCCAACACCACCGAAATCTCCTCGGGAAAGATGTTCTGCCCGGAAGAGTTGAGAATCATATTCTTGCAGCGGCCCACTATAAAGAGGCTCCTGCGGCTGTCCACCGTGGCCACATCGCCGGTGCGGAACCAGCCGTCGGAGGTCATCACGGCCCCTGTGGCAGCATCGTTCTTATAGTATCCTGCAAAAAGCACCGGCCCTTTGATGAGAATCTCCCCGGGGACATTCTCCGGGTCGGGAGAGTCTATCTTGAGGTCGAGTATCTCGTGCAGCCATTTGCCGCATTCGCGCAAGCGGTAGTCGCCCACCTCGCCTATCGAGATGGTGGGGGCGGCCTCGGTCATTCCGTAGCCGGTGATAAAAGGGAGGCCCAGCTTCTGCACGAACAGCGTCTCCAGAGTTTCCGGAATGGCGGCGCCGCCGGTGACGAAAACCTCTACGCGCGATCCCAACTCCTCCAGAAACCTGTCGGCAAGCTTGCGGCAATATTCCGGATTATCTTTATAGGCGGCAAGTTTGGCGGCTCCCTGCTGGCTTGAAATCTCCTTGCCCAGCGTGTGCTCCATCAGCTTTGAAAGAATCAGCGGCACCGAGAAGAATATTCTGGGGCGGAATCTCTTCAGGGCCGGCAGCAGATTGCCGGGGACGGGCGGCAAGCCCAGCACCACCAAGTGCATCCCGCTGCACAGGGGCTCCATCATATCGTAAACCATCCCGAAGATGTGACAGTAGGGAAGCACGCTCACATAGCTCTCCCCGCTGAGGTAGTTGAAGTGGTTTGCGATCATATATATGTTGGCGGAGAAATTCAAGTTGGTGAGCATCACCCCCTTTGGATTGCCCGTTGAACCCGAGGTGTACATTATGGCCGCGAGGGCCTCGAAAGGGACTTCGGGGTAACTGATGTCGGCGGCAGACAGGCCGCACGGGTGTGCCAGGGCAAAAATCGCCTCCCGGCGGCCGTAGAGCTCGGCAAAATCGCCTCTTGAAGCCAGCAGTTCTCCGGTGTTGGCATCGATGGCCGCTATCAGAAGCGGCATCGATTCGAAATCCATCCGGCAGAAGGTCGCTCTCTCGGTGTAGAGTATCCTGACCTCGGCGTGGTTTACCAGACCGGCTGTGTCGGCGGGCATAAAGCCGTTGAAAATCTGCACCGACACCAGTTCCGCCACCTGCGTGGAGAAGAACACCCTGGCCCAAGATGCGCTGCTGCGGGCGTTGAGCGCCACCTTGTCCCCTTTTTTGAGGCCGGCGGCGCGCCACAGAAGCACATTCTTTTCCAGTTCGGAGGCAAATTGACCGTAAGTCTGCGTCTCGCCCCTGTAGTCTTCCAGTGCCGGAGCGTCCCAGAAAGTTTTGACGCAGTGCTCTAACTTGCGGACAAAGTTGTCCTCTCGCGTAAAGTTGTGAATCATCAAAAAGTAGTGGGCCGCTTAAGCCTGCTTCTTGGATTCGATCATTTTAACCACATCCTCCACAGTGCGCAGGCTCTCGGCGTCTTCTGTGGAGATTACAATGTCGTATGCCTTTTCCATCTCGCTCACCAACTCCACGACATCCAGGGAATCGGCTGCAAGGTCATCGAATATGTCGGTCTTGAGGGTTATGTCGCTCTCGCTTGCGCTGAACTTGTTTGCCAGCATTTCGGTTACTTTTTTCTGAATTTCGTTCATATTGCGATTCGTTTTTATCAGTTAAACGGAGGCAAAAGTAATCAAAAAAAGATAA
This sequence comes from Bacteroidaceae bacterium, assembly GCA_963662035.1. GTDB lineage: Bacteria > Bacteroidota > Bacteroidia > Bacteroidales > UBA932 > Equibacterium. Next base: position 107,436 of record CAVLDO010000002.1, on the reverse strand, counting down.
AAAAGTCCGAACAGGATTAAGCCTTTGCCGTAAGATCCACTACAGCAGAGCCGGCGGCGTTTCTCTTGACCGAGTCGATTCCCCTCTCCATAGCGGTGGCGCTGGAGTACATTTCGCTGGAGCCGATAACCTGGCCGTTCTTGGCCTTCAGGTTGAAATAGGGCTGGCCGTTCTTGGCCTCCAGGCGTTCGTAGCGGGCATCCAGCACACCGTTTTTCTTTACGGACTCAATTCCTTCCAGACAGGATTTCATTGATTTGTACCCCTGGCTGGCCAGGATCACGCGGCCGTTGACAGCCTTGAGCACGAACTGGGGGTCGCCGTTCTTGCGCAGGGTTATTTCAAATTTTCCCATAATATTATATTCAGGTTAAGTAAGTTGGCAATTGCAGCGAAGTTATAAAACCGGCAACTATTTCACAACAAGACAGAAATCCAGGTCGGCGCAAATTTTCTGCTTGTCGAGATTCTGGCCGATGAACACGATTTTCTGCATACGATCCCCCACCTTTTCGTCCCAGTCGCGCATAAAGTCGGGATCCTCCTCTGCTATCTTGGCCAAATCCTCCGCCGGGGCCGCAGCATACCAGTAGCCCGCCTCGGTGAGTTTCTTCTCCCGGCCGGCGCTCTCGAACACATACGACATATCGTTGTCGTCGGTAAACCAGCAGATGCCTTTGGCGCGGATGATGTTTGATGTGAAATTGCGGTTGATGAAATAGTCGAAGCGGTTCATATCAAAGGGGTGGCGGCGGTAATAGACAAAGGTGCTGATATTGTACTCCTCGCTCTCCCCCTCCTCTTCGTTTTCAAGTTCCTCGTCCTCCCCCTTCTCAAGTTCCCGCACCCACGCGGGAGAAGATGCGGCGCGGCCGAAATCGAAGCTGCCGGTGAACAGCAGTTCGTCCAGATCCACGTCGGCATAGTCGCACTCGATGATTTTGGCTGTGGGCTGGATGGCCCGCACTATCGCCTTGACCTTGCCCAACTCGTCGGGGGTGAGGTCAGAAGCCTTGTTAAGCAGAATCAGGTTGCAGAACTCTATCTGCTGGATAAGGAGGTTTTCGATATCATCCTCCTCAATGCCCGTTTTCTGAAGGGCGCCGCCGCAGTCGAATTCATCTTTGAGGCGGAGGGCGTCAACCACCGACACCACGCAGTCAAGATAGCAGCTTCCGCCGCGGTTGTACCGCTCGCCGAGCGAAGGGATGGAGCAGATGGTCTGGGCGATGGGGGCGGGCTCGCAGATGCCGCTTGCCTCTATCACTATGTAGTCGAACAGCTGCTGCTCCACAAGAGAGGCGATCTGCTCCACAAGATCCATCTTGAGGGTGCAGCAGATGCAGCCGTTCTGCAGCGCCACCAGGCTCTCCTCTTTTTTGCCCACGACTCCCCCTTTTGCAATAAGGGAAGCATCTATGTTCACCTCCCCGATGTCGTTTACGATAACGGCAAACTTGATCCCTTTTCTGTTTTCGAGAATGCGGTTGACAAGAGTGGTCTTGCCGCTGCCCAGATAGCCCGTAAGAAGCAATATAGGTGTCTGTTTCATACTTTATTTGTTTTTAGTAGGTGCGCGAAATTAGCAATTCGTTTTCTGAAACGGAAAAACATTTTCTGCAAGTCCGCCATTTCGTGCGCGGCGCTGCTCGGGCACCTTAATTTTGCACTCAAACGAATTTCGATGAAGGGAAGGATTTGTGTGTTGACGGCGGCGCTGCTGCTTTGTGCTGGCGCCGCCTTTGGTAAAGAAACGGCGCGGGAGGCCCGCGGCAATTGGGCCGTGTCCACCTCTCTGCCCCACTGGGCACTGCTGGGAAGCGCCAATTTAAGCCTGCATTATATATTAGGGGAGCACCTGGCCATCAAGGCGGGGGTGCGCTACAATCCGTGGCGCTTTACCACGCGCGGCGGGGAGGCGCTCCATCTGCGCCATTTTTCTCCGCACATAGGCCTCCAGTACTGGCAGACCTCCTGTTTCCAAGGGTGGTACGCCGCAGGCTCGCTGCTCTGCAGCGAATTTAATATAGCCGGCTTTGCCCGCAAGGGCTGTCTCGAAGGAGATTTTGCCGGGCTGGAAATTGGCGGCGGATACAGTCTGCCCCTGTCGGAGCGGATCTCGCTGGGGATGGGAGCCGCCGCTGCCGCCGGAGCATACAAGTGCGTAGAATATGCCGCCCCCCTCTGCGGCCGGATTCTCTCCAGGCGCAAGGGGTGCGCGGCATTCGTCAGCGAAATAACCCTGTCAATCTGCTATCAATTATGAGAAGGGGCTCCGCGATATTCTTTGCAGCGCTGATGATGTGCGCCTCCTGCATCAAAGAGGACAGAAGCGGGTGCCCCTGCTATCTGCACGTGGACTTGAGCCGCCTGGAAGCCCCATCGACCCGCAGCGTGGATATCCTGCTCTCAAGCGGAGCGGATGTTCAGTGGCACCCTGTGCCCGAGGCCGCTATAGGAGACACTCTGATAATGGCTGTGGACAAGGGCGAATTCGAATTCTGCGCCTGGGGCAATCTGGGCGGGGCGGAGATTGACGGCGGCGAAGGAATCATCTACCCCGATGTTCCCCGCGACAGCCTCTGGAATTGCGTGCGGCACATCAGCACCAGCTGCGAAGAGGCTTTTGTGACGGTCGTCCCAAAGCGGCAGTACCGCCCTGTGACCATAATCGTGCGCGGGATGCTCGGCGGCATCAGCGGCCTAAAGACAGTTCTGACCGGAGTGAGCGGCGGTCTTGGGTTTACCGGCGGAGGACGCGGCGATGGCGGGCGTCTGGTGCCGGAGCAGATATCGGGCCCCGGGCAGGCGCAGGATGCTTCAGCCGCAGGGCAATATATCTACCGCACGATGCTGCTGACCCAACCCTCGGCCGACTCTGTGCAGCTCAAGCTCTTCTTTATGCGCAATGGGCAGGCCCGCGAGAGCAGCTACCCTCTGGGGCGGATTCTGCTCTCGCAGGGTGAGGACATCCGCGAGGGGGGCGGCAACCCGGTTGTAGTGGATCTGACGATTGGCTCCGCAAGCATCCTGTTCACCCTCAAGTGCAACGGATGGACCGCCCACGGCACCTACGAAATCACATATTAACCGATAACCGTTATGAAAAAAACATTATTATTGCTTGCCCTGCTGGCGCTGCTGGGCACGGGCTGCGAGAGAGAGGGCAAAACTCTCGGCGCCACCGTTTACTTCAGCTTTGCGCAGGCGGCGGTAAAGTCGCTGGAGGTGGACGACAACACCATCTCGGATTGCAACATACTTGTCTATGATGCCGCAGGAATGCTGCAGGAGAGCGCCTACTGCTCCACCGGAGCCGTCCCCAGTCTGAAAATGAACCTCAAAAGCGGGGAGCTGTACCGCTTCTACTGTGTCTGCAACATAGGCGACATCGGCAACCTGGGAGATTTTCAGAGGGAAAGCACTCTGCTGCAATACCATTACGGCATAGATGACTGGCGCGCAATAGTCTCTGGCAGCGGCTGCGTGCCGATGAGCGGCAACACCGGCCTTATGAGCGTGAGCGACGGGATGAACATCAGCATCAACCTGACCCGGTGCGTGGCGCTGGTCACAATCCGCATCGACGGCAGCGGCCTGTCGGATTCCGACATCAGGGTGGAGAGCATCGCGCTGCGCAACACTCCCCTCGAGGTTGGCTTGTTTAATCAAAGCGCGCCGGAAAATTCTTCACAGCTCTGCCTTGGGGGCGACTGCGCCGCAGAGGGCGAACTGGCCACCTTCAACAACGGCGAGGCAGTCGGCTTCTATATGCTGGAAAACTGCCAGGGGGATCTGCTGCCGGGCATCACCTCCTGCCGCCAGAAATATTTCGAGAGCGGCAGCCGTTATGAGAATCTGTGCACATACGTGGAGCTGCAGGGGAGTCTTGACGCACCGTCCGGGGCGAATCCGCGCCACGGCACCTTCACCTACCGCTTTTATCTTGGAGAGAACGCCACAACCAACTTCAGCGTGGTGCGCAACCACCATTACGACATAGTGCTCGGCTTGAGCGACAGCGGGGTCGACGAGGTCAGCTGGAGGGTGGAGAGCGACCTGACCCCCTACGCCACGGCAGTGACCGTAACCCCTGTCGAACATACATTCTACGGCACTGGCGGCAGCCTGCTCTTCTCGGCCGAGATTCTCCCCAGCTCCGCCCCTGAAGAGGTCACTTGGAGCAGCAGCGACCCCTCGGTGGCGACTGTTGACCAGAGCGGGAGCGTCACCGCTGCGGGAATCGGAAGCTGCACCATCCGCGCCACCGCCGCCGACGGCAGCGGAGTGTTCGGCACAGCGGCGGTGAACGTAAAATCGGCCGCGCCCCGCCCGATTAGCATCACCCCTAATTTCTGCACTGAACAGGGCTGGGTTCTTGGGTGCGGCAGCACTACCTCCGGCTTTAAGGTTACCATCGCATACGACGACGGCAGCACCCGCATCCTCACGGGCAACGATGCCCTCGCCACAATAGTTGCCGGCGAGGGGTGGGTAATCGGCAACGGCACACTCTCGGCCCCGCTGCAGAGCACCGCTATGGAAATGCTGCTGCTCTACACCGACCCGGAAAGCGGAGTTACGGTCAGCTACAGCAGTGAAGGCGATGTCATTCAGTCCGCAGAGCTTTTCACCTGCACGAACAACAGCCTCATCATCAAGAGGTACGGCGATTCTTCCGACACCCCGATGGTGATCGAAAACATCCGGTGCTACTCCGCCGTCCGCGATTTGAGCAGCAGAATCACCTTCACCACAGGCAGCCGCTATCTGGAGTTTGACGGCAGCGGATTCCGCCTCAAGGGGAGCTGCACGGTAAACGGCAACCTGAGCTACAATTTCACAGGATACATCGTTGATGAATTCGACCACCTGATTTCAAAAACTTTCAGCGATTTGTGCGTAATCTACCGCTGGAGGCAGCGCTACTACATCGTGGAGCTGGACACTATGGTGCGCGAACACATAGATGTCAGCCCGTCAAGCCAGGAGCAGCCCGACAACATAAAAGTGACGGTCTATATGCACTACAACGATGCCGACGACGAGACCGTAAACGAATATTACTTCCCAGCCTCATACGATGCCGACGGCGATCTGGTGATGGGGGATTTCACCTACACCTGGAACGGAGAAATCCTGCGCTGCCACATGCTCGACCATCAGAGTTTCATATTCGACTGCGACCGCGACGGTATGCCCCTGCTGGATAGATACTGCTACATAGGCGGCACATACTATTACTACGAACCACTCGACTGACAAACATATTAACCAACAATTCAAAACAATGAAAAAGAAACTGTTTTTTCTTCCGCTCGCCGCAGCGGCGATGTCAATCTCGTGCAACTCGATCGAAGAACCTGCGACAAATGTGCAGCAGGACTCTCCGGTGGTGGTGAACTTCTCGCTCGGTACCGCCACAAAAGCCACCGACGGAATCGACGACGAGGCGGTCAACACCGCCTATGTGTATGCATTCGACGGAGAACGTCTGGACGGCTCGGCCGCCGTCACGGGCAAGACCGGCAGCATCAACGTAACCAAAGGCAGCCGCAGCTTCATCGCCGTTGTCAACCCCAACTCGGAGTTCAACTTCACCGGAGTCAGCAGCCCCGACGATGTAATGTCTCTGGTATCGAATCTCGATAGCGAAGGCCTGGCCGATATGGTGATGACGGGCAGCTGCACCGAGACAGTCACCGCCTCCACCTCCTCGATCACCATCCCGGTAACACGCCTGGTGAGCAAAATCAGCGTCAAATCGCTCAAATTCGACCTTGCGGGAGCGCTGGAAGGCAAGAGCGTGAGCGATGTGGCTATCTACATCAAGAACTACCCCACCACCGAGAGCTACTCGGGCGTTGAAGGGACAAACTACACCTCCGGACTCTACGCCGCCAACCAGAATTCGTTCGAAGTTTACGACCTGATCGGCACAATGGCCGACGGCGCCGAAGCCACCGGGCACCAGTTTTTCTGCTATCCCCGCAAGACCACGCTCTGCATATCGGGCAGCAAGGTCGTCCGCCTCTGCGTAAAGGGCACCATCGACGGTCAGAAATATTACTGGTCGCTGCCTGTGAACAACGGCCCTACTTGGAACGCTATGGCCTTCACCTCGGGCGACGAGCACTTCGGCGTGATGCGCAACCACTCCTACGAGTATAGCATCACCATAACCCGCGCCGGTGTTCCCGACGACGGAAGCACCCCCGACCCTTCGGAGCCTGACGACAACGGCAAAGACGACCTTGAAGACGACAAAGATCTCTCCACCAGCGACATTTCTTTCACTCTCAATGTTCTGCCGTTTGTCGAGGTGGCCGAGCAGGAGATTTCATTCTAAAACAATATCCCTTTGCGTTAGCCAAAGGCCGCCCTCCCCTTCCGGGGTAGGCGGCCTGTTTGCAGAATTTTGCGCCAATTTGTATTTTTGCAAACATTGACGTATTGCAGAAGAGCTGATGGCGACATCATTCAAACATAAATCCATTCCGGAGACTTTTCTCAAGTTCACGGCGCACGCGTTCTACTTCAGCGTGGTGCCGGCGTTCTTCTGGGCATTCGCCGCGCTCTACAAGCCGTTCAATATGTCCACAATGCTGGAGCTGCCCCGCGCCTCTTATTCGTTCAACATTACAATGATGATGTGCATCATACTGCTGGTGGTGCTCTCATCAAGGATGATTCTCTATTTCACCCGCGCCATCCGCCACCTGAGCCTCAACTGGTACAGGGTGTGGTGCTTCGGAGAGATTCTGTTCAGCGCCTTTTTCGTGGCGTTGTATGTTGATCTGATAGCCGATTTCGCGGTGCAGTACACCGAGGTGCTGGTGGCTACGCTGGGATATATCTCGCTGGTGCTTGTGTTTCCGTATGCGTTTCTGGATCTGGCGTTCACTCTGGCCGCCACAAGCGCGCGGGCCGCAGAAGAGCCTGCAGCCGATGCCAAGTTGCATTTCTACGACAACCGCCACACGCTCAAGTTCGTGGTTAACGCCGACCGCGTGCTCTACATCAAGGCAGACGAGAATTATGTCACAGTAAATTATCTGGAGGGGGACAAGAAGAAGGCATACGAGATGCGGGCCTCTATGAAGAGCCTGGAGGAGACCTGCTCGGCCAACGGCATTATGCGATGCCACCGCTCGTATTTCATAAACCCGCAGCACATAAAGGCACTGCGCAAGGAGAAGGAGAATATGATAGTGGCTGAGCTGGACTTCAGCGACGATGCTCCCATCCCGGTAAGCAAGCGCTACTACGAAGACCTCGCCGCCAAGCTCTAACCCCCGACCCCCGGATTTTCAACTTACGCGGCAGCAATAACAAATGTCTGCTGTTTAGCAGTCATAGATTGTGATGCGCACCTGCACTACGCCTATAGGGCGGCCTTGGCAGGTAGAGAAACACCCCGCTGCTTGAGGCATCCTCCGCTTTGGTGCGCAAAACCTCCTTCAGCTCTACAGGGTGGCGAGGGCCTTGTCTATGCGGCGCAGGGTCTCGTCCTTGCCGATGAATTCGCACACGGAGAAGATGTCGGGCCCCTGCCCCACACCCATCACGGCAATGCGCAGGCAGTTCATTATTTTGCCCATAGGCAGGCTGCCGGCCTCTATCCATTCGCGCACGATGTGCTCTGCACTCTCCCTCTCGAACACCTCAAGCTCCGCAATCAGCGCGCGCAGCTGCCGGATGTAGCCCACATTCTCCTCTTTCCAGAATTTGGCCACGCTCTTGTCATCGTAGCTCTCCGGAGCACGGAACATATAAATCGTGAGGTCAAACAGGTCTTTGGGGAAGGTAGCCCGCTCTTTGATTATGGAGATTGCATCGGCGGCGCGCTCCGCGCTTGTCTCTATGCCTGCCTCCTTGAGCTGCGGCAGCAGAAGGGTCGCCAGGAAATCATCGCTGGAGGCGCGCATATACTGCGCATTGAACCACTTGGCTTTCTCCGGGCTGAATCGGGCTCCCGACTTGCTCACCTTGTCAAGGGAGAACTGCTCGCAGAGCTCCTGCATAGAGAATATCTCCTGTTCGGTGCCGGGGTTCCAGCCCAGCAGCGCCAGCATATTCACAAATGCCTGGGGCAGATAGCCGCTCTCGCGGTAGCCCATGGAGACCTCCCCGCCCGGGGCGTGCCACTCCAGGGGGAATACCGGGAAGCCGAACTTGTCGCCGTCGCGCTTGCTCAGCTTGCCCTGCCCCTGCGGCTTGAGCAGCAGCGGCAGATGAGCGAACTGCGGCCGGCTGTCGCTCCAGCCGAACGCGCGGTAGAGCAGAAAGTGCAGCGGCAGCGAGGGGAGCCACTCCTCTCCACGGATAACGTGGGTTATCTCCATCAGATGGTCGTCAACAATGTTCGCAAGGTGGTATGTGGGCAGCGCATCGGCCGATTTGTAGAGAACCTTGTCGTCGAGAGTGGAGGTGTTTATTGTGATGTGGCCGCGGATGATGTCGTCCATCTCCACATTCTCGTTCTCGGGCATCTTGAAGCGGATGACCCACTGCTCGCCGGAGTCTATGCGGCGCCGCACCTCATCATCGGGCAGCGAGAGCGAATTGCAGAGGCCGCCGCGGCTGCGGGCATCGTACGAGAATGTCTCGCTGCGCGACTCGCACTCGGTGCGCAGGTTGGCGAGAGCCTCGGCAGTGTCGAAGGCATAATAAGCATCGCCGCTTTCGATAAGCTGCATCGCGTATTTGAGGTAGATTCCGCGCCGCTCGCTCTGGCGGTAAGGGGCGTGCGGGCCGCCCACGCCTACGCCTTCGTCAACCTGAATGCCGCACCACTTGAGCGACTCTATTATGTAGTCTTCCGCGCCGGGCACAAACCTCTGGCTGTCGGTATCCTCTATGCGGAGGATGAAATCACCGCCGTTTTTGCGTGCGAAAAGGTAGTTGTAAAGGGCTGTGCGTACGCCGCCGATATGCAATGCGCCAGTGGGGCTGGGGGCAAAGCGGACTCTGACTTTTTTCATATTTGGACAATAAAAAAGCCGCCCCTTTACGGGCAGCTTGGGGTTTTGGTAGTCGATAGGAGAATCGAACTCCTATTTAGAGATTGAGAATCTCTTGTCCTAACCGTTAGACGAATCGACCGGCTGTTTGCTTGTTGCGAGTGCAAAGATAGAACTATTTTCGTCACTACCAAAAAAAAAAGTAACTTTGGTGGCCAAATTCGCAAAAGATGTCAAAGATACTCATAATATATACCGGCGGAACCATCGCAATGGTGCACAATCCCCGCACCGGGGCGCTGGAGCCCTGCACCGCCGCCAACCTCACCGCCGCCGTGCCTGAAATCAGCCGCTTCGGAGCCGAGATAGAGACCGCCAACTTTGAGCAGGCCATCGACTCCTCCGATATGACGCCCTCCCACTGGGCTCTTCTGGTGGAGATAATAGAGGCCAACTACAGCCGGTATTCGGGGTTCGTGATTCTGCACGGCACCGACACGATGGCCTTCACCGCCTCTGCGCTGAGCTTTATGCTGCGCGGCCTCTCCAAGCCGGTGATTCTCACAGGAAGCCAGCTTCCGCTGGGGGCGATCCGCACCGATGCAAAGGAGAACCTTATTACGGCGATAGAAATCGCAGCCGCCAAAGACCCCTCGGGGGCGCCGATAGTGAGCGAAGTGTGCATCTATTTTCACGACCAGCTGCTGCGGGGCAACCGCGCCAGCAAGGCCAGCGCAAATTCGCTCACCGCATTCGTGTCCAGCAACTACCCGGTGCTGGCCGACACCGGCACCGACATCACCTACCACCGCGAGTTTCTGCGCCGGCCTTCCCCCGTGGAGACGTTTGATGCGTGGCGCAAGATGGATTCCGGCATAGTGATTCTCTCGCTGTTCCCCGGATTGCAGCGCGAGGCGGTGGCCCCGGTGCTGGAGAGCGACCGGGTGCACGGAATAATTTTCCGCACCTTCGGCTCGGGCAACGCCCCCCACAACAGGTGGCTGGTGGATTCGCTCAGAAGTGCCGTGATTGCCGGCAAGACCATCGTGAACATAACGCAGTGCGCCACCGGCAGCGTGGAGATGGAGCGCTACGAAACGGGGCGGCAGCTGCTGGACGCCGGGGTTGTGAGCGGGCACGACAGCACCGTGGAGGCGGCCCTTACAAAACTGATGTATCTGATGGGGCGGGATCTGCCGCAAAGCGAAATTCGCCGCCTGATGAACTGCGACCTGCGGGGAGAAATCACGACAGAGGCCGCACGCTTTTAACGGATCACTATGTCGCGGACCTCGAGGGCGGCGTTGTAGGTGCCGGTCATTTCCCAGCCGAGGTCGCAGCCCACTATCTCCCACTCCGCCGGAGAGCTCTCTCCCAGATAGCCGGCAGCCTGCGCGGCAGACAGAGCCTCCTGGAGCAGGGCCTCCAAATCGGCGTTTACGCTCCCCTTCTGGCGCACCTTGGGCAGTTTTCCGCCGGCAAGATAGCGGCCCGTGGGGGCGAAATAGTCAAACAGGGCCCCTTCTTTTCCGGAGGCGGAAATGCTCCCGGAGCGCTGCTGCCCCATATACCTGTTGTCAAAAATCACCATTCCCAAACGGAACTGCCTGCCGTAAAGTGCGCTCCCCACATTCAGATTGCGCATCTGCAGAAACACGCGGTAAACGGCGGCGTGCAGGCTCTTGTCTGCCAAAAAGCCCATACAGTCCTCGTAGAGGGTTTGGCGAAAGGCAAAGCTCATCTTCAGATGGCTACCCTGCCCCATTCTTACGGTGTCGGTGGGGGCGTCCACTGTCATATAGACCCACGGACACTCGCCGCGCCGTATGCCGGTGTATTCGGCCGAGGCGTTGCATTCGAGATTCAGCGAGCCGCGCGAGGGGTTCACCGCGAGAGTCTTGGCGTTGAGATTGCCGTTGCCCGCCCGTGAAAAGGTGTGGCGGTTGCCGAAGTTCTCAAGAGTACACTGCGCCATATCGAAGCGCGAATTGTACTGCCTCAAGTTCCAGACGGCGGTGGCGGTGCTGTCGCATATTAGGTGTCCGGCGACAGTGTCCTTGCCCGGGTCGGTGGAGTAAACGGTGAAACCGCCCGCAAAGTGGGCGTCGTGCAATATGTTGGCGCTTTGCGCAAAGGCTCCCAGCGCAGCCATAACTAATGCCAGAGTGGCAGTGAATCTTTTTCCCATGCCGCAAAGATATAAAATTAGTGGTCTGGGCGTATCCTGCGGCATTTAGAAGCGTACAATCAGTTCCACTACCGCCTTGTCGTTCTCCGATGCCTTGGCAAGCGAAATATCATCATAAAAATACTTCTCATAGTTGATGCGCACATCGGCGTCCATCTTGCGGGCAAGCGAGAGGGTCACCCCCGCGGTCACCCTGTGCCGCGATGCGTCTGACTGAGCAAACACGCCGGTGGAATTGCCGGTGTCGTCAACCATAAAAGCAGTACCGTCGCTGTGGTCTCCCATCATATCGTAGCGGCACAGGAAGCTCACCTTGCGCAAGGTCTTTTCTATCGGCAGGTCATACACCGCAAAGGCGTCGAAAGCATCCACCGGCTCGAATGCCCCCCGGGAGTAATTCTTGCGCAGATATTCAGCCTCCAGCCTCCAGCGGCCCTTGTGCAGCCCGGCGCCGGCATCGTACAGGAAGACATCAACCCCGCAGGGGGAGAGTTTCTGCACGGAAGCCACCAGAGTCAGTCCGCACTGCAGAAAAAGCTCCGCCTTGGAAGAGAAGTTGAACTCGCTGGTGAAGAATTCCTTCTGGTTAGTGAGGCCGGAGCCGTTGAAAAGACCCGCCTCTACCTTGAGCGGCACGCCGGCAAATGAACAGGCGCCGTATAAACCGACATCACGCACATTTCCCACCTGCTTGGCGATGAAAGAGCGGTTTGCGAAAAACTGCTGGTGGGGCGAGCGGTGGGCGTCGATTGTAAAGGGGACGCGCATCTGCCCTATGCGCAGCGTCAGGCCGCCGACACTCTTTATCGCCGCGTAGGCGTCCAGCATTTTTATAACCCCCTCGTCGCACAGATCCACCTCTACCTTGTAGCTGACAATCGGGGCGACATTTCCCGAAACCGAGAGGCGGGCGTTGCGCACTTGTAAGCGGGCCCGGGCGCTGCCGGTGAGAAATTCCCCCTTGCCGCGCACGGTGCCGCTGATGCGGGGCTCATACCGGACCTCTTCAGTTTCCCCTTCGGTATAGGAATCTTCGGCGCTGCTATCTTCGCTCTGCGCGAGCATGGAAAGCGGCGCAAAAGACATAAAAGCCAGCAGCAGGATGCGCTTCATCAGGCGGTGGCTTGAATCAGGTAAGCCCCTGTGGTTGTAACCAGCGAGCGCAGTTCCACCACTATCTGACGGGTCTCCTGCGTTATGTGCAGCATCAGAGTCATCGCGCTCAAATTGCGCTGTTCGTCCTGAATTGCCTCTCCTATCTGCTGGGTAAAGGAGAACAGCTGCTGGTCAAGCACAGAGCACTGCGTGAGTATGGCGCTGCAATCTCCTTTGAGGCCGCTGCGGTAGTCGTCGCTGATGTCGTCCATCAGAATTAGCACCTTGTCGCGCAGAGAGCAGTACTGCTGCGCATAAAGCGGGTCAATGGGGGTGAAGTTGTTGTCGACGTGCTCCGATGAGGGCTCGGCGATACGGATGAGGCCGTAGAGCAGCTGCCGCAGGGAGTTGTGGATAAGGTGGAAGTTGGTGCACAGGCGCATCGCCGCAATCGGCGGCTGGGCGCGGCGCAGGCAGATGGTTTCGCGGCGGCGCAGGTTCTTGAGGTCGCGCTTGCTCAGGCTCAGATCGTGCTGGGCGTGGCGTATGGGGCGCAGATGGAAGGAGAAGAGGCCGTCGGTAATCTGTCGCAGCATATCCGAATATTTATCCAGAGTGTCGGCGATAGAGAGGTCCATATGTCGCGAAAGCATCGGGATAATTGCGGTGCGATCCTGCACAGAGAGCATCTCCTGAAACAGGGTGTCGCCCTTGCTCACCTCGCTGCGCTTCTTGTTGAACTGCTTCTGGCTGTGGATTATGCAGAGCATGGCCGCCGCCACGATTATCACTACCGCCACCATACCGCCGAAGTTCATCAGCAGCGCCACTATAAAGCAGGCGGCGAAGGCGATGCCGGCGGTAATGAACCAGCCGCCGATCACGGTGAGCACGCCGGTAATGCGGAACACGGCGCTCTCGCGGCTCCAGGCCCGGTCGGCCAGCGACGAACCCATAGCCACCATAAATGTCACGAAGGTGGTGGAGAGCGGCAGCTTGAGCGATGTGCCCAGCGCTATCAGCAGCGAAGCCACTACCAGGTTGGTGGCGGCGCGGCACATATCATACGCCGCCTCGTTGTCCTGCGCCTGCTCGGGCACCTGGAAGCGGCTGTTTACAAACTGTGACACCTTCTGCGGAGTGATGCTGCACACCGTATGTCCCAGATTGCGCCCCAGACGCACCAGAGAGCGGGCCACACGGGAAGAGCCGAACATCTCGTCCCCCTCGTTCTTGCTGGAGAGCCCCACCTCGGTTTCTACCACGCGGCGCGCCTTTTTGCTGGTGGCCAGAGCCATAACCATAATCGCGCCCGACGCGGCCAGGAACACAAAGGGGGTTTTGGCCGAATCATGCAGCGAAATCATCATAAACTCGTCGGGGGCCAGGCCGCCGCCATTGGCCATAAAGTCGTTGTAAGAAGAGAATCCGGCCAGCGGCACACCTATGAAGTTAACAAGGTCGTTGCCGGCAAAGGCGGTGGCGAGGCTGAATGTGCCGATAAGTACAATCAACCTGAACACATTCACCCCGCATTCATACAGAATCTGCATCAGAATGGTGGCGGCCACGAAAATGATGCCCAGAATCATCCAGACATTCTCATTTATATAGGCCTTCACCTCCGCACTCATAAAGGAGAGGTCCTTGAGCCCCTTGAACAGCATAAAGTAGAGAATAGCGGTGATTGCCAGGCCGCCGAAGATGCCTATCTTAAAGCGCAGATTCTTCTTGAGATTAAACGTGAACACGATTCGGGTGATGTACTGCACCAGCGAACCGAATATGAAGGCTATGGGGACGCTCAGGAATATACCTATAATAACTTCGAGGGCCTTGGATGTGTTGAGGTAGTCGCTCATCGCCAGCGAAGAGCCGTCGCCCAGCGTTTTGAGCAGGGTAATGGCGAACGCCGCCCCCAGCAGCTCAAACACCATCGAAACGGTGGTGGAGGTGGGCATTCCCAGCGAATTGAACATATCCAGCAGCACTATGTCGGTGACCATCACCGCCATATATATGTACATCACATCTCTGAAGCTGAAATATTGCGGCGTGAAGATGCCGTGGCGGGCGATGTCCATCATTCCGTTGCTGAGCACGCAGCCGCAGAACACGCCGATTCCGGCAATCACCACCAAGGTGCGGAATTTGGCGGCGCGGGAGCCGATCGCCGAATTCAGAAAATTGACCGCATCGTTGCTGACTCCAACCCACAGATCAAATGTGGCCAGAATAAAGAGGAATATTACCATTCCCAGATAAATCCAATCCATAACTGCTTTTTGGTGTAATTATTGTTCACTTCTTTCTTCGTGCGCAAAAGTATCGCGCACGCGTGTTAACGCAGTTAAGGAGGGATTAATTATTTATTTCCGACTGTTAAAAAACCATATCAGTAAGAAAACGATATTAAATAAATGTTATGAAAAGGTTATTATTGACACTTTCGGCCGCCATTCTGGCCATCTGCAGCGCCAATGCAGGCACCGTCACCAAAAGATTCGGCGATCTCAAGAAATTCTCCGGCATCCAGATCAGCAACTCCTTTGAGGCGACCCTGCTGCAGGGCGACGACTACAGCGCGGACGTTACCATAGACACCGAACTGGAGCAGTACCTCGATGTGAGCGTGGTGGGGCAGATGCTCTACGTGCGGCTCAAGGAGGGTCCGCTCAAGCTCAAGAAGATCAACCGCAAAAGTATGCAGGTAACAATCACGGTTCCCTCGCTTACCCAGATATCGCTCACCGGAGCCAGCAAGCTCTACAGCAACGACATCTGGACCAGCCCTATGGGCAAGTTTACCCTGGAGATGAGCGGCGCCAGCAAGGCGGAGAACCTCAAGATAGAGGGGGCGGAGCTTGACGCCACCATTTCTGGCGCCGCCAGCGGCACCGTCACCGGCGACTTCGCGGAGATTGACGCGGATATAAGCGGTGCCAGCGCCCTGTTTTTGATCGGCAGCTACAACACTGTGGATGTGGAGTGCAGCGGCGCCAGCAAAATCAGCTTTATCGGCAGCGCCGACTCCATACAGAGCGAATGCAGCGGAACCTCGCTGCTGGACGCCATTCAGCTTAAGGTAAAGCGGGCCGAAATCGAGTGCAGCGGTGCCAGCAAGGCTACCATAGATGTTGAAAAGCGGCTCGAAGTAGAACTCTCGGGGGCAAGCAACTGCCAATACCGCAGCAGCAATGAGTCGCTCACGGTGATCCCCGACATCAGCCGGGCATCGAGCCTCAAGAAGGTGGACTAATTCCTGCCCTGCCGCTGGCGCACCGCCTCGTACATAAACACGGCGGAAGCCACCGACACATTCAGAGAGCCTATCGCACCTGCCATCGGAATCTTGGCCTGGATATCACACAGGTCAAGCACAGAAGGCGAAATCCCTTTCCCTTCGCTTCCCATGACAATCGCGGTGGGCTTTTTAAGATTTATGTCGTAGATGTAGTCGGCCCCCTTCTCTGTGGCGGCCACTACCTGGAAGCCCGATTCCAGCAGATAGAATATCGGCAGGCGCAGGGACTGCACCTTGCTCACGGGGATGCGCATCAGCGCCCCGGCACTGGTCTTTACTGCATCGGCATTGATGGGGGCGCCTCCTTTTGCCGGGAGGATTATCCCGTCGAAGCCGGCGCACTCGGCAGTGCGGGCCACAGCCCCCAGATTCCGCACATCGCTCACTCCGTCCAGCATCACGAACAGCGGGGCGGCCTTGTGGGCGAGAGCATTCTCCACCATCTCCTCAAAGGGGACATACTCCACCTCGGAGATGTAGGCCACCACCCCTTGATGCGCCGCCCCTTTGGAAACTGCGTCCAGCTTCTGCGGCGGGACCCAGCTGTAGGGGATGTCGTGCTCTGCAAGCTGCGCCATCAGAGCGCGTGCCTGAGGCCCTTCCAGCCCCTTTCTGAGAATGACTTTTTCTATTTTGCGGCCGGAAGCTATCGCCTCGCACACGGGGTGCATCCCGTAGAGATAATTGCTCATTTTACTGTTCTATTTTTTCGGCCAGAGAGGCCCATTCATCCATTTTAAAGTCGAGTTCTCGCTTGAGCTCGAGATATTTGCGGGTGAGATCCATAATGTCGTCGCCCTCTGCGGGAGATGCCAGATGGGTCTCTATGCCGGCCATTTCGCTCTCCAGAGCGGCGATGGCCTTCTCCACGGCGGAGAACTTGTTTTTAAGGCGTGAAAGTTCGCGCCTTATCTCGCGCTCTTTCTGAGATGCCGCAGTAGGCTTTGCCGCCGGCGCGTTCCCTGCGGAGGTTTTTGCAGGGGCAGCTGCAGGGGAGGCTGTCTTTGCAGGGGCAGCGCTCTGCGGCGAAGACTTTGCAGGGGAAGTCTGAAGCGGTTTTGCCGTGGCGCCCCCCTTCCCTTTAGATGCTTCGAGAGCCTCAAACCCCTCGATTTTCTTGCGGCGCAGAAAGTCGTCCACTCCGCCCAGATGCTCGCGCACCGCCCCGTCGCCAAACTCGTAGATCTTGTCCACAAGATCGGTGAGGAAGTCGCGGTCGTGGGAGACTACCACCAGCGTGCCGTCGTATTTGGCAAGGGCCTGTTTAAGAACATCCTTGGAGCGGATGTCCATATGGTTTGTGGGTTCGTCCAGGGCCAGCAGATTGTAAGGCTCCAGCATCAGCCGGGCCATCGACAGCCTGGCCCGCTCTCCGCCGGAGAGCACCGCCACCTTCTTGTCTATATCCTCGCCGCGGAATAGGAATGCGCCCAGTATGTCGCGCAGCCGCAGCCGCACATCTCCCACTGCAATCTTGTCGAGAGTTTCATAAACCGTATCGTCACGAGAGAGCACATCGTCCTGATTCTGCGCGTAATATCCTATTTTGACATTGTGCCCCACTGTGGCGCTACCCTTCACCGGGGTCAGAATCCCCATCAGGGTCTTCATCATAGTGGACTTGCCCTCGCCGTTGCGTCCCACGAAGGCGACCTTCTCCCCGCGCCTGATTTCAAGATTGGCTCCGGAGAGTATCATCTTGCCGGGGGCGTCGGGATAGCAGATGTCGGCATCGGTCACCTTGAAGGCCACATCGCCCGAGCGGGGGGCCGGGGGAAACTTCACGCACAGCGTCTGCTTGTCCTCCACCTCCAGCTCTATGCGGTCCATCTTCTCAAGCTGTTTTATGCGGCTCTGCACCTGATTGCTCTTGGTGGGCTTGTAGCGGAATTTCTCTATGAAGGCCTCGGTTTTTTCTATGGTGCGCTGCTGGTTTTCGTAGGCTGCCTTCTGCTGCTCTATGCGCTCTGCTCGCAGCACCAGATATTTGCTGTAGGGGACTTTGTAGTCGTGTATGCGGCCCAGCATAATCTCCACCGTGCGGTTGGTGCAGTTGTCCAGAAATCGGCGGTCGTGCGATATGAGCACCATTGCGCCGCCAAAGGTCTGCAGATAATCTTCCAGCCACTGTATGGACTCTATGTCCAGATGGTTAGTGGGCTCGTCCAGCAGCAGGACGTCGGGCTCGCGCAGCAGAATCTTGGCCAACTCTATGCGCATATTCCAGCCCTGGCTGAAGGTCTCGGTGGGGCGCTGCAGCTCCCGGTCGCGGAAGCCCAGGCCGCGCAGGGTCTTGGCCGCCTTGACCTCAGGCGCCTCGCCGCTGTGCAGGCTCAGGCGGTCGTTGAGATTGTTCAGCTCCTCTATCAGGCGGGAATACTCCCCGGAGTCGTAGTCGGTGCGCAGGGCAAGCTCCTCAGAGATTTTGTCCACCTTCTCCTGCATCCTCTTAAGTTCGCTGAACACAGTGAGCGTCTCCTCCATCACCGAAAGCCCCTTGTGGTGCTCCATATGCTGGGGCAGATAGCCTATCGCAACTCCGCCGGGAACCATTACGCTGCCGCTTGTGGGGTGTATTTCCCCCACTATCAGTTTAAGCAGAGTGGACTTTCCCGCCCCGTTGCGGCCGGTGAGGCCTATGCGGTCTTTCTCGCTTATATGCAGGCTGATGTCATTCAGCAGATTGGTCCCGCCGAACGAGAGGGTCAGATCGTTTATCGAAATCATTCGGCAGAGGATTCTTGTGGCAGGTACTGCTCATCGCGCTTCTTGCACACGGCGATGCTCAGGCCGTAGAGCATAAAGAGCGGGATGGCCGCAATCAGCATCGAGAAGGGGTCAGCCGGGGTGATGAGGGCTGCCACCACCGTAATCAGCAGCACAGCATACTTCCAGCCGCGGATAAGAGTGTCGCGGTAGATTATGCCCAGCTGCGAGAGCACCGCCAGAAGCGTGGGCACCTCAAACACAAAGCCGAACACCAGCACGGTGGAGTTCACCGTAGAGATATATGAATTCAGGGAGATTGTGTTCTGCACCGCCTCGCTCACCTTGTAGCCGTCAAAAAAATTGACCATCAGCGGGAGAATGATGCAATAGCCCACAGCTATGCCCAGATAGAACAGGAACGAGGCGAATATGAAAGCCCGCCTGGTGGCCTTTTTCTCACTCTTGTAGAGGGCCGGGGCTATGAACTTCCAGATTTCGAAGAGCACATAAGGGCAGCACACGATAAACGCGCACATAAAGGTGACCCTCATATGCACCATAAACTGGGTGGAAAGCTCGATGTTTACCAGCTGCAGCCCCGTTTTCATCCCGAACCACTTGTAGAAGAAGAAATCGGGGCTTGTCGGTGCCAGTATAATGTCGTCAAACAGAAATTTCTTGAAGCAAAAGAGAGCCACAAACGCCACGAGCAGGGCCACTACCACGCGGAAGAGCCCTCCACGCAACGCCTCCAGATGGTCCCAGAAGGACATCTCCTTGGATTCGTCCAGCTTCTCTTCTTCTTCGGCTACCATCTTTTACTCTACCTTTTTTGTGTCGGAAGGTTTGTCGATTTCGTTGCGGATGTCATTCATCTCGCGCTCGGCCTCCTGCATTCCGCTCTTGAACTCCTTTACGCCCTTGCCAAGGCCGCGCATAAGCTCGGGAATCTTCTTGCCTCCGAACAGGAGGATGATTACCAATGCAATGATGACCCACTGCCAGGGACCTATGACCCCGAGGGGAAGTACCAACATAGTCAGCATATTCATAATATGAAATTTTAAAAGGTTAATGTGTTGTCGCTAAAGTTTGGCCAGCCGCTCTTTGAGAGCTGCGAGTTTCTGAGTTGCGTCGCAGAGCTTCTTGCGCTCGTTCTCCACTACTGCGGCGGGGGCGTTGGCCACAAAGCGCTCGTTGCCCAGCTTGGCGTTGACCCCTTTGAGGAAGCCCTCGCAGTGGGCTATCTCCGCCGCAATTTTCTGCTTCTCCGCCTCCACATCGATCATACCGTCCAGCGGCACAAAGAACTGCACGGTGCTTACCATAAAGGATTCCGCGCACGAGTCGGCATCGGTGGCAGGTTCTATGGCAGAAACATTCGCCATCTTGACCAGCACGGGGGTCATATCGGCGGGGAAGTCCCCTTTATACTTGAGAGAGAGCGCCTCTCTGGGAGAGAGTCCCTTCTTCTGGCGCAGGGCGCGCAGCTCCACCACGGCGCCTGAAGCGATGTCAAAGTCGCCTATGATGCCCATTTCGCAGGGCTCCGCCTTGGGAGTTGCGGCAAACATTATGGTCTCCCCCTCCCTGCGGGGGGCGATGTGCTGCCAGAGCTCCTCGGTTATGAAGGGGATGAAGGGGTGCAGCATCCTCAGCAGGGTGTCAAAGAAGCCCATCGTGGCCTGGTAGGTGGCGCAGTCCATCGCCTCGCCGTAGGCGGGCTTGACCATCTCCAGATACCAGGCGCAGAAGTCGTCCCAGAAGAGTTTGTATATCGCCATTATCGCATCGCTGATGCGGTATTTTGCATAATGATCCTCTACGGCGGCGATGGTCTGCGAGAGTTTTGAGCGGAACCATCCGACAGCCACCTTTGCCGCCTCGGGAGCGGAGAGATCCTCCACGCGCCACATTTCTGTGAGGCGGTAGGCGTTCCAGACCTTGTTGCAGAAGTTGCGCCCCTGCTCTATCTGGCTTTCGTCAAAGAGAATGTCGTTGCCTGCGCTGGTGCAGAGCATCATCCCAAGACGCACCGCATCGGCTCCGTACTTGTCTATCAGCACCAGCGGGTCGGGGGAATTGCCCAAACTCTTGCTCATCTTGCGACCCAGTTTGTCGCGCACGATTCCGGTGAGGAACACGTTGCTAAAAGGCTCTTCTCCCATAAACTCGTTGCCTGCCATAACCATCCGAGCCACCCAGAAAAAGAGGATGTCGGGGCCGGTCACCAGGTCGTTTGTGGGATAATAGTATGACAGGTCGGCATTGGGCGCGTGCTCCGGATTGCCGGGGCGGGCGGGGTCGAACACCGATATGGGCCAGAGCCAAGAAGAGAACCAGGTGTCCAGCACGTCGCCATCGCGCCTGAGATCCTCCGCCTTGACGGCGGGATCCAGCGCGCGGGCCTTCTCAAGGGCCGCTTCGGCATTAGGGGCCACCACAAAGCGGCCGTCGGGCAGGTAATATGCGGGAATCTGCTGTCCCCACCAGAGCTGGCGGGAGATGCACCAGTCGCGCACATTCTCCATCCAGTGGCGGTAGGTATTGCGGTATTTGTCTGGTATGAGCTTGACCTTGCCGCTCTCCACGCTCTGCAGGGCGTCTTTTGCCAGCAGCTCCATCTTCAGGAACCACTGCGTGGAAATCTTGGGCTCTATCACGGCGTTGGTGCGTTCCGAATAGCCGATCGGCGAGGTGTAATCCTCCGTCTTCTCCAGACAGCCTGCCTCGCGCAGCAGCCCCTCTATCTTGCGGCGGGCGTCAAAGCGATCCTCCCCCACCAGAATCTGCGCCTTGTCGTTCAGGCGGCCGTGGTCGTCTATGATGTCAATGACCTCCAGATTGTGGCGCATTCCTATCATATAGTCGTTCGCATCGTGGGCGGGGGTCACCTTCAGACAGCCCGTGCCGAAGTCCATCTCCACATAGTCATCCTCTATTACGGGAATCTCCTTGTTGATGAGTGGAATCAGCACCTTCTTGCCGTGCAGCCAGGTGTGCCGTTCGTCTTTGGGGTTGACGCAGATAGCCGCATCGGCCATAATGGTCTCGGGGCGTGTGGTGGCAATCACCAGATACTTGTCGGTGGGGTTGCCGCAGCCGTCGCTCACATAATATCTCAGATAGTAGAACTTGCTCTGCGTGTCGCGGTGAATCACCTCCTCATCGCTGAGGGCGGTGAGCCCCACGGGGTCCCAGTTTACCATCCGCACTCCCCGGTAAATGTACCCCTTGTCGTAAAAGTAGCAGAAGGTGTTGATGACCGCCTCGCTCAGGTCGGGGTCCATAGTGAAGCGGGTGCGGTCCCAGTCGCAGCTGGCGCCCAGCTTCTTGAGCTGGTTGAGGATGATGCCGCCGTGCTCCTCCTTCCACTCCCAGGCGTAGCGCAGGAATTCCTCGCGGGTGAGAGACTCCTTGCTGATGCCATTGTCGCGCAGCTTGGCCACCACCTTGTTTTCGGTGGCGATGGAGGCATGGTCGGTGCCGGGCACCCAGCAGGCGTTCTTGCCGTCCATACGCGCCTTGCGCACCAGCACGTCGTTGATGGTGTTGTTGAGCACGTGGCCCATATGCAGAATGCCCGTCACGTTGGGCGGCGGAATCACAATTGTAAAAGGTTCGCGTGCATCGGGCTCCGAATGGAAGAATTTGTGGTCCATCCAGTATGCATACCACTTGTCCTCTACGTTCGAGGGATTGTATTTGGCTTCAAGCTCCATTTTTAAGTATATCTAAAGCGTTGCGAATTTAGTCAATTCATCATAAACTCTGTGCACGGGCAGGCCCATCACATTGTAGAAAGAGCCCTCTATGCGGGTGCAGGCGGCATACCCTATCCATTCCTGGATCCCATACGCCCCCGCCTTGTCGTATGGGCGGCAGGTGTCCACATAGTGGTCGATCTCGCTCTGAGAAAGGGGGCGGAAGGTGACCAGCGTGGCATCGCTTATGGTCTTTTGAGCCGCGGCGGTTCGCAAGGTGACGGCGGTGATGACCTCGTGGGTGCGGCCGCTTAGGCTGCGCAGCATCTCGACCGCCTGCTCGCGACTGTGCGGCTTGCCCATTATCCGGCTGTCAAGCAGCACCATAGTGTCTGAGGTAAGCAGTATTTCATCCTCCGAGAGCGGTCTGTGGAAGCCGTGCGACTTGCCTATGGACATCAAGGCCGGCACTTGCCGGTGCGGGGTCTGCGGCGGGAACTCCTCCTCGAAGTCAGTGTCCGCGTCCACGATGAAGTCGACCCCCAGTCCCTGCAGCAGCTCTCTGCGACGCGGAGAGTTGCTCGCCAGAATTATTTTTTTGCCGTTCATATCCATAAGCGGGCAAATTTACTCATTTGATTTTTTTTGTCAAAAAAGGTAGCGCATCTTGACACGCAAAAATCCCCGGCGGAATTCTCTGCCGGGGATTTTTGTATCCGGAAAGGCTCTATATCAAATCGGAGAGTTCGCCGATGCGGTCGATTATATGGTCGGCACCCGCCTCGCAGAGGGCTTCGCGGCTGCCGTTGCCCCAGGTCACGCCCACTGTGCGGACTCCGGCGCGTGAACCCATCAGGATGTCCACCGGCATATCCCCCACCATAATCGCATCCGCCGCATCGGTTTCGAGCTCCTCAAGAGTCTTGAGCACCGGCGCAGGGTCGGGCTTTGGCCTGGGGGCGTCGTCAACCCCCAGCACATAACTGATGTATGGTTCCAGCCCCATATCGTGTATGAAGCCCACCAGCGAGGGACGCTTGCGCGACGAGGCCACGCTCATCACAATGCCTCGCGAGTGCAGCTGCGCGAGGGTTTCACGCACTGCCGGGAAGGGCTGCGGCACCAGGCGCTCCCGCCACTCTTCAAACACATCGCGGTAGAGGGCGGCGCAGCCGGCCATCTGCTCTGCACTCATAGCGGGCTCCAGCATTTTGAAACCCTCTGCCAGCGGCAGTCCTATGGTGGCGCGTATCGCCGCCTCGGTGGGCACCGGATATCCTTTGCGGAGCATCGTCTCCTGCATAGTCTTCACTATGTTCTCGCAAGTGTCGCCCAGCGTTCCGTCAAAGTCAAAAATTATCAGTTTGGTCATAAATCGCGACGCTATGCCTCACCGATAGGCCCGAGAGCGATTCCGGGCTTGTGCATCTTGATTTCGCCATTCTCCGACTCATACTTCGAGACATTCTCGCTCAGGGCCGCAAGCAGCCGCTTGGCGTGGTCGGGAGTCATAACTATGCGGCTGGCCACTTTGGGCTTGGGCGCCCCCGGCATCATCTGCGCAAAGTCCAGCACAAACTCGCTGGAGGAATGGGTTATCACCGCAAGATTGGAATAAACGCCTCCCGCCATATCGGGAGAAATCTCAAGACTGAGCTGATTAGAATTTTTGTCTGCCATAAGAGTAACTATTTTGCGTATGCGACGCTGCGCACTTCGCGGATTACCGTAACCTTTACCTGACCGGGATACGTCATCTCATCCTGAATCTTGCGAGCCACCTCGGCGGAGATTTCGTTGCACTCGGCATCGCTCACCTGCTCTGCACCCACAATCACGCGCAGTTCGCGACCCGCCTGAATGGCGTATGCCTTGACCACTCCGGCGTGGGATGCGGCAATGTTCTCCATATCCTTGAGACGCTTGATGTAGGAGTCGATGACCTCTCTGCGGGCACCGGGACGCGAGCCCGAAATGGCATCGGCCACCAGCACGATGGGAGCGATGAGCGTCTCCATCTCTATCTCCTCGTGGTGTGCGCCAATCGCGTTGCAAACCTCCGGCTTCTCCTTGCACTTCTCGGCTATCTTCATACCCACGATTGCGTGCGGAAGCTCGTACTCCTCCTCTGCCACCTTGCCGATATCGTGCAGCAGGCCAGCACGCTTGGCTATCTTGGGATTGAGCCCAAGCTCAGATGCCAGAATCGCCGATATATTGGCCACCTCGCGCGAGTGCTGCAGCAGGTTCTGCCCGTAAGAAGAGCGGTATTTCATACGGCCCACCATCTTCACAAGCTGTGAATTGAGGCCGTGGATGCCAAGATCAATGCAGGTGCGCTTGCCTGTCTCCATAATCTCCTCGTCAAGCTGCTTGCTCACCTTGGCCACGACCTCCTCGATACGTGCGGGATGGATGCGGCCGTCGGCAATGAGCTGATGCAGCGCCAGACGGGCCACCTCGCGGCGGACAGGGTCAAACGCCGAGATGAGGATGGAGTCGGGGGTGTCGTCCACCACAATCTCGACTCCGATGGCGGCCTCAAGAGCGCGGATGTTGCGCCCCTCGCGGCCGATGATGCGCCCTTTGACCTCGTCGTTTTCAATGTTGAACACGGTGACGGCATTTTCGATGGCCACCTCCGGAGCGGTGCGCTGGATGGTGTTTATCACGATGCGCTTGGCCTCCTTGCTGGCCGTGAGCCGCGCCTCGTCCATCACATCGTTTATATAGGACATCGCCTGAGTCTTGGCCTCGGCCTTCATGCTGTTTATCAGCTGCTCCTTGGCCTCTTCCGCCGACATTCCGGCAACCTCCTCAAGTTTGCGGATGGAATCCTCGCGCAAGCTCTCGTATTCCTCCTTCTTCTTGCCCACTATCTCCAGCTGACGCTGCAGATTCTCCTTTATCTGGTCGTTTTCCTTGATGCGGCGGTTCAGCTCGCTGTTCTGCTGGCCTATCTGGCTCTCTTTCTGGCGGAGACGGTTCTCCACCTGCGCAAGCTGGCTGTTCTTCTCCTTTACGGTGTCCTCATATTCGCTCTTGAGCTGCAGGAACTTCTCCTTCGCCTGAAAAATCTTCTCCTTCTTGATGTTCTCCCCTACTGTTTCTGCGTTGCGGATGATTTCGTCCCCCTTCTTTTTGAGGATTGCGCGCTGCACCAGAATGTATAGCGCTATGCCCGCGAGGGCTGCCACGATGGCAACTATGATGTATGTTATCATTGTATGGTTATTGAGTGGTGTTAATTAAATGTCTGCTGCAATAACCCGCAATCAGAGAGAAAGAGCTGTATATATGTAAAAAGGCCGCCAGCTACTGTTAGTCCAAAAATCTTTAAAGGCAAGATTTGAGTCCATTATGGTATAAGCCGCAAACTTCCTCCGTCCCTACACAATGCAAGAATCCCCCGAAGGGTAACCTAGGCCCGTTTTTGGCAGCCGTGAACTCTTTTTGGAATAAAAAACGTTGATTTTGGCAAAGAGTTATGCTAGCGGCCACTGTCAATGTATTCGTCAAGACGTTTGCCGAGCGCTTCTATGCCCGACATTATCTCTTTCGTATCGTCTTTCTGTTCAAGTGCAATATGCTGCATCACATACTCCATCAGCACAATGCTGAGAATGTCCTGCATATCCTTGGTTGAATATTTAGATGCGTAGAGGGCGACCTTCTCCTCGATGCGCTTGACTGCCACGCGCATCCGCTCTTCGGTCTCGGCCAAAATATTGAAATTGAACTTCCGTCCACCGATTGTCACCGATATTTTCTGCATCTCGCCCATAAGCCTACATATTCAACATTGCAAGGCACTCGTCTATCTCCTTTATCACGGCGTTGAGCCTGCGCTTTGCCGCCGCGCTGTCTGTGGATGAGCCGGTAAATGCACCTGCCAATTGCAAGTTATTTAATTTGTCTTCAAGTATCCTGTTACGTTGTTCTAATGTTGTCTGTCTTTCACGGCTGCGTTCCAGTTGGCTGCGGCACTGAGAGAGTTCCTGCTCCAGGGCTGCGCGCTGCGCCAGCACGCTCTCATACATAGCTATGAGCTTCTCTATCTTCTGCGAAAGGACTGTGAGTGCTGCTTCTGCCATCTTGAACTGCTGTAAAAAACCAATCACAAATTTATAACAAATCGCACAAATCGCAAATTACAATTTAACAATCGCGCGGCGGGCGACTCCGTCTACATAGACCTCCAGAGGCTCTTCTGTGCGCACCACCTTGAACCATTCCCCATCGTATACGGGGGTTATGGCATCCAGAGCGGCCTGGTCAAAGATTCCTTCCCCCGCAGAGGGATTTATTGAAAGATAACCCACTCCCAGCGAAGTCACATTCTGGAAAAAGTGGGTTCCCTGGCTGGACTCTATGTTGAAATTCTTGAGCGCCATCTCCACAATCACCTTGGCCTCGGAGATGTGTCCCCATTTGACGGGGACTCCGAGATTAGGATCGGAAGAGCCCCAGCGGCCGGTTCCCACCAGCACATATTCCTGTTTTTCGCTCTTGAGGCGGGCGTTTATCTTGTAGAGCTCCTCGGCAATCTGCTGAGTCTTGAGGGAGGAGAATTTGTCGAACTTCATATACACTATGTGCCGCAGCCCCTTGATCTCCCCCACCCCGAGAGCCGACTCGCTGTAGATGAGGGCGTCGCTTGTGTCTATCTTGTCCCAGTCCACCTTGGAGTCGTTAAGGTCGTTTATGATGGGCCTTATCTGCAGGAAGTTGAAGATTTTGGGGCTTCCGGCGGGAGTGTCCATATTCACCGCGAACTCTATCTCCACGGGGCAGCGCAGCTCCTGCTCTCCTATACGCAGCAGCTCGCGGATTATCTCTGCCAGGGGGAAGGAGTTGTATTTGAGGATTCCGTTGAAAGTCACCACCTTGAACGATTCGTTGAAGGTCGGCCCCTCGCTGATGCGGCCGTTGGCATAATCGTAGTTGGAGCAGACATATTTGGCGTTGCGCCAACAGGCGACCTTGGAGACGGGCAGCCGCACGATATTCACGGCATCGTCGGTGGAGGGGAGGAATTTGCGGGGATCCAGGCTCAGCGCCATCACCTCCGTCTGGGCATCGCTCACCGTGAGCTCCACTGTGGATGTCTGCAGCGCCTTGTCGGGGTATGCCGGGGAGAAACGCAGCGTGCGCGCTCCGTCCACCACCGCCTTGCCCAGGCCCATCACCACGTTGCATACCCCGTCCTCCGGCTTTTCGTAGCCGATCGGGTAGAGATTGCGCGAGCGGGCCACGCCGGAGAAGGTGGGCATAAAGTACCCATCCTCTTCTGTGCCGCACACCTCCTGGATGAGCACCGACATCCGCTCTTCGCTCAGGACATTCTGCGAAGTCTGGATGTAGGCCTTGCTGGAGGCGAAGTAAACCGAGGCGTACACGCTCTTGACGCCACGGATGAGCATCCGCAGCATCTGGCCGTCGTCGCTGCAGCGCGGTATCATATATGTGGAGTACACTCCGGCGAATGGCTGGTAGTTGGAGTCCTCGAGTTTGGAAGAGGAGCGGATGGCGAGCGGCCGGCGGCAGGTTGAGACGAATTTCGACAGCTGGCGGTGGAGCGACTGCGGGATTGTGCTGTTGAGAAACTCGCTCAGCAAAAATTCGTCGCTGACATCGGCGTCGATTATGTTCTGCAGGCTGTTGTCGGCCATAAACTCCTCAAAGTAGTCGGAGGAGATCACCACGCTGCGGGGGATTGTGACAATCACCCCGGGATATTTCTTGAACTGGCCGTGCTTGGCCAGGATTCCGTTCATAAAGGCCAGGCCGCGCGCCTTGCCGCCGATGCTGCCTCCGCCTATCTTGGCAAAGGAGACGGTGTCGCCGTAGGTCTCCTCGTCAAAGGAGACCACAATACCCTGTCCCAAAAGCTGCCTGTATTCATTGAGCAGACGCACGATGGCTGCGCGGTGGGCCTCGGTGCTCTCGAACTGGCTGCTGTCCATGCTGCGCAGCACCTTTGCTATGGGGAAGAGGCCGCGGGCGTAGAGCCACTTTGAGAGGTGCATCTGACTCAAATGGTATTCCAGGACATCATCCGGCACGGTGGCGATGAGTTTCTGCATCTGGTAGAGGTCGCGCGCCCGCCCTATCTCCACACCTGTGCGGGGGGCGTTGAACACGAAATCGCCGAACCCGAACTCGGAGTTGATCACATTCCGCAGATTGTCCAACAGGGTCTTGCTGGTCTTGGGGATGAAGCCCGCCCCAAGCAAGTCCGCCAGCCTCCTCATAGAGAGCTGCGAAGACTGCATTATCACCGGCATCCAGGGGGTCTCGCTCTTTACGATGCGGCAGATGTCCACCCCGGCGTCGGACTTCTCCGTTTCGGAGGGGTCGCCCCGGTGAATCACCATTCCCACGTCGGTTATCACCCCCAGCAGGTTGTTCTTGTATTTGCGATACAGTTCCACGGCATCGCTGTAGCAGGTGGCAAGCAGCACCTTGGGGCGCGAGCGCTTGCGGGTTATCATCTGCTGCTCGTTGTATGCGTCCTTGATAAACTCGCTGTTCTGCTTGAGCAGAATCTTGTAGAGCATCGGCAGATAGGAAGAATAGAAGCGGAAGGAGTCCTCGGCCAGCAGGATGGCCTGCACGCCCCCCTCCAGAATGTCACGGTCGGCGTTGAGCATATCCTCGGCCAGCTTGATTATGGCTATGATGAGGTCGGCCGTGCCGTGCCAGCAGAAGATGTTGTCGATGGCCTCGCAGCGGTTTTCCTGGATTTTGCGGTAGATTTCGCGCGAAAAGCTGGTTATCAGAAACACCGGCATCTTGGGGTGGATCTGCTTGACAGCGGTGGCGAAGTCGAACACCGAGAGCCCGCCCACATTGTACATAGTGAGCACAAAGTCGAACTGCTCCCCGCTCCTGATTTTCTCCAGGCCCTCCGAGGCGGAGCTGACCCGCACTATCGAGGGGGGATTGCTCATATTGAGCTCGTTGTATTCACTTATGATCTGCAGGTCTATATGTCCGTCCTCCTCAAGGGTGTAGCCGTCGTAGCTGCTGCACACAAGCAGTATCCGGTGGATGCGGAATCGCATATAATCGTGCTCCGGCATCCCTGTGGAGGGCAATAATCCGTATTCTTCCATCTTTTTTCAATTTGCTTCAAAATTAACGTTTTTTTGTATTTGCCGAACACACCCTCCGTATATCGGACATCCGACTTGAAACTATCAAAGACAAGGTCACCTTTTTTTGTGCCCGGATTTAAACTTGAGGGGGCTTCGGAGATCAAAACTGCTGTATGAAAAAATGTATCCTCATTCTGGCGCTCGCCTTTTTGGCCCTGATGCCAGCCTCCAAAGCCGCTGCCGCTCCTGTGCAGAAAGGCTCCGTCAAGCTGATGCTTGTGGATTCACTTACCCGCGAAGCGGCCTCCTATGCCGCCGTTATGCTGCTGGCCGACGGCGACACGCTGGCCAAGTATTACGCCCTGGCAGGGCTCGACGGCAAGGCAACCCTTGAAAGGGTGGAATACGGCACCTACACCCTCAAGGCCGAGCTGGTGGGCTACAAGCCGCTTTCAAAGAAAATCACCCTTAACAGAAACACCCTCAATCTGGGCACTCTGGCGATGTTGGAAGACTACCAGATGCTGCAGGGAGCGACCGTCTCGGCAGTGGGCAGCGCCATCACAATCAAGCAGGACACCATAGAATATACGGCATCGTCGTTCAAGGTAAAGGACAATGCGGTGCTGCTGGATCTGCTCAAGAAACTGCCGGGCATAGAGGTGAGCAGCGACGGCTCCATCACCTCGCAGGGCGAAACCATCAACAAAATCACGCTCAACGGCAAGACCTTTTTTCTGGACGACCCCAGCCTGGCCACAGAGAACATCCCGGTGAAGGTTGTCGACAAGGTCAAGGTGATTGACAAGAAGTCGGAGCAGGCGCAGTTCAGCGGAATAGAAGACGATGACACCGAGAAAGTGATTGACGTGAGCACCTACAAGGGGATGTTCGACGGCTGGTTCGGCAACTTCTCCGGCGGACTGGGGCGCGATATGCGCAGCAATGCCGGCTCCGACAGCCGGTTTGACCTCTCCAACGACATCCGCTATCAGGGCAACGGCATTTTGGGGCGCTTTAACGAGACCGACCAGCTGGCCATCGTGGCCAACGGCAACAACACCAACAGCCGCGGCGGTTTCGGCGGATGGGGCGGTCAGAACGGCATCAACGACGAGTGGATGACCGGCGTAAACTACGGCACAACCCGCATAAAGGACCTGGAGGCCAATGTCAGTCTGGAGGTGGGCTCCCGCAAGAGCGACGTGCAGAGCAAGAACGAAAAGACCACCTATATGACCGACGAGCCCGACCTTTCCACCTCTTCCGATAGCAAGAACTATTCGGGCGAACAATTTGTGGAGCTGGGCGGCGAACTGCGCTACACTCCAGAGCGCACCCGCATAATATTCCGTCCCCGCTTCAATCTGGAGGTCAGCACCACCGACAAAGAGAGCAGCAGCTCCACCTCCGGCAACAACAGCGAAGACATCTACGATGTCCTCAACGACTCCCGCTCCTTCGACTACGGCATCACCCGCAGCCGCACCGCCGACGGACGGTTTATGATAGGCCGGCGCATAGGCCAGAAGGCCGGCCGCACCATCAGCCTCGGCGGCCGCTACAGCTTCTCGGGCAGCGACAAGGACGCCAAGGAGTTCAGCCAGACCCGCTACTATTCCGACGGCAGCGCCAAGCTTATAGACCAGTATTCCCACACCGACTCCAAGGCGATGAGCCTCAACGGCAATCTTGACTACACCGAACCCATCGCCGACAATTGGTTCCTGAGCGCGCAGTACAGGGTCAACTACAGTCACAACAACTCTGTCAAAACCACCAGCGACTACACCGGCGAAGTGGCCCACAGCACCGACGACACCGCCTTCATACGCGATATGAGCGACACCGACCTCTACAGCCTGGTGAACGAGTATTACAGCAGCAGCGTGGAGAACATTTTCATAAACCAGCGGGCGGGGCTTATGGTGCAGTACCAGAAAGAGCGCAACTTCCTGCAGTTCGGAGCCTCCGTCCAGCCCACCTACAACGAAACCCACACCACCAAGTTCGGCATCACCACCGACATGGGGGAGGGCGAATGGCTGCTCAACTGGTCGCCCGAGGTGCGCGCCCACTACAACTTCAGCCCCACTACCAACATCAGAGCCTTCTATTCGGGCCGCTCCTCGCAGCCGTCCACATCGCGGATGCTCCCCATCCTGGATGTCTCCAACCCGACATCTATAAGCACCGGCAACGGCTACCTGCTGCCCTCGTTCAACCACAATGCCGACGTACGGTTCGCCACCAACAACAAATACACCTTCTCTTCTTTCAACCTGGGGCTCAACGCCAGCTACGGAAAGAACAGCGTGGTCACCGCCAGCTGGTTCGACACCGACGGAGTGAACTACTCAATCCCCGTCAACGCCAAGAAGCCGTCGCTGACAATGCGCGGTCATATGATATACAACACCCCCATCGCCCGCTCAAACTTTTCGGTGGTTTCCAACACTATGGCCTCGGTGACCGACGCCGTCAGCTATCAGAATGTCGTGCAGCGGGCCGGTCTTGACGCCGAGACTTTCGATTACGACGAGTTTATGAAGGATTTCTGGGGTGAAACATCCGCCGGCGAGCGGTTCTACACTGGCGAGAGCGGCTTTGCAGAGAGCAAGACCACAGCCTACAGCGTGACCGAAGACTTGAGCCTGCGCTACAACGGCGACAAGCTCTATGCGACTGTCGGCGGCAAGGTCCGCTACAACAACGCTCTCTACTCTCTCAACTCCTCCGCCGACAAGCACACAATCGACAACAGCGTGTCGGCCTCTTTTATCCTGACTCTCTGGGAGAAGCTGGAGCTGAGCAGCGATGCCAACTACACATTCTATCACGGCTATAGCGAGGGGTACAACGACCCCGAGTTCATCTGGAACGCGGGCATCAGCTACAAGTTCGGCAGTTTCTCGCTTGCCGCCAGCGCTTTCGACCTTCTCGAGCAGAGCAAGAGCATTGCCCGCACCACCACCGAGAACTATCTGCTGGACAGCTGGAGCAACCGCCTCGGACGCTATGTGATGTTCAAGCTCACATACACCTTCGGCAAATTCGCGGGCGGCGACCGGGGCCCCGGATTCGGCGGTCCCGGCGGTCCCGGTGGCCGCAGAGGACCGAGATTCTAAGCAGAAGCCTCACAAAAAAAGAGCGCGCCCCTGGAAGCAACTCCAAAGGCGCGTTCTTTTTTTTAAGAGCCGCTAAAGCACTGCGTGCAGCGTGCAAGCGGCGCTGCTGACCCCTTTGGCCGAGACCTCCACATTGATGTCGCCTTCCTCTTGGCCGCTGCAGACTATCACCGTCAGCTGTCCGCTGAACAGGTGCATCTGCGGCAGATGAAAGGGTTCCAGGCTGGTCGGATCGCCGTTGGATATAGCTTTGAAACCGCCCGCCCCGGTCACCTTCACCTTTACCGTGCGGCTGTCCACCGGCACAGGATTGCCATCTTTGTCCACCAGGCTCACGGTGATATAGCACAAATCCTCCCCGTTCGCCCTGAGAGTTGTGCGATCTGCAGAAACCTTGAGTGATGCGGCCTTGCCGGATGTGCGGACGCTTTTGCGGCACACTTCGGTTCCCGATTCATCGTAGGCCACCACGCAAATCTCCCCCTTTTGGTAGCGGACATCATTCCACATAAGGCGGAAACGGCCGATTGCATCGCTGCCCAGGCTCGGAATCGCTGCGCAGCCCGTATCGCGGTGGCGAACACCTTGCGAGACACCGTTCACAAAGAGCTCGGCAGAGGGGTATCCGGTGTAAACATACACGGGAGTAACCTCCCCTTCCCTCCCCTCCCAGTTCCAGTGGGGCAGAATATGCAGCGTAGGCGATTCGGTGTTCCAGATGCTGCGGTAGAGCCAAAAACGGTCTTTTGGCAGAGATGCCAGGTCAATCGCCCCGAAGAGGGACGAGTGGTTGGGCCAGGCGTCTGTATCGTAGGGCGACGGCTCTCCCAGATAGTCAAATCCGGTCCAGAGGAACTGCCCCATGCACCAGGGATAATCCACATCGGCGGCAAAGTCATCATCGGGTATATTTGACCATTGGCAATACTCCACATCGTAAGATGAACTCTGATGATCGCCGTGCAGTTTGTCGGGGCCCATCTGCACGGGAAAATGATAAACCCCGCGCGAACTCACGGTAGAGGCGGTCTCACTGCCCAGCAGCAGACCTTGCGGCAATACTGATGCCGCCTGCGGATATCGGTCGGTCTTATAATTGAAGCCGGGCACATCAAACACCGAGGCAAAGCCGCCGCCGAGCACAGAGTCAAACTGATCCATTCCGCAGGTGACGGGACGCGTCGGGTCAAGCCTGTGGCAGATTTCCTGCAAAAAAACGGCGTTGCGCACCCCGTCGTCGTAAGACTGCGAAGGTACCTCGTTGCCCACGCTCCACATCACCACGGATGGATTGTTGCGGTAATGCAGCAGCATATTGGTCAAGTCCTTCTCCGCCCAGGTGATTCCGTCGCCGCTGTCTGTGGCGAACCACAGGTTGTAGCCGTTTTCGCACTTGGCGCGGTCCCACTCGTCAAAGCTCTCCACAATGAGCATAATGCCCAGAGAGTCGCACAGCTGCACCAGCTCCTCGGCCGGCATATTGTGGGTGGTGCGCACAGCATCGCATCCCATATCCTTGAGCATAAGCAGCTGATGGCAGATTGCCGACTCGTTCACGGCCGCCCCCAGAGGGCCGAGGTCGTGATGCAGGCACACCCCCTTGAACTTGCGCGGGGTCCCGTTAAGGAAGAACCCCCTGCCGGGACGCACCTCTATGCTGCGTATGCCAAAACGGGTGGAGACGCTGTCTACGAGTTCGTCACCCGCCGCCACTATAGTCTTGTAATTGCGGTAGAAGCCGTCGGCCCAGTCGGTGTAGATTTTCGCCCCTGCAAAGACCTCCGTCACGGCGCTGTAGAGCACCGGCGACTCGGGAGACCATCGCTGCGGCCGCTGAACTTCAAGAATCTGGGCAACCTCCCCGCAGAAAATCTTCTGCGTGGCTGTATCCTGGGCGACGACCGCCCCAAAGGGGTCCAGAATCCTGGTGCGCAGCGTCACCGCCTCTCCCTCCGGCAGACCTTCTATGCGGGTGCGCACTTTAACCACGGCATAATCCTCCCCGGCATAGGGGGTGGTGATGCAGGCGCCCCAAAGAGGGACGTGCACCTTTGGCAGGGTCAGATAGCGCACCTTGCGATAGAGTCCGGCTCCCGGATACCAGCGCGACGAGCGCGGGAGATTCTCCAGCAGCACCACAACCTCGTTGTCCCCTTCGCGGAGAGAATCGGTAACGTCACAGTAAAACGAATTGTATCCGTAGGGCCAGAAGCAAACCTTGCGCCCTCCTACATACACCTGCGCCCGGCTCATCGCCCCGTCGAAATAGAGGAGATGGCGACGGCCGTCGAGGGTGCCCGAAGCCACCTTCAGAACCCTGCGGTAAGCCCCCTTGCCCACATAGGGCAAACCTCCGGTGCGGCCTGTCTTTACGGTGGCGAGAGTCTCGCCGTTCTGCGTCACCGCTACGGTCTGCAGGTCGTTGCTGCGGTCAAACGGGCCGTAAATAGCCCAGTCGTGCGGAATTCTGACCTTCTGCCAGCCCTCGGCCGACGCGGTGTCGTGACCGTGGCGGAACTCCCAGTCGCGCAGCAAAGTCTCCGACCTTTCTCCCCCGGCAAAAGCCGGAAGAGAAAGCAGAGACACCACTAATATCAAACACCAAACACGTTTCATCTGTCTATTCCATAAATGGATCGAGCGCCACCGTGGGTCTGCCGCTGGAGAAAGCGCCAAGGCCGTACCCGTTGTTGTATCCTTCCGGAGCTTCGGGTTCCCAATAGAACACCCCCTTGCAGCAGGTCAGGGCGCGTGTATTCTCAAGCAGGTAGGAGAGCATATCGCGGGCCACCTCCGGATTGGAGACGGGCATCCCGGTCTCGCATATCATAACCTCTTTGCCGTAGCTTTCGTACACCTTGGAGATGTTGGCTATGCAGGCATCGGTGCGCTCCTTCCATTCGGTGCCGAAGGATTGCGTCTCGTCATTCCACCAGCAGGGGTAGAGCGACATCCCTATCATATCATACTTGGCTCCGCAGGAATTCAGCAGCGGGAATATGCGGTTGTAGATGTCGATGTTGTGGCCGTTGTCAAGGTGCACGATTACCTTGCAGTCGGGATATACCTCCTTTGCAGCATCGTGACAAGCGGTGACAAGGGCTGCGAAGTTCTTGCCGCCGTTCTCCTTGTAGCCCCCGAGCGGGTAGAGCATTCCGCTGCGGGTCTCGTTGCCCGCCTGCACCCACTCCACCTCAACGCCGTAGCGCTTGAGCAGCGAGAGGGTCTCGCCGGTGTGGGCGGCAACCGCATCCTTGAGCTGCTCCAGATCGTAGGAAGCCCAGGCGGCGGGTGTCTCCTGATTGGAGGGGTCGGCCCAGGTGTCGCTGAAGTGGAAGTCGATCATTATGCGCATCCCTATCTTCTGGGCGCGGAGGGCCTTGACCAGAACGTCGCTCGCCGAGTTCCAGCCCTTCTCTGGGTTGACCCACACACGCAGGCGGATGGAGTTCATACCGATCTGCTTCATCAGGGCGGTGCATTCGCTCTCCTGCCCCGCCGCATTGTAGAACTTGAGCCCCTCGTGCTCCATCTCGGTAATCCAGCTTATGTCGGCCCCCTTTGCAAAGGCGCTGCGGTCTATTGTCACCGGTTCCTCTGGTGTGACCTGCACGTGAGGCAGGTCTTCGTGGGTGCAGGAGCAGCAGGAGGCGCTCACAGCCGCTATCGCGGCCACTGCCGCAAGGCAGAAATGTCTGTATCCTCTTCTCATATCTATTCAAATTTTATGGTCATATTCTCGGGATCATTCAGATCGATGGTGATCTTGTAGGTGCCGGCACTCACCGCAGGCATAAAATCATCTTTGCCGATGTCCAGCTTGCCGTCGACGTCATAATCGGTGAAGCACCAGTCCCAGTCGGAGTTGACCACGAAGTGGATACCGTATGTACCCCACGATTCGGCGTTGACAGTGCACTGCCAGGTGCCTGTCTGTGCGTCAAATACCATCTGATTGGCATCCAGGCTCCAGCTGTTGAAGTCGCCGACGATGCTGATGGTGTTCACGGTTTCATATTTCCAGCTGCGATCGGCGCAGTCCACAGTCACGCGGGCATAGGCAGCCGTTTCGCTGTCATACCAGATATTCCAGCGGGAAGCACCGCAATAGAGGCGGTAGAGACCGCCGTCCACGGGGGCAGAGCCGTACACCGCCGCAGAGGCGCCGTCCACGAAGGCGAAGTTATACCAGGAGGTGAAGTAGAAGTATCCCTGATATTGAGAGCCGCTCCTGAGCAGCCAGCCGGTCTGCTCGGTGGGGTTCTTGTCCGAATCCACGCTGCTGATGTAGAGCACGTCTCCACTCGCCTCGCTGTAGTCGGGATCGGCGGGCCAGGGGTCAGTGTCGTCGCCGTCTTCATCGCCACCATCGTCGCCTCCCTCTGCGAGAGTCCAGGTGTAGTCGGCAACATTCAGGGTGAGGGTGTAAGTGCCGGCCTTGGCTATCGTGAGGGCAGCGTCGCTGCTTCCGGAGACAAAACTGAAGCCGCCCAACTCGTCAGGGGCGAGGCTGAAGGGATATTCGGTGCCGGCGGAAGCCGAGTCGCCGGTGGTGCCGTCATAGCGAAGTCCCGCTCCGGAGAGAGTGATGCAGGCGTTGTCTTCTGCAGTCATTACAGTGCCGCTAAAGGCGGAGGCGCTGCTTGAGAACTTGAGTTCGTATGCGGTGCCGGATGCGGTGGCGGTCACGACAGGCAAATAAACTTGCCACCAATTCTGAGCGCGGGTGTCGGCAAACACATACTGACATCCTGCAGGCTCTGCAAACCAGCAGTTGTTATATGAGCCGGCAATCAGCGAGTAGGCAGTCCAGCTGTCATCGCAGCCCCAATAAACGCCGTCGGCAGATATGAAGTAGAAGTTGTACCAGGTGCCGGGAGTCGCGGCAAATCCGCAGAAGAGTTCTGCATCCGATTCGCTGCTGCGCAGGGTGGCCACAACCTTCTCGGTGTCGTTCTTGTCCACGATGTTCATAATGCCCGTCTCCACCGCATAAGGGGTGATTTTGATTTTTACGGCATCGCAGAAGTATGACTTCTTGTTCATCGAAACGCCCACGCGGACATATATTTCATACTCCACAGACTCGGTGAGTCCCAGTTTGGTGAGTATCTGACTCAACTGCGCGCCTGTAAGCTGCAGGGCAGTGGCGTCCGACTCAAGCGAAACTTCGGTGAACGTGGCGAAGGCCGCATCGCTGGAGAACTGCGCACTCTGCGGCACAAGACTTTCCGGCAGGGCCACGGTGGGGTCGCTTGAGGTGGCCTTATCCCCGGCTTTCCAGACCAGGGTCAGA
Organism: Bacteroidaceae bacterium; assembly: GCA_963662035.1. Lineage (GTDB taxonomy): Bacteria > Bacteroidota > Bacteroidia > Bacteroidales > UBA932 > Equibacterium. The sequence continues at coordinate 69,949 of CAVLDO010000002.1, read as the reverse complement.
GCCAGCGCATCGGTGTTGTCTATGGATAATGTGATGTTGTCAGGATTTGCGCTGAGAGCGGTCGGGGCGCTTGGCTCGGATACGGTGATTGTCTCAGCATCCTTCTCGCAGGAGACCGAAAGCAGCGCCGCCGCGATGGAGAATATGTATAAAAGTTTTTTCATTGTGATTTGTTTTTTAGAATCCGTACTCGGTGTTGATTGCCTTCATCTGGGGATTTGCGGAGAGTTCCGCCTCGGGGATGGGGATGAAGCGGTACTTGCTGTCCACATCCTTGCCATCCTTTACGCCGCCCTTCCAATTCCAGTTGTAGCCTGATGTGAATTTGTCAAAGCGGATGAGGTCGGTGCGGCGGACGCACTCGGTGTAGAGTTCGCGGGCGCGCTCGTCCAGAATAAAGTCAAGAGTGAGATCGCTTTGGGAGATGAGTCCGCCTCCGGCGCCGAATGCGCGTTCGCGCACCAGATTCACGTAGCCGAGGGCATCGGACATTGTGGCGCCGTCACCTCCGCGCAGCACCGCTTCCGCGAGCATAAGATAGACATCCGCAAGACGCAGCACCAAAAAGTCGGTCTCCGCACCGTTGTTGGCTGTGTCGCTGGCCACCTCTCCCGCATCGGTGAGATTGGTCCATTTGTTTATCAGCCAGCCAGAAGTGGTCTCGTCGTGGCCTATGATGGTCTGGGGACGGTCGCTATAGACATACTTCGTGTCGCCTTCAACCTTGTACCACCCCACATCGGGAGTTTCGGTATATGTTGCGCGGTTGCGGCTGCCGAAAAGCTTGCGGCTGTCGCCGTCCTCGAATTTTGCGACAAGCTCCGGACGGCTCCTGAGGCAGTTCCAGGGAGATGCCACGCCAAAGTCCTCGGTCATTCCGGCATCGTTGTCAAAGCGGGTGCCGCAGACAAGATAGGTGCCGGCGCCCCACGCAACCGTGTTGGTGGAGTTGCTGGCAAGGGCAAAGATTATCTCATTCGTGCGCTTGTAGTTGTCGGCATTGAACAGCTTTGAATAGTCGCTTTCAAGAGAATAGCCGCACTCCAGAACGGTTTTGCAGGCCGCTATGCACTCTGAATACCAGGGCTGGCCGGTGTATACTTCGCCGTTGAGGCAGATGCGCGCCAGCAGCGCCGCGGCCGTCCCCCGGGTGGCGTGTCCATATTCCTTCTCGGGCAGAGCGCCGGCGGTGCAAAGGTCAGAGAGTTCGCCGCGAAGATATTCGAACAGTTTCTCGCGCGTGTATGTGCCGGGGGTGTACGAGCCCACATTGTCACTCTCGTCTACAAACGGCACGGCGGGGAACATATCCAGGGCATGGGAGTAGGCAAGCGCGCGCAGGCAGCGGGCCTCGTTTCTCCAGCGGACTATCTTCGCCTGCTCCTCTGCCGTGAAACTGGAGATATTGCCGTCAGAAGAGCTCCGGATAAACTCGTTGCAGAGCGCCACTATGTTGTAGATGTGATAATACATGGCGGAAATCCAGGAATCGCCCGCTGTCCAGCAGAGGTTGTTGAGGTTGGTCGTGCTTTCGCCGGCAGCCCAGACATTGTCCATATTGTCGGTTGTCGCCTCCTGAAACATCACCAGAGAGCGGGTATAGTTCTGGAAACGGTCATCGGAGGAGATGCCGGGCAGGTTCACTATCATAGAGGTGTAGATGCCGCAGAGCACCGCCTCATAATTGGCCGCGCTGGCATATGCCGTGTTGGATGTGGTCTCGGTGTGGGGATACTGGTCCAGCAGGGTGCATCCGGCAAACGAGAATGCGGCCGCGATTGCTATTAATATCTTTTTCATTGTTGTACTCATTAGAAATCAAGTCCGAGGCTGAGAGAAAAAATGCGGGGGCGGGGATAGAACGAACTGTCGAATCCGTTGGGCACCTCGGGATCCACGCCGCTGTAGCCGGTGATAGTGAACACGTTCTGCAGCAGGGCCGAGAGCCTCAGGCCGAAGGCGTTGTTGCAGAGGCGGCCGAAGTCGTAGCTCACCGTGAGATTGTCCATCTTGAGGAACGATGCATTTTCCACATAGTGGTCAGAATAGAACTGACGCACGGCAAAGCCTGTCTCAAGATAGCTCGAGTGGAGATTGTTGAGCTGCGGGGCGCTGTATTTCATTGTCTCCAGCGCGCCGGTGTTCACCGCCATCGCGTTATAGACATAGTTGCCCACGCTTGCGCGGAAGGCGGCCGAGACGGTCAGTTTCTTATAGCTGAGCGATGTATTGAAGCCCATCAGCAGGTCGGCGGCGGGGCTGTGATAGCAGTAGCGGTCGTCTATCGTGATGCTGCCGTCGTTGTTCAGGTCGGCATAGCCCCCTTCTATGGGCTTGCCCGCTTCGTCATAAAGCTGCTTATATACGAAGAAGCTGTAGGGCGCCTCACCCTCCGTCATAACCTGCACATACTTCTCGTCGATTGTGGGCCCCACAAGAGTCTCGGTGACTTCGCCGTTGTCCACAAGGGTCAGATTGGTGATGCGCACCCTCTGCCAGGTGAAGTTAGCCCCCAGTGACCAGGTCCAGTCGCGGGTCTGCACCGGCACGAAGCCGACTGTGGCCTCGATACCTTCGCTGGACATATTGCCCACATTGGTGGTGACTGTCTTTGCAAAGTTAGTGCCCGCAGCCGTCGGCACGGTGGCCAGCAGGTCGTATGTCTTGCGGTTGTAATAGTCCACTGAGGCGGTGACACGGTCGCTCCAGAGGCCCAGGTCAAAGCCGACGTTCCAGCTGTCGGTTGTCTCCCACTTGAGGCTGGAGACATAAGCAGAAGGGAGCATTGTGGCGATGTAGCCCCCGTCGCTGCCGATGTACTTGTTGTTGTCGGTGCCGGAATAATATACCGGCATGTAGTTGTAGTCGCCTATGCCGTCCTGCTGGCCGGTGACGCCGTAGCTGGCGCGTATCTTGAGGTTGTTTACAACGGCGTTGTCACGCAGAAAATGTTCCTGAGACAGATTCCAGGCCAGGGCCACGGAGGGGAAGGTGCCCCATCGGGAGTCGGGAGAGAAGCGCGAGGTACCGTCGCGGCGCACCGTGGCGGTGAGCATATAGCGGGAATCGTACGAGAGGTTCATTCGGCCGTAATATGACATGAGCGCGTGGCGGTAGTCCGTCGGCAGATACGCAGTGTTGAGGCTCTCGCCCGCCGCATTGTAGGTATCCCCGCCGGCAGTGGTCGATTTCCAATACTGGACATCGTAGCCGGCAGTGGCGTCGATATGCAGCTTGCCGGCATAGGTGCTGTAGTTGAGATATGCCGTAAAGAGGCTGTTGTGCTTGCGCTGCGGGCCGTAAGGTGCATAATAGCCCTTATTATAATAATGGGAGGCGGCAGTCTCTGGAACCGATGTGTAGCCGCTGCCCTGCGCATAATCATAGCCGTATGCCAAATGCAGCTTCAAATCGGGCAGGAAGTGCATCCGGTAGTCCGCCTCGGCGTTGGCCACAACCCTGTAAACCCTGCTGCGGGCATTGGTCTGCTCTAAAAGGCCCAGCGGGTTCTTCACAGCATCTGAATTGGGCACGCCGTCTGTTTCTATCTCGGTGTAGCCCCCAAGATAATCCTTGCCGGAATAGACGGGAAGGGTCGGGTTGAATGTGGCGGCGTTCCAGATCGCCCCCTGCGGCGCAAAGCGGTTGTGATTATAGGAACCCTTGACGTTGAATCCCAGTTTGAGATAATCGTCGAAGAATGTGGGGTTCAAAGAAATGTTGGCCGTAGCGCGCTGTGCGTTGTCTGTCTTTAGCACGCCGTCCTGGCTGTAATAGCCCAGAGAGGCCCGCAAGGGGAAATTCTCTGCCACGCGGCCCGAGAGGCTCACCAGATTGTCGGTGCCAAGCGCGGGGGTGTAGATCTGGCTGTTCCAGTCGGTGCGGCTGCTTCCAAGCAGAGATGTATAGCTATCGTCCAGGGAGCTCACCAAATTGACGAACTGGTCGGTGGAGAGCATATCGGCCAGACGGCTCTTCCACTGCACCGACTGGGTGGAATTCACACTCACCGTGAGCCCCTTGCCGCTTCCCTTCTTGGTGGTGATGATTATCACGCCGTTGGATGCGCGGGAGCCGTAGATCGCGGTGGAGGAGGCATCCTTGAGCACAGTCATACTCTCGATGTCGGCGGGGTTGATCATAGAGAGGAAGTTGCCGTCGTTGCCGCTGATGCCGCCGATTTCCAGAGGAATGCCGTCCAGCACTATCAGAGGGTCGTTGGAGGCATTGAGCGAGGCGCCGCCGCGGATGCGGATGGTGCTTCCCGATGTGGGCGAACCGCTGGTGGACATAATCTGCACGCCCGCCACACGGCCGTTGATCAGCTGCTCGGCAGATGATACGAGCCCCTTGTTGAACTCCTTGGTGCCCACGGCGGTAACGGCGCCCGTAAGATCCTTTTTGGCGGTGGTGCCGTAGCCTATTATCACCGCATCGCCAAGGACTTCGGCATCGCTCATAAGCGTCACGTCAATGACATCGCGCCCATCGCAGGGGACGACCAGGGTCTTGTAGCCCAGATAAGAGAATGTCAGCGTTGCGCCATCGGGGACACTTATCGAATAGTATCCGTCGGCATCTGTCACCGCGCCGGTGGAGGTTCCGGTCACAACCACGGCCAGGGCAATCAAAGGCTGCCCCGTATCGTCGCTCACCCTACCTTTCACGGTCCGGTTCTGGGAGAAGGCGGCCGCGCTCACCATCAGTGCGGCTATCAGTGCGGCAGCCTTCAGAAATTTTTGTTTCATAGCTCTATAGGATTTTAGGTTATTTGCCGTTAACAAAATTAGAGAATGAGGCATCAAGCATCTACAACAAATCGGACAGAAGGTGCCGCAAATCGGACATATTTACTATTTTTAAAGTGTGAAACGCCTGATTGTCATATTTATCGCGGCCATCGTGCCGCTCGGGGCCATCTGCAGAGCCGATGATGTCCGCTTCCGCAGCGCAGCCCCGCCGGGGGGCAAAGTCACATCAGTGTTCGCAATCGCCCAGGAGGGAGACGGCCCGCTATGGATGGGGACCGACAGCGGACTGCTGCGCTACGACGGCTACGACTATCGGCAGCTGCGGCACAAGAGCGGCGATACCCTCTCGCTGCCCGACAACATCGTAGAAACGCTGGTCTATGAGCCCTCGCGCGCTCTGCTGATTGCGGGCACCGACAGCGGGCTGTGCCTCTACGACCCTGTCAAAGACGCCTTGCACACCGTGGCCGGCAGCAGAGATCTGCACATAAAATCGGTGCTGCCAAAGGGGGACAGCATCTGGGCCGCCACCACCACAGGACTCTATCTCTTTTCTGATAACACTGCAGAAAAACTGCTGGACGGACACTTTACGTCGGTACGCAAAATTTACGGCAGCATATGGGCCACCACCTACGGTTCGCTGATGGAGCTGCCCGCAGGCTCCCGGCTCTGGAGGCGCCACCATCTGGGAGGTGATTTGAGCCTGGCTCTGGACCTCTGCCCTGCATCAGACGGCAATCTGTGGGTGGGCAGCGAATCGGGGCTGTGCCTCTACAGCCCAAAAAGCGGGCTGTGCCTAAAACATTTGCTGGACAACATCCCGATAAAAACCTTCCGCTACCACGGCGACACCCTTTGGATGGGGACCGACAACGGCGCGGCGACCTTGACAGGCGGCGGCCGCATCGAATTTTTCCGCCACGATGTCAGCGACCCTTCCTCGATTCCCAACAATGTAGTGTGGGCCGTGGAAGAGGATGCTGCGGGCAACCTGTGGTTCGGCACCGACCACGGGGCCGCCTCGGCCTTCACCGGGCGTCCCTACCGATTCACCCGCATAGACCGCATCACCGGCAGCACCGAAGGTCTGGACATAGGCATTATTACTGCGGGCAGCGACGGCAACCTCTGGATGGGCGGACGGGGCGGTCTGATCTGCTGCAGGAGCGATCTCGGCGGCGGCATTACGTTCAAGGCCGACACCCCCTCGATGCGCGGCCGCCTCTCCCACAACAAGGTGCGCGACCTCTACGACGACGGCTCCCGTCTATGGATAGCCTCCGACGGCGGGCTGGACTTCTTCGACTACTCCAGCGGCAAGATTGAAAACTGCCGCATCGCGGAGCCCTCCGGCCTTTACAGCCCCAACTGGATGTATGCCATTGCAGAGGACGGCTCCGGACACCTGTGCCTTGGCACATACGACGGCGGACTGTTCATCATGGACAAGCGGCAGCTCTGCAGTGCGCGGGGCACCGTGATGTGCAGCCGTCACCTGAGCCGCACCTCCACCCCGGCCCTAAAGAGCGACATAATCCGAGACCTCATATTCCACGACGGCCGGCTGCATATAATCTACAGCGATGCAATCGACATTCTGAACGCCGGAATGGATTCTCTGCAGCGCGTTGAAATGCCTGCCGACTGCTTCATAATCACCGCCAGAAGCGGGGAGGGAAAGCTGTGGATCGGCACCGACAAAGCCCTGTTCTCCCTGGGCGACGGCCTCTCCCTGCAGAAAATCGAAGGTTTGCAGGCCTATGTGATAGCCTTGGACATCTGCGGCGGCAAAGTATGGACGGCCGGACGGTCTACTTTGGCCTCCTACGACCCCTCAAGCAGTCTATGGGAGCACTTCCCCGCAGAGGGGATGCCCCTTATGAGCGTATGTCACGCGGGAGGCAGGCTCTACTTCGGCACGGTTGACGGAGTGCTGGAGTTTTCGGGCGCCCCTGCCGGAGATTCGGCAAAAGTGCAGAAAGTCCGAATCACGGATCTTTACGCCGGAGAGGAGCGCATCCGTCCGGGGGTGAAATACGACGGCAGAGTGATTCTTGCACAAGACGCCGGCCACGCGTCAAAGATAGTACTGCCCCACTCTCTCGGCTCATTTTCGATCTCCCTTTCCACCTTTTCATTCGGCAGCCGGGACGATGTGATGCTCTACCGCCTGCGGGGATTCGACAATTCGTGGCGCCCTCTGGAGCGGGAAGAGAACAAGGCCTCGTTCATAAATGTACCTGCCGGGCGCTACACTTTCGAATACCGCAGCGCCGCAAGCCCGCCAGAGGATGCCGCAGCAATCCAAGTGCGCATAACCCCGCCCTGGTATGCGACACCCGCCGCATACGCCCTGTACGGGCTGCTGGCCGCCGCACTGATATTCTCCGCCCTGCGCTACTGGAAAATCCGCGACCGGCTGCAGCAGGAGCACCGCGAGCGGGAGCGCGCCATAGCTATGGCCGACAGCAAGAGCGAATTTCTGAACAATGTGGTGCACGACTTCAAGAGTCCGCTGAGCATAATCCTCGGGTTCCTGGCCAATCTCAAGAGCCGCGAGGCCGACTCTCTCAAAACGCGGGAGCTGGAGGCGGTGGCGAGCAACGCCCAGAAGATGAACCTGCTGCTGCACAAGATGGCAGAATTCAACACCGACGGCTCCTCCGTGCTGTTCGTGCCCACCCCGGTCGCCCTTGGCGAGTTTGCAAGGGAGGTCTGGGAGGGCTATGCCCAGGCTTTTGCCGACAAGGGCGTCAGCGGCCGCTTCAGCAGCGAAGATCCTGACTACCTGTTTATGGTGGACAGGGTTCAGATGGCTTCGGCGCTGGGTAACCTGCTTTCCAACGCGCTTAAGTTCACCCCTGCCGGGGGCAGCGTGCTTATGGCGGTGCGCCGCGCCGGCGAGAGCGACGATATGTATTATGCCGAGATATCGGTTGAGGACACCGGCTGCGGCATCGCTCAAGACGACCTTCCAAAAGTGTTCAACCGCTACTGGTGCGCCGAATCGTCGCGCGGCGTCAATCCCGGCGGCAGCGGCATCGGCCTTGACATCGCAAAAAAAGCGGTGGAGCTGCACAAAGGGCAAATCAGTGTCACCTCCGCGCAGGGGCGCGGCAGCCGCTTTACCATTCGGCTGTCCACAATGAAGTCCGACACATTCACGCTTAAAAAGAGCGGCACTGAAAATCTCTCTATGATGAGCCTCTCGCAGGTCTGGCGGCACGACCGCAAGCCCATCATACTGCTGGTGGAAGACAACTCCGACATACGCGACCTTATTGTAGCCTCGCTGGGCAAAGACTATGTGTTCATCACTGCCGGCAACGGTCAGGAGGGACTCTCCGCCCTCAAGGGGGCCAAGGTGGACCTTGTGGTCACCGATATAGCGATGCCGGTGATGGACGGCCTTTGGATGAGCCGGCAGATACGGGGGGCGCTGGAGACCGCCTTTCTGCCGATAATAGTGCTCACCGGCAAAGACGACGCCCAAACGCGCATTTCCTCTTACGAATACGCCGACGCTTTCATCTCAAAGCCCTTTGACCTCAACTGGCTCGGTGCCGTGATAATCAAGCTGCTGATCAAGCACGAGCAGTATCTCGACAAGGTGCGGCGGCAGAAGGTTCTCTTATCGGCGGAGGAGCCCTCGCAGTCGCCCGATGAGGATTTTCTCAAGGAAATGATGGAGATAGTCTCCCGCCACCTCGATGACAGCGAATTCTCTGCCGCCGCACTGGCCGAAGAGAGCCACTGGTCGCAAAAGCAGGTTTACCGCAAAATCAAGGTCCTCACCGGCAAGACTGTCCCCGAATTCATACGCGACGTGCGGCTGGACAAGGCCGAAGCCTACCTTTCGCAGGGCGGATTGACCGTGAAGGAGGCGATGTACAAGGTGGGGTTCACCACACCGTCCTACTTCTCCAAGTGCTTTAAAGAGCGCTTCGGGCGCCTTCCCTCGGAGAAGGCCTGAGGCACGGGGCAGCTACAGCAGAGCAAACAGCCGCGCTGCCAGCATCCCCAGATAGTTGCCAATGGCGAATCCGATGATGCCCACGGTGATGCCCGGCACCAGAACCCTGCGGTTGCCCATCGCGGTGGTCATCATAGGCACGAAGGGGGGCGAATTGATGAGCGCCACACTGGTCACGATCATCATATCGGCATCTATCTTCATCAGTTTAGAGAGCAGCAGCTGCAGCAGCAGCGAGCCGAATATGATGCACACCAGAAACAGCAGAGTGTAGATTTCGGTGGCGAAACTCAGCTTTGTGACATCGGCCATCGAGGCCACCGCAAGGGAAAATATGTAGATGAGATAAAGCCCCCAATTGTAGCTCTGGCTGAGCCTGCGCACCGGCCCGAGAAATGAAGCGGCCACGGCCACAGTGGTGAGCGCGAGTATGAACACCGGCATAAACCAGCCTGCTAAGAAGGCTCCGGTTACGGTTTTTAGAGAGAGCGGAGCGGAGTTCGCAAGCGATATCACGACATTCACCGCCACGGCAATCAGGGCGGAACAGAGCAGGCAGAGCAGCACGGCCAGCAAAATTCCCGGCACCTGCCTGATGCCGGCGCGGCTCCAGAGGCCGTCGTAGGCATCTTTTTCCATCACCGCCCCGTTTTCTATGCCGGAGGTTTCTGCCACAGGCGTGTATGCGATGCCGCCGAGCACCTTGCGGAACCACTTGATGCCCACCGTGAGCAGGAAAACAAAATAGAGGAAGCAGATCAGCATATCGTAGGAGTTGAGCAGGACATAGCGCTCGTTGCTCACCCCGAGGGCCTGCTTGAGGGCAGCCATATTGATGGTGCCGCCAGTTTCGCACCCTACCAGCATCCCGGCGATCTTGGGGCCGTCTTCTATGCGGCTGCCAAGCAGCAGATAGCCCGCCACCGTGGCCACTATCACAGCTATTACGCCGGCGATGAGGCTCTTGCCCACTCCGCGCATATCCTTCATATTGAACTGGCAGCCGAATAGCATCATCGGCAGCGCCAGGGGAATCATCACCGTGGTGACCGTGTTCTTGAAGGCGAAGGCGGCTTCGCTGTTCAGTCCCGGAATCTGCCCCAGCAGCACGCCCACTATGTAGAGCACCAGAATCGGCCCTATTTTACCCAGCAGCGGAAACCGGAGGCACAGGTTCACCACCAGCGCCGGCCCTGTCAGAAATATCAGCGCATAAATTATTACGGTTGCCATAGCAATCAGAAAAATTAAGTCTAAATGTAGACAATCTGCTTCGCAAAAGCAAAACCGGAGACATTTTTGACCCGTGGGCAAAGATTGGATTACAATCTGTAATCTGTTGAAAAGTGCGTTTAAAACTATTGAAAGGCTCTAATACTTGTATTTTAAATAATTGACCTATATTTGCATCCGTAAAAAGGATAAAATCTGTAATCAATTCACTATTACAAACACTATGACAGCAAAAGAGTATGCAGAAAAGTTGATGGCCGACGTCATCGCCAAGAACCCCGGCGAGAAGGAGTTTCACCAGGCAGTGCGGGAGGTTGTGGAGAGCGTGGCTCCGATGATCGTGGAGAACCCCCAGTTACTCAAACTCAAAGTTATGGAGAGAATCGTGGAGCCCGAGCGCGTGATAATGTTCCGCGTCCCCTGGGTTTCCGATTCGGGCGAAGTAATGATCAACAAAGGTTACCGCATTCAGATGAACAGCGCCATCGGCCCCTACAAGGGCGGCGTACGCTTCCACCCCAGCGTCAACCTCAGCATCCTCAAATTCCTGGCATTCGAGCAGACCTTCAAGAACAGCCTCACCACCCTTCCGATGGGCGGCGGCAAGGGCGGCAGCGACTTTAACCCCAAGGGCAAGTCCGATATGGAGGTGATGCGCTTCTGCCAGAGCTTCATCACCGAGCTCTACCGCCACATCGGTCCCGACACCGACGTGCCTGCAGGTGACATCGGCGTGGGCGGCCGCGAAGTGGCCTTTATGTTCGGCCAGTACAAGCGCCTCTCAAACGAGTTCACCGGCACATTCACCGGCAAGGGGCTCAGCTTCGGCGGCTCGCTGATCCGTCCCGAGGCCACCGGATACGGTGCCTGCTACTTTGGCGAGTCGATGCTCGCAACCCGTGGCGAGAGCTACAAGGGCAAGGTGGTGGCGATCTCCGGCAGCGGCAACGTGGCGCAGTATGCGGCACAGAAGGCCACCGCGCTCGGCGCCAAGGTAGTGACCCTCTCCGACTCCAACGGCTTCGTTTACGACCCCGACGGCATCGACGCCGAGAAGCTGCAGTATGTGTTCATCCTCAAGAACGTGCAGCGCGGCCGCATCCGCGAGTATGCGGAGAAGTATCCCAACGCACAGTACTTTGAGGGAGAGCGTCCCTGGGGCATCAAGTGCGACATAGCAATGCCTTGCGCAACCCAGAACGAGCTCAACGGCGAGCAGGCCGACGCTCTGCTCAAGAACGGCTGCATCTGCGTGGTGGAGGGGGCCAATATGCCCACCACTCCCGAGGCTATCGCCAAGTTCCAGGCGGCCAAGATTCTCTACTCCCCCGGCAAGGCGTCCAACGCCGGCGGCGTGGCCACTTCCGGTCTGGAGATGACCCAGAACTCCATCCGCCTCGGCTGGAGCAAGGAGGAGGTCGATGCCAAGCTCAAGGACATTATGGCCAACATCCACGCCCGCTGCGTAGAGTACGGCACAGAGAGCGACGGCTACATCAACTATGTCAAGGGTGCCAACATCGCCGGCTTTATGAAGGTTGCCGATGCTATGCTTGCCCAGGGCATCATCTAAACTGAGCAAAGCGCAGAGAAAAGGGACGGTCGGCGGCCGTCCCTTTTTTGTTAAGTGTGCGCCGTGATAAAAAACAAGGCGGGCCCGATTTTCGGAGCCCGCCTCGTTTGTTCTACTCTCTGTGCAGCGATTATTTGCAGCAGGGGGCGGCGTCAGCCTTAGCCTTGCAGCAGTCACCCTCTGCTTTGCAGCCTTCTTCGGCAGCCTTGCAGCAGTCACCCTCGCCCTTGCACTGGCTTTCGGCAGCCTTGCAGCAGTCGCCTTGAGCAGCTGCCGAATCGGGGTCAAGCACCCTCTTGAGATTGTCCAGACCCTTTTTCATACACATCATAGGGCACATACCCATACTGGGGTTGTCCTGCTCCACGATGATCCACTTGCAGTGGGCATCCTTGAAAGCCTGCACCAGGGAGGGGACATCCTGAAGGCCGCAACCCAGCGGACGGAACTCGAACACGCTCTTGGGCGCATCAGTTTCGGCCTTGGCATCGCCCAGCAGCGCGTAGGGGTCGCCCTCCTTGGGACCCTCGAAATAGTAATCCTTGAAGTGCACCAGAGGGGCGCGGTCGGCATATTTGCGCAGATACTCGGCGGGATCTTCGCCAAAATACTTGATCCAGCAGAGGTCAAGCTCGCTCTGCAGCTCATCGGCGGGGGTGCTGGCATAAATATAGTCAAGCCCGTATGTGCCGTCTTCCAAAGTCTGGAACTCGAAGTCGTGATTGTGGTAGAGCAGAGTCATTCCTGCGGCCTTGAGCTTATTTGCTATCTGTGCCATCGAAGCCACAGTGGCCTTGAATGCCTCGGGATATGCTGCGGGACGCAGCTCTTCGGGCAGGAAGGGCACCGCAATGTATTCGCAGCCGATGGTCTTGTAGTCGCTTATCACCTTGTCAAGGTCGGCCTGCATATCAGCCAGCGGCACGTGTGCCGAGATGGGCACCAGTCCCAGAGAGTCGCACCAGAATTTAACCTGCTCGGGGGTGTGGCCGTAGAGGCCTGCCAGTTCGAGGCCGTCATAGCCCATATCCTTTACAGCAGCCAGAGTTCCCACGAAATCCTGCTCAAGATTGTCGCGCAGACTGTAGATCTGAATGGCGACGGGGATCTTCTCCTCTTTGGGCGTGCTTTGACAGGAGCAAAGAATTGCACCGGAAAGGGCAATCCCGATTAAAATTTTAAATGTTTTCATTGTATTAAGTTTAAGTTAGTAATACCTGTTAAAAATGAGAACAAATATAGCTATTTCTTCGCGAAAAACATCGTTTAAAGCCGATTAATTACTAATTTAGCCGACTGAAAATTGTTAAGCGATGATAGTAATGAAGTTTGGCGGAACCTCCATCGGTGACGCCGCCGCAATCAAGAGAACCATCTCCATCATTTCCAAAAAAATCCACAGCAAACCCGTAGTGGTGCTCTCCGCCTGCAGCGGCGTCACCAATCTGCTGCACGCCCTCTGCGACAGCACCGAGAGCGGCGACAAGGACAAATGCGAGGAGATAATGACCGGCCTCAAAGAGCGCCACAAATCCATAGTCGACGCCCTGGCCTCCGGGGTGGACCCCAAGCGTCCCACTCCCGACATCACGGGGATATACGGCACCATAGACAAGCTCTGCAATTCGCTCTGGACACTCCACAAGGCCCATCTGGGCGGGCAGATTCCCGATGCCGACAAAGCCTACATCCTCTCTATGGGCGAATACCTCTCCACCAACATCGTAAGCTTTATGATGAATGCCGTGGGGCTGGCCACCGCCCTGGTGGATTCGCGCCACTTTATGATCACCACCAACGACTACCTCAACGCCACCGCCATCGTGCCGGAGGTCTCCAAGCGGGCCAACAGCATCATCAGCAAGGCCTTCAAAAACGCCGACATAGTGGTTGCGCAGGGCTTTATGGGAGTCACTATGACCGGCGACCCCACCATTATGGGGCGCGGCAGCAGCGACTACTCCGCCTCCCTGCTGGGTATGGTGCTGGACGCCGACAGGGTCGAAATCTGGACCGATGTGGACGGAATCTGCACCGCCGACCCCAATATAGTTGGGAGAGCGCGCGGCATCGGCAAGATCTCCTATGAGGAGGCGGCCGAGCTGGCCCGCTTCGGCGCCAAGGTACTCCATCCGCTCTCCATAGAGCCGGCTGCCTCTAAGAACATCCCGCTCTACGTGCTCAATTCTATGAATCCCGAGGGGGAAGGGACCTCCGTGATGAGCAGCTCCTGCATATTCGACGGAGTCAAATCCATCTCATACAACGAGAATATACGGGTCATAAACATCTATAACCCCAATATGATAAATACCTCCGGCTTCCTGGCCAAAATCTTCGCCGTGTTCGACGATTTCGGAGTGTCGGTGGATATGATAAGCACCTCCGAGGCCAGCGTGTCGGTGACCGTGGACGCCCAAGTGACTATAGAGCCGCTTGTGGAGGCCCTCTCCAAGTGGGGCAGCATCACCGTAGACCGCGACAAGTCGCAGGTCTCCATAATAGGCAAGAACCTCATCGGAGTCAAGGGGGCTGTGGCCTCCGTGTTCGACGCAGTGAGCGAGAGCAAGATATATATGATGTCCCAAGGTTCCACTTTCCTCAACCTCAGTATGGTTGTGGACCGTCCCGAGATGCTCTCGGTGATCCGCAACCTGCACAAGACCTTCTTTGAAAATGGCGACTAAAGTCATAATAAGCGGATATGGCAAGATGGGCCATATGATAGAGGATGTGCTGCGCAGGCGCGGCATAGAGAATCCCCTCTGCAGCGAGGACATCGCCTCCACCCCCAAAGAACTGGCGAAGGAGTGCGTCTGCATAGACTTCACCACCCCCGACGCCTTCAAGGCCAACTACCGCCTTCTGGCGGAGAACTTCAAGGCGGTGGTAGTTGGCACCACCGGCTGGAACGACATCAGAAGCGAAGTGACAGCCTGCTTCGAGCAGTGCGGCACCCCTATGATATACGCCTCCAACTTCTCCGTCGGGGTCAATATACTCTTCAAGGCGGCCGAGCGTCTGTCGGCACTCTGCTCTTGTCACGGCAGCTACTCCCCCTCGATAGAGGAGATTCACCACATACACAAGCTGGACGCCCCCAGCGGCACCGCCATCACCCTCGGGGAGATAGTGGACAAGGCGGGGAATTTCTCCACCCCCATCACATCGCAGCGCATCGGCGAGGTGCCGGGCATCCACACCCTCACATTTTTGAGCTCTTGCGACAAGATAGTCCTCAGCCACGAGGCCTTCTCCCGCGAAGGGCTGGCACAGGGGGCCGTGGAGGCCGCCCTTATGATTGAGCACACCGGCGGCGTGCACGAATTCAAGGATCTATTTTAATTTTCAAAAGCTAAGGATATGAACAGATTGAAACTGCAAGGTTGCGGAACGGCATTGATAACCCCCTTCAAAAACGAGGAGGTGGACTACAAGGCTTTTGAAAATCTCATCAAAGCACAGATAGAAGCGGGCATACATTTTCTGGTGCCGCTGGGCACAACCGGCGAGACCCCCTGCCTGCTGGACAGGGAGCGCATAGAGCTGCTCAAGATTGCAAAGGAGAACGCCTGCGGACGCCCCGTGATGGTGGGAGTCGGCACCAACTCACTGGTGATGACCCGCGCCAACATCGACACTCTGGCCCCTTATGAGCCCGACGCATTTCTGGTGGTGACTCCATATTACAACAAGCCGTCGCAGGATGGTCTATACTCATACTTCAGCGCGGTGGCCGATTACGCCCCCAAGCCGGTAGTCCTCTACAATGTACCGGGCCGTACCGGAGTCAACATCAGCGCCGAGACCACGCTGCGCCTGGCCGCTCACCCCAACATCATAGCAGTGAAGGAGGCCTCGAGCAACTACACCCAGATTTCCCGCATAATCGCCCGTGCCGGCGAAGATTTCACCGTTCTGAGCGGCAACGATGACGAGACCCTCTCTCTGATGGCCACCGGGGCTTCGGGCATCATCAGCGTGGCCTCCAACATAGTGCCGCGCGAGATGGTCGCCCTCACCGAGGCGATGCTGCGCGGCGACCTGGCCACGGCGCGCCCCATCCACCACCGCCTGTTCGACCTCTTCAAAAACTGCTTTGTGGAGAGCAACCCCATCCCCGCCAAAGCGGCCCTGTATCTGATGGGCAAAATAGAGAACGAACTCAGGATACCTCTGGTTCCGGCGCAGGAGAGCACTATGGCGCTGATGAGAAAGACCCTGAAAGAGTTGAATCTTATTTAGAGTAAAGTCACATTTATAATTAGTAACAGGTTATAGCATCAGGTTATGAGTAAGAGCAGAGTGGCCGTAGTGGGATACGGCAACATTGGCCGCTACGCAGTGGAAGCGCTGCAGCAGGCCCCCGATTTTGAAATCGCCGGCATCGTGCGCCGCAACGCGTTGGATGTCCCCGCAGAAATTGCGGCATACAGAGTGGCATCATCCCTCAAAGAGCTGGAGAAAGTTGATGTGGCGATTCTCGCAACCCCCACCCGCAAGATAGAGGAGCACGCGCTTGAAGCGCTTGCCCTGGGCATCAACACGGTGGACAGCTTTGACATCCACGGCAAAATCCCCGCGCTGCGCGAAAGACTCGGCGCCGCCGCCAAAAAGGCTGGCAAGGCGTGCATAATTTCTGCGGGCTGGGATCCCGGCACAGACTCTATGGTGCGCGCCATTCTGGAGGCCTGCGCCCCCAAGGGTCTCACCTACACCAACTTCGGTCCCGGTATGAGTATGGGCCACTCGGTGGCCGTCAAGGCTATCGACGGCGTTGCGGACGCCCTGTCGATGACTATCCCCACCGGTACAGGGGTCCACCGCCGTATGGTGTATGTGCAGCTTAAGAGCGGCTACAAGTTTGCGGACGTCGAGACATCCATCAAGGCCGACCCCTATTTTGCGGGCGACGAGACTTATGTGACAGAAGTTGCCAGCGTGGACGCCCTCAAAGATATGGGACACGGCGTGCACCTGACCCGCAAGGGTGTTTCGGGCAAGACCCAGAACCAGAACTTCGAGTTTGCGATGAGCATAAACAACCCCGCCCTCACCGGTCAGATTCTCGTGGCGGCAGCCCGCGCAGTGCTGCGCCAGAAAAGCGGCTGCTACACGATGATAGAAATTCCGCCGGTGGATCTTCTTCCGGGAGAGCGCGACAGCTGGCTGCGCCTCGTATAGAACTTACGTGTGGCAGAGAGAAAACCGCCCGGAGGGTTAAACCTGCGGGCGGTTTCTGCATCTAAAACAGTTGGAATCGTATTAAAAAAAAGATAATGAACAAGCTTTACAGACACCTGCTGATTGCGGCGCTGGCCATTGCGCCCGCGACCCTCCCGGCGCAGAACGAGCCGCCCCGAATGCCGGAAGAGGGGCAGCGCCCCCCGATGGGCGAAATGCGCGAGCCCGGCAAAAAGCCCTCTCTGCAGCAGATTGCGCGCAAAATCACGGATAAAATGGACAGCGAGCTGGATTTGACAGAGAAGCAGTACAAGAAAATCTACAAGCTCAATCTCAAGGAGCTTAAAGAGGCCGAGGCCGATTCGCTCTACCTGGGACGCGGCATGCAGCCCGGCTTCGGTCCCGGTCCAGGTATGGGGCCCAGACCCGGCGGTCCAGGTATGGGACCCGGCATGGGCGGCCGTCCTGACAAGCAGGAATTCCAGCCGCTGACAGAACTCCAGATGAAGGAGCTGCGCGAGGCTCACGAGAAGGCCCGCATCAAAAAGGACAAGAAGATGCGCAAGATTCTCACCGACGAGCAGTACAACAAATGGGTCCGCTCCGAGCAGGAGCGCCTCTCCAAGATGCGGCAGAGACCACGCGGCGGCAGTCCGCGCCACGGCGGAGATACCAGGCAGCAGTAACACAGAAAGAGAACAAAGATGGCGGGCCATCAGTGCCCGCCATCTTTGTTATATAGTCACCATAGTCTCCAGACTTTTCGCAATCATCTCGCGCACCGCCATCTTGTAGTCGGTGTTGCTGTTTCCGGCATAGCGGTTGGCGATTGCGCAGCACACCGTAATGGCATCGTGTCCCAACTGCGCCGCAAGCCCCGCCAGCGCCCCGCTCTCCATCTCGAAGTTGGTGATGCGCCGTCCGTCGTAGCGCCACGCCTCAAGCTTCGCAAGCATATCCGGCATCGCCAGAGGCAGCCGTATCACGCGCCCCTGCGGCCCGTAAAAGCCGGGGGCGGAGATTGTCATCCCCGGCAGGGTCCAGCCGCCGAGGGCGTCTATCATCTTCTGCGAGGCCTTCACAAAATAGGGGCGCGGCAGCCCGGCGGCGTCCCAATCCATAAACTTGAGAAAATCTTCCTCGTAATCCTTCAGATTTATCTTATCGATGCCGGCATACCAGCGCATCAGGCAGTCGAAGCCTATGCTGACGTGGGAGAGAATGCAGCCGCCCAGCGGAATGTCACTCTGAATGGCGCCGCAAGTGCCCATACGGAGCAGAGTGAGGCGGCGGTGCGAGGGTCGGATTTCGCGCGTGGCAAAGTCCACGTTGGCGAGGGCGTCGAGTTCCGTCACCACAATGTCGATATTGTCGGGGCCTATGCCGTGCGAGAGGCAGGTCATCCGGCAGCCTTTGTACAGCCCGGTGACATAGCGGAATTCGCGGCTCTGCCCCTCTGCCTCTATGCTGTCGAAAAAGGTGGCGACCATAGCGACCCTGTCGGGATCTCCCACCAGCAGGACTTTGTCGGATAGATTTTCGGGCTTGATATGGATGTGAAACGCGGACCCGTCCGCGTTGATAATAAGTTCTGATTCAGCTATCATATGCCAAAACTTTTATGCGGTTCAAGCAAAAATAGCAAAAGTTCCGGACAAATCCGCTACAACAGCTTTGAAATGGCGTTCACAAGAGCCTCCACCGTGGCGGTGATAATGTCCTTGTTGGCGGCAAAGCCGTAATAGACCTGCCCTTTGTTCTCTATCTGTATGTGCACCTTGCCGATGTCGTCGGTCCCCCTGTTGATGGACTGTATGAGCATCTCCTCCAGGTTTATCTTGCGGTGCACAAGGCTCTTGACCGCGGTGAACGCCGCGTCGATGGGGCCGATGCCGCCGCTGGTGGCCGTGCACTTCTCGCCGTCTATGTCAAGGGTGACCGTGGCCATGGGAATCGAATTCTTGCCGCAGACAACCTGCAGGTATGTAAGGGAAATCTTCTGTTTTACATTGCCCTCGGCAACCCCGGCTATCTCGTAGAGGTCGGCATCGCTGATATCCTTCTTGCTGTCGGCGACCCTGAGAAACTTCTCGTAGGCGATGCCCAGATCCTGCGCAGAAAGGTTGATGCCCAGGCGGTGCAGGTGATAGTTGAGAGCTGCACGGCCGCTGCGGGCGGTGAGCGCAATCACCGAGTCGGTGAGCCCGATGTCGGTGGGGTCGATTATCTCATAGCTCTCACGGTTCTTGAGCACGCCGTCCTGATGGATTCCGGATGAGTGGGCAAACGCGTTGCGCCCCACGATGGCCTTGTTGGGCTGCACCGGCATCCTCATCATAGAGGAGACCTGATGCGACACCTTGGTGATGTGGTTTATCCTGATGTCGGTGTAAACCGGGAACTCCTTGCGGCTCTTGATAGCCATCACGACCTCCTCCAGCGCGGTGTTGCCCGCACGCTCTCCGATGCCGTTGATGGTGACCTCGACCTGCCGCGCCCCCGCCATCACGCCCGCGAGGGTGTTTGCCGTGGCCATACCAAGGTCGTTGTGACAGTGGGTGGAGATTATGGCCTTGCCGATGTTGGGCACGTTGTTTTTCAGGTAGGCTATCTTGCGGCCGAACTCCTCGGGAAAGCAGTATCCTGTGGTGTCGGGGATGTTGACCACCGTGGCACCGGCGGCAATCACCGCCTCCACCACGCGCGCAAGATATTCGTTGTCTGTGCGGCCGGCATCCTCTGCATAAAACTCCACATCGTCAACTTTGCCGCGCGCATACTTGACGGCGGCCACCGCGCGTTCCAGAATCTCGTCGCGGTTGGAGTTGAATTTGTAGCGGATATGATAGTCAGATGTACCGATACCGGTGTGGATACGCTTCAGGCGGGCGAAGTGCAGTGCCTCGGCCGCTGCATCGATGTCCTTTTCCACCGCTCTTGAGAGCGCGCATATTCTGGATTCGGTTATGATTTTCGAAATCTCCGCAACCGATTTGAAATCGCCGGGGCTGGAGATGGGGAATCCGCATTCAATAATGTCAACCCCCAGTGTCTCAAGCAGTTTTGCAAGTTCTATCTTCTCTATGGTGTTCAGCTGGCAGCCGGGAACCTGCTCGCCATCGCGCAAAGTCGTGTCAAAAATGTAGAGTTTATCGTTCATATTAATAGTATGGACTTTCTTAATGCGTTGCAAATTTGCGCAAATTTGATGAATAATAATAAAAAAAAATTACATTTGCAACGGAAAACAAAGTATGATGAATACCCGAATTATCGTCGTCAATCTAATTCTGGCAGTCGTGGGGCTGCTAGTGGTCGCCGTGCAATAAGGGTGGAATTCCGATTGTTTGTGTTAAACTTAAACTTGTATGTTGGATTTCGCCCGCAGTGAAATTCAACTTTTTTTTAATTGAATATGACTAAACTTCGCAGCAGCATCACCTTCGAGGGAAGGGAAATGGCCGGGGCGCGCGCCCTCTGGAAAGCCAACGGCATGCAGAACAGACAGGTCGGCAAGCCCATAATCGCAATCGTGAACTCGTTCACACAATTCGTACCGGGCCACGTGCACCTGCACGAAGTGGGCCAGATGATCAAAAAGGAGATCGAGCGCCGGGGCTGCTTCGCGGCGGAGTTCAACACCATCGCCATAGACGACGGCATCGCTATGGGCCACGGCGGAATGCTCTATTCGCTCCCTTCGCGCGAAATCATCGCCGACAGCATAGAATATATGTGCAACGCCCACTGCGCCGACGCTATGATATGCATTTCAAACTGCGACAAGATCACTCCCGGAATGCTGATGGCCGCAATGAGGCTCAACATCCCCGCAGTGTTCGTTTCGGGCGGCCCTATGGAAGCCGGCAATGTGGGGGGCAAGGACTGCGACCTGATAGACGTGATGGTTGCCGGCGGCGACAAGGGTGTCGGCCGCTTCACCCTCAAGAAATATGAAGACAAGGGGTGCCCCACCTGCGGCTGCTGCAGCGGAATGTTCACCGCCAACTCTATGAACTGCCTCACCGAGGCGCTGGGTCTGGCTCCCGTGGGCAACGGCACTGTCCTCGCCACCCACGTCAACCGCAAGAACCTCTTCATCAAGGGGGCACGCCTGATTGTGGAGATGGCCAGGGAGTATTATTTCAACGACAACACAAATGTGCTTCCCCGCAGCATCGCCACCAAGGCGGCGTTCGAGAATGCGATGAAGCTTGACATAGCGATGGGCGGCAGCACCAACACCGTGCTGCACCTGCTGGCAGTCGCCCACGAGGCACAGGTCGACTTTACGATGGCCGACGTGGACCGCCTCTCCCGCCGGATTCCCGTGCTCTGCAAGGTAGCCCCCAACGGCCACTACCACGTGCAGGACGTCAACCGCGCCGGCGGCGTGATGGGCATCCTGATGGAGCTGGAGAAAAAGGGGCTGCTGGACAGCTCCGTACTGCGCGTGGACTACCCCAACCTCAAGGAGGCCCTCTACGCCAACACCGTGTTCTCGGCCCCCAAAGACTCCATCTACCTCTCGGCTCCGGGCGGAAAGCGCACCACCGAGATGGGCAAGTGCAAGAAGATGTACAAGGAGTTCGACACCGACCGCAGCGGCGGCTGCATCCGCGACACGGAGCACGCCTACCTCAACGACGGCGGCATCGCGGTGCTCTACGGCAACATAGCCCCCAACGGCTGCATAGTCAAGACCGCCGGCGTGCCCGAGCAGATACTCAAGTTCACCGGTCCCGCGATAGTGTTCGAGAGCCAGGAAGACGCCGTGGAGGGGATTCTCTCCGACAAAGTCAAGGCGGGCGATGTGGTGGTGATCCGCTACGAAGGACCCAAGGGGGGCCCCGGAATGCAGGAGATGCTCTACCCCACCTCATTCCTCAAGAGCAAGCACCTGGGCCAGAAGTGCGCCCTGATCACCGACGGCCGCTTCTCGGGCGGCACCAGCGGTCTGTCCATCGGCCACATATCGCCCGAAGCAGCCAATCAGGGGGCCATTGCGCTGGTGGAGAACGGCGACATTATCAGCATCGATGTGCCCGGCCGCAGCATCACTCTTGAAATAAGCGACGAGACTCTGGCCGCAAGGCGCGCCGCAATCGGAAAATACGAACCCAAAAACCGCAAGCGCACCGTCAGCCGTGCGCTCAAGGCATATGCCGCGCTGGCCGACAGTGCCGACAAGGGTGGCGTGAGAATCGTAAAGTAGGACTTTATGCAACAGAAGCCCAAACATATATCGGGAGCCGATGCTCTCATAGAGACAATACTGGCAGAGGGTATCGAGACCGTGTTCGGATATCCGGGCGGCACCATCATTCCCATTTATGACCGCCTCTACGACTATCAGGACCGGCTCCGCCACATTCTGGTGCGCCACGAGCAGGGTGCCGTGCACGCCGCGGAGGGGTATGCCCGCGCCTGCGGCAAGGTGGGCGTGTGCATGGCCACCAGCGGCCCGGGCGCCACAAACTTCGTGACCGGCATCGCCGACGCCATGATAGACTCCACCCCCATAGTGTGCATCACGGCGCAGGTGGATGCCGACAAGCTGGGCACCAACTTCTTTCAGGAGGCGGACATGCTGGGCATCACCACCCCTATCACCAAGTGGAACTATCAGATAACCAGCGCCAGCGAAATCCCGGTGGTGGTGCCGCAGGCATTCCACATAGCCCGCAGCGACCGTCCGGGGCCGGTGCTCATCAGCCTCACCAAAAACGCCCAGACGGAGATGTGCGACTATGTCTACGACAAGGAGTACGCCTTGAGCCAGATGGTGCAGGTTATACGTCCCGACGAGAGCGAGAAGGTCTCCTCCCGCATCAAGGAGGCCATAGAGCTGCTCAACAAAGCTGAAAAGCCGCTTATAATCGCAGGGCAGGGAGTTATAATCTCCGGTGCCGAGGACATTCTGGCCAAGTGCGCCAACAAGGCCTGCATTCCTGTGGGCTGCACCCTTCTGGGTCGCAGCTGCATGAACTTCCACGACCATTACTACATCGGGATGGTGGGAATGCACGGCAACATCCCCGCCAACAATATGACCCAGCAGGCGGATGTGATTCTGGCTGTGGGAATGCGCTTCTCCGACCGCGTCACCGGCAAGGTGTCGGCCTACGCCCCCAATGCCAAGATAATCCATATCGACATAGACAAAACCGAATTCAACAAAAACGTGGTGGCGGATGTCAAGATCCACGGCGATGCGAAGCAGGTTCTGGAGCGCATTTACGAGGGCCTCGAATTCAAAGACCGCGAGGCTTGGCGCAAATATGGCTACGAGCGCTACGACTACGAGCTGCAGGCCGTGATCGAACCCAAGCTCAAGAGCCCCGCGCTGAATATGGCGCAGGTGGTCAATGCCATCAACGACCACTACATAGAGCGCATCAGCCGGCACGGGCAGAGCAGTTTCGGAGAGAACGTGGTGGTGGTGACCGATGTGGGCCAGAACCAGATGTTCGCTGCGCAATATCTCAAGCTCACGATGAAGACCGGCTGGGTGACCTCCGGCGGACTGGGCACTATGGGATTCGGGCTGCCCGCTGCAATCGGCGCCAAATGCGGCCGTCCCGACGCGCAGGTGGTGCTCATCTGCGGCGACGGCGGCCTCCAGATGACTATGGAGGAGCTGGGCACCATACTGCAGGCAGGCATAGACATCAAGATTGTGCTGCTCAACAACTCTTTTTTGGGGATGGTGCGCCAATGGCAGGACCTCTTCTACGACAAGCGGTTCTCCCACACGCGTCTGGTGAACCCCGACTTCGAGTTCATCTGCAAGGCATACAAGATCAAGTACCGCTGCTGCAACTCGCCGCGCGATATTGCCGATGCGGTGGAGGAGATGGCCGCCTCGCGCGGAACCTTTCTGCTGGATGCCTATGTGGACGCCGATTCCAACGTGTTCCCGATGGTCCCCGGCGGCAAATCCCTTAACGAGATCCAAATCAAATAGAGCGGAACACTATGGAGCAAATGGACAAATATATTGTAGAAGCCTCGGTGCGCAACCGTCTGGACATACTCAATCGCATCACTTCGCTGTTCATAGTAAAGAACCTGCCGGTGCTCAACCTCGTGTATTTCACGGGAGCCGACGATATGGCCACCATAAACCTCATCTGCCTCTGCCCCAAGGAGGAGATTATGCAGCGCATTATGAACCAGGCCAACAATTTTGTGGACATAGCGGAAATCTGCTACACCAAGGTTTACAGAAAATCAAGATAATCATTCAAACGATAAACTAAATCAAAGGACAATGGCAAAAATCAATTTTGGCGGCGTTGAAGAACAAGTTGTTACACGCGCCGAATTCCCCCTCGAGAAAGCTAAATCAGTATTGGCAGGCGAGACTATCGCCGTTCTGGGCTATGGTGTCCAGGGCCCCGGCCAGTCGCTCAACCTTCGCGACAACGGCTTCAATGTAATAGTAGGCCAGCGCAAAGGCTCCAAGAGCTGGGACAAAGCCATCGCAGACGGCTGGGTTCCGGGCGAGACCCTCTTCGAGATTGACGAGGCCTGCCAGAAGGCAACCATCATCGAGTTCCTGCTGAGCGATGCAGGTCAGATTCAGGCTTGGCCCACCGTCAAGAAGAATCTCACAGCAGGCAAGGCCCTCTACTTCTCCCACGGTTTTGCAATCACCTACAACGAGCGCACCGGCATCATTCCTCCCAAGGATGTGGATGTTATAATGTGCGCTCCCAAGGGTTCCGGCACATCGCTGCGCCGCCTCTTCCTGCAGGGCCGCGGCATCAACTCCTCATACGCCATCTATCAGGACGCAACCGGCAAGGCATACGACCGCACCATCGCCCTGGGCGTAGGCATCGGCAGCGGCTATCTGTTCGAGACCACATTCAAGCGCGAGACCTACTCTGACCTCACCGGCGAGCGCGGCACCCTTATGGGAGCCATCCAGGGCATCTTTGCCGCACAGTACGATGTGCTGCGCGCCAACGGCCACACCCCCAGCGAAGCCTTCAACGAGACTATCGAAGAGCTCTCCCAGAGCCTTCTGCCGCTGGTAGGCGAGAACGGTATGGACTGGATGTATGCAAACTGCTCCACCACCGCACAGCGCGGCGCTCTGGACTGGTGGAAGAAGTTCCGCGATGCCACCAAGCCCGTGTTCGAAGATCTCTACAAGAGCGTCGCCACCGGCAACGAGGCTCAGATTTCCATCGACTCCAACAGCAAGCCCGGCTATCGCGAGGGTCTTGAGGCGGAGCTCAAGGAGATGCGCGAGAGCGAGATGTGGCAGGCTGGCAAGGCTGTCCGCACCCTGCGTCCCGAGAACTGCAAATAATCCCTGTTAGCGATGCGAATAAAAGCCCGCAGGCTCTCCTGCGGGCTTTTTATTTGATGAACCTTGCTTAAACTTCGGCCGCGCGGAGCGCACAGGCGGTAGGGGTGTCGCACTGCAGCAGGTCAGAGGCGGTGCCACTGAAGATAAGTTCGCCACCCCGGTCGCCGGCCTCCGGCCCCAGCTCTATTATGTGGTCGGCCGCACGGATTATGTCCAGATTGTGTTCCACCACAATTATCGAGTGTCCGCGGTCTATGAGGGCGTCAAAGGAGGCCAGCAGCTTCTCTATGTCATAAAAATGCAGCCCGGTGGTGGGCTCGTCAAAGATGAACAGCACCGGAGCGTCGCCGCTCTCCTTGCCCAGGAACGAAGCCAACTTGATGCGCTGGCTCTCGCCGCCCGACAGAGTGCTGTTGCTCTGCCCAAGTTTCAGATACGATAGACCGACAGCCACAAGCGGCTGCAGTTTCTCTGCAATGCGGCGCGATGTGGCATCATCCTGCGCCGAGAAGAACTCCACCGCCTCCTCCACGCTCATATCCAGCACATCGCTGATATTCTTGCCCTTGTAGCGTACCTCCAGCACATCGGGCAGGAAGCGCTTGCCGCCGCAGGTGGGGCACACCATAGTGACATCGGCCATAAACTGCATCTGCACCCTGATGACCCCCTCTCCCTGGCACTCCGGGCAGCGGCCGCCGTCGATATTGAAGGAAAAATGGGAATGTCCGTAGCCGTTCATCTTGGCATAGGGCTGCTCGCTGAAGATTTTGCGGATATCATCGTAAACTTTGGTGTAGGTCACCGGATTGGAGCGGCTGCTCTTGCCGATGGGGTTCTGGTCTACATATTCCACGCGCGAGATGCGGTTCAAATCCCCTGCGAGAGCCTTGAAAGCCCCCGGAGCATCCCCCATCTGATTGAGATGACGGTAGAGCGCAGGGTAAAGTATGTCCCCGACCAGCGACGACTTGCCGCTGCCTGACACGCCCGTGACGGCCACCAGACACCTGAGCGGAAACCTGACATCTATGTTTTTGAGGTTGTTTTCGCACGCCCCCTGCACCTCTATCGAGAATTTGGGAGTGTGGTGCCGCTGCGTCACATACCCCTTGCGGCGCCCTGTCATATACTCCATAGTGAGCGATCGGTTGGCAGCCCAGTCCACAGGGGTGTTAAGCGGCCCACGGAACACCACCTCGCCCCCCAGGAGGCCGGCGCGCGGCCCGATGTCTATCAGATAATCGGCCTGCGAAATAATCTCGCGGTCGTGCTCCACCACAATCACGGTGTTGCCAAGGTCGCGCAGAGACTTGAGCACCGAAATCAGGCGCTGCGTGTCGCGGCTGTGCAGCCCCACGCTGGGTTCGTCCAAAACATACATCGAGCCCACCAGATTGTTGCCGATGACCTTTACCAGATTGATGCGCTGGCTCTCGCCGCCGGAGAGCGTGCAAGAGGGTCTGTCGAGGGTGAGATACCCCAGCCCCACATCCACTATATACTGCAGCCGGCGGCGGATTTCCCGCAGGGGAATCTCCACCGTGCTGCGCTCATAGTCGTCAAGAACCAGATTGTCAAAGAAGTCCGTCAGGGCGTCTATCTGCATCGAGGTCAGTTCCGCGATGTTCTTGCCCCCCACCCTTACGTAGAGCGCCTCCCTGCGCAGTCTCGATCCGCCGCAGGTGCGGCACACTGTGCGGCCGGAATAGCGGCTCAGCATATATTTGAACTGTATCTTGTAGCGGTTCTTATCCACCCATTTGAAAAAGCCGTCGATGCCGGTAAAGTATTCGCAGCCGCTCCAGAGCAGATCCTTCTCCCTTTTCGAGAGCTGGTTGTAGGGCTTGAACACCGGAAAGTCGCACTTGTAGGCGTTTTTGAGCAGCTCTTCCCTAAAGTATTTCATCATCTCGCCCCTCCAGCACACCACCGCGCCATCGTACACGCTCAATGTGGGGTTGGGCACCACCAGATTCTCGTCGATGCCCATCACTGTGCCGAAGCCGCCGCACTCGGGGCAGGCTCCCAGCGGGCTGTTGTAGCTGAAGAGATTCTCTTCGGGCTTCTCAAAGCGGATGCCGTCGGCCTCAAACAGGTTGGAGAAGGGCTCCAACGCCCCCTGCAGACCGCAGAAAATGCGCCCGCCGCCGCGCGAAAAGGCGGTGCCCAGGGAGTCCAGGGCTCGGGCGGCGAATTCGTCGTCGCCCGCGCTCCCGATTCTGATGCGGTCTACCATCAGCGCCAGGTGTGCCAGTTCCGGCCCGGCCGCCTTGCCCGAGAGAATGTCGTCTATCTTGAAAGCCTCGCCGCAGGTAAAGTCCACCAAGCGCGCAAAGCCCTCCTCCTTGAGCTGCAGAAAGGTTTCTGTGGCATTGTCTTCGCTGGGTTCCAATGCGGCGGCTATCAGAGCATACTCGCCCTGCGGCAGGGTCCTGATATGGGCCAGGACGCTGGCGGCGCTGTCTACCCTGACCTCGCGGCCGCTCACCGGAGAATAAGTGCGCCCTATTTTGGCGAACACTATCTTGAGATAGTCGTAAATCTCGGTGGTGGTGGCGATGGTGGAGCGGGTGTTGCTGGTGGATACCTTCTGTTCCACCGCTATTGCCGGGGGAATGCCGGAAATGAAGTCCACATCGGGCTTGGGAATCTTGCCCAGGAACTGGCGGGTGAACGCCGACAGGCTCTCCGCAAAGCGGCGGTGCCCTTCGGCATAGAGGGTGTCGAAAGCAAGGGAGGACTTGCCGCTGCCAGATATGCCGGTGATCACCACCAGACGGCCGCGGGGAATCTCCACATCTATATTCTTTAGATTATTGACCCTCGCCCCTTTTATCACTATGTTGCCGGAATTCTCCATCTACTGTTTTGTGACCTGTTTCACGTTTTTCAGGCGGCGCAGGCCTGCCAGAATGCGGTCCAGCACCAGATCGCTTGAGACAAACACGGTGGCCAGAAGCTCTGTCTCGCCCCGCCTGTCTCTCTCGCCGGTGATGAACTTGCGCACCAGCGCGTGATAAGAACTTATCAGCGAGAGGACCTCGCCGGTGGCGCTCTCCTCGTCCACTATGATTTTCAGCATCACCTGCCGGCTGGAGCCTCCGGCATCTTTTTTCCAGCGCACCTTCTGCACCCTGTGCGGATAGTTCTCTATCAGACGGGCGGCGTTGGGGCACGAGAGGCGGTGTATCTTGATTCCTTCGCTGATGGTGACAAAGCCGAACACGTCGTCGCCGTAAACGGGGTTGCAGCATTTGGCCAGCTTGTAGTCCACCCCGCTGAGCGAGGCGTTGCCGCCGATTTCAAGATAATCTTTGGGGCCGCTGTCGCGATGGCCTCCGCCTCTTTCTTCAACTGCGGAGGTCACCGTCTCGGAGTTTTCCTTGAGAAGTTCCGCCTTGATATCTGCCACATCTATCTTTTCAGCCCCTATGGCACCGAAAAGCTCGTTGGCCGTGCGGAACTTGTATTTTTTGATGAGGGAGGTGAGCTGCTCGTCGGTGGCGGTCATTTTCCAGTTCTTGAGCCGTCGCTCCAGAATCTCCTTCCCCTCGCGGGCAAGGGCGTTCTCTCTCTCCTTGAGCTTCTGCTTGATTTTTGCGCGCGCCTTGCTTGTTACCACAAAATTGAGCCAGTCCTCCGAGGGCTTCTGGTTTTTGGAGGTGAGAATCTCCACCATATCACCCGTCTTGAGTTTCTCCCGAATGGGAACCATTTTGCCGCCGATGCGGCCGCCGGTGCACTTGAGCCCGAGATTGGAATGGATGTCAAAGGCAAAGTCCAGCACGCTGCTGCCCGCCTTGAGCTGCCGCAGCTCCCCCTCGGGGGTGAACACGAACACATCCTGCCGGAGCAGGTTGTCCTCCGCATCCTGATAGGTGTTGTGGTCGGGGCTCTCCATCAGGCTGCGCACGTTGGCGAGCCACTCCCCTATCAGCGCGTCGCGCTTGACCCCTTTGTATGACCAGTGGGAGGCGCCGCCAAGCTCCGCTTCATAATCCATCCGCTCGCTGCGGATCTGCACCTCAACCCACTGTCCGCCGACATTCACCGTGCAGTGGAGCGACTGGTAGCCGTTGGGCTTGGGCCTCTCCAGCCACTGCCGCAGCCGCCGCTCGTCCTGCTGATATTTTTCGGTGACCAGGGCGAACAGATCCCAGCAGGTGGAGATTTCGCTCTCGCGCGGCACATCCACTATGAAGCGGATGGCAAACACGTCGTAAACCTCGCTGATGGGGATGTTCTGCGCCTGCATCTTTTTCCAGATGGAGTAGGCGCTCTTTGTGCGCACTTTGAGGTGGTATTTTATCCCTTTCGCGGAGATTTTGGCTTCGAGCGGCCTGATGAACGTGTCCACCAGGGTGTTGCGCTCCCGCTCCGTCGCCTTGAGATAATTGGTAATGGCACGCCAGCTCTGAGGGTAGGCATATTTCAGCCAGAGATCCTCCAGCTCGCTCTTGATGTTGTACAGACCCGCCTGATGGGCCAGCGGAATGTAGAGCAGCATTGTCTCGGCATTCTTGCGGGCCTGGTCGCTCTTGGGAAAGATGGCGAGCGAGCGCATTATCTCCATCCTGTCGGCCAGCTTTATGATGAAAACCCGCGGGTCGGTGGAGTAATTGGCTATCAGCTTGCGGTAGCGGTCGGCCTCGAGCATCGTGTCGCGGGGCTTTATCTGGGAAATCTTGTTCAGGCTCTGGGCCAGCTGCAGCGCGGTGGCATCGAGAGTGTAGGACTCCAGCAGCGCGGGGTTCAGCCGGCTGCCCTCATGCAGGAACACCGCCGCCGCACAACTTGCGTCAAGGCCTATCTCCCGGCTCACAATCTTGGCCGTGCCTATCACGTGCTCTATGAAAGGGTGGTTGTTGCTGCGCATCTTGCCGCGCAGCGTCTCTTCCGCAAGGTTGTATGCGGCGATTATCTTGTCGCATTCCCCGTCGCCGTACTCGGCACAGATGCTTTTGATCTCTTCAGGTATCATTTCTTTGCCAGTATCTCTTTAAGGGTATTCATCTCGTCTCTAAACTTGGCGGCCTCCATAAAGCTGAGCCGCGAAGCCGCCTCCTCCATCTTCTTCTTGGCTGCGGCGATCATCTTCTCCAGCCCGGCGCGGTCCATAGAGGCCACGACGGGGTCTTCTTGCAAAAATTGAGCACGTTTTGCCGGCTCGTCTTTATAATCTGTCCCGATGCGCAGGGCCGCCGCAGCGCCGCCCCCCACCTGATGCGGGGTTATGTGGTGCTTCTTGTTGTAGGCCTGCTGTTTGGCTCGGCGGCGGTTGGTCTCGTCTATAGTGGCCTGCATCGAGCCGGTGATTGTGTCGGCGTAGAATATCACCTTGCCGTTTATATTGCGGGCGGCGCGGCCGGCAGTCTGGGTCAGGGCTCGGTCGCTGCGCAGGAAGCCCTCCTTGTCGGCATCCAGAATTGCCACCAGCGACACCGAGGGGATATCGAGCCCCTCTCGCAGCAGGTTGACCCCGACCAGGACGTCAAAGCGGCCCGCCTTGAAATCGTCTATTATCTCCACCCGCTCCATAGTGTCCACATCGGAGTGGATGTAGCGGCAGCGGACCTCGTTGCGGGTCAGGTATTTCTCCAGCTCCTCCGCCATACGCTTGGTGAGGGTGGTGACCAGCACCCGCTCGTCGTGCTCGGCGCGCAGGGTTATCTCCTCCATCAGGTCGTCTATCTGATTCTTGGAAGGGCGCACCTCTATCGGAGGATCCAGCAGGCCGGTGGGACGCACTATCTGCTCCACCACCACGCCGCCCGACTCGTTGAGCTCGTAGTCGCCTGGGGTGGCGCTCACATAGAGCCTCTGCCCCACCAGGTTGTAGAATTCGTCGAACTTCAGCGGGCGGTTGTCAGCCGCTGCGGGAAGGCGGAAGCCATACTCCACCAGGGTCTCCTTGCGGCTGCGGTCGCCGCCGTACATCGCCCTTATCTGGGGGATTGTGACGTGGCTCTCGTCTATGAAGGTGAGAAAGTCATCAGGGAAATAATCTATCAGACAGAAGGGGCGCTGCCCGGCGCTGCGTCCGTCAAAGTAGCGGGAATAGTTCTCGATGCCGGAGCAGTAGCCTATCTCCTTTATCATCTCCACGTCATACTCCACCCTCTGGCGCAGGCGGTTGGCCTCGTGGTGCCGCCCCACGCTGTTGAAATAGTCGCAGCGGTCCACCATATCGGCAAGAATCTGGTCAATCGCCCTTTCGGAGCGTTCCTTTGTGGTGAGGAAGTTGGTGGCCGGGTATATTGTGACGCTGTCGGCGCTGCTGATCGTGGCTCCGCTTACGGGGTCTATCATCTCTATCGAATCCACCTCGTCGCCCCAGAAGATGATGCGCCAGGCATAGTCGCTATAGGCGGGGAATATGTCCACGCTCTCCCCCTTCACGCGGAAGCAGCCCCGCTTGAACTCCCCCTCTGTGCGGCTGTAGAGGGCGTCCACCAGCGCGTAGAGCAGCTTGCTGCGGGGCATCTGGCTTGTGCGCTCTATCTGCACGGTGCTGCTGTGGAAATCCTCCGGATTGCCGATGCCGTACATACAGGATACGGAAGAAACCACTATCACGTCCCGCCGTCCCGATAGCAGGGCGCTGCTGGCGGACAGGCGCAGTTTCTCAATTTCATCGTTGATGCTCAAGTCTTTCTCGATATAGGTGTCGGTGGTGGGCAGATAGGCCTCGGGCTGGTAGTAGTCGTAATACGACACATAATATTCCACCGCATTCTCCGGAAAAAAGGCCTTGAATTCGCTGTAGAGCTGGGCCGCGAGGGTCTTGTTGTGACTCAGAATCAGGGCCGGGCGCTGCAGGCGGGCAATCACGTTGGCCATGGTGAAGGTCTTGCCGCTGCCCGTGACCCCCATCAGCGTCTGCGCCCCGACTCCGGCATTGAAGCCGGCACAAATCTGTTCGATGGCCTGCGGTTGGTCGCCGGTGGGGGTATAGGGAGAATGTAATTTGAATTCTGCCATCGCGATAGTGCATATCAAGGTGCAAATGTACTCAAGAAATTGCTAAATTCGCAGCCGTTATGAAAAAGAGACTCTCTCTGCTGGCGGCTCTGCTGATGGCTCTGCCCCTCTTCGGTCAGCAGCATTCAGAATATGAAGCCATCGCCGATTCGGCGAGCCAGATGCGCATTGTAGAACATCTGTGCGACTCAATTATGGCGGGGCGCGCCTCCGGAAGCGACGGCAGTGCCAATGCCCGCCGCTACATCCTGAACTATCTGGACCAGCTGCAGGTGCAGCCCTTCTTCTACCAGAGCACGCAGAAGTTCTACCACAAGGGAGGGGTGCAGATGCAAAACATACTGGCGGTAGTCCCCGCCCTTGGCGTCAGCGACAAGTATGTGGTGGTTTCGGCCCACTACGACCATCTTGGCACCATCAAGGGGAAGACCTATCCCGGCGCCGACGACAACGCATCGGGAGTTTCTGCGCTGCTGACACTGTCTCAGATGTTCAGCCGGATGCGGCGCGACAGCGTGGGCCCGGGGGTCAACATACTGTTCGCCCTCTTTGACGGCAAGGAATACAGTATGGCGGGAAGCGAGCACTTCATGAGCACCCTGCCAGTTGCTCCGGACAAAATAATCTGCAACGTGAATATGGATATCCTTGGCAGCACGCTGGTGCCGCCAAAAGGGTACGGGAGCGATTATATGATAGTGCTGGGGCGCGGCACACTGCCCCGCAGCAGCCGGGATCTGATTGATTCGTGCAATAAAGCGGGGGGCGATGCCCTTGAGATAGACTACACCTTTTATGGCAGCGACGACTTCACCCAAATGATGTACAAGCTGGGCGACCACTACTCTTTTTCCAAGAAGGGGATACCGGCGCTTCTGTTCACCTCCGGGTTCCACAATCACACGCTCAAGACCACCGACACCCCCGCGATAGTAAACGGCGAGGTTCTCGCCCGCCGCACGCGCCTCATCTTCCGCGTGATTGACGCCCTCGCCCAGTAGGAATCCGCATTCCGGGCGCGCAAGCTA
The DNA here is from genome assembly GCA_963662035.1 of Bacteroidaceae bacterium. Classification (GTDB taxonomy): domain Bacteria; phylum Bacteroidota; class Bacteroidia; order Bacteroidales; family UBA932; genus Equibacterium. Next base: position 36,897 of record CAVLDO010000002.1, on the reverse strand, counting down.
TCTACCTGGGGGTGAATCCGGCTTCGATTGCCGCGGCACTCTCCCTGCCCTTGACGGCGGCGACGATTGCCAGGGCGAATTCGGCGGCATAGCCGGGACCCCGGCCTGTGATGACCCTGCCGCAGGTGACGCTGCCCTGGGCCTTGTGACAGATGCCGGCCTGCGCCAGAGCCCCTTCAAAGCCGTCGTAGCAGGTCATCTCACATCCAAAGAAGGTCTTTCCCTGAGCGGCAAGCACCACTGCAGGAGAGGCGCAGATGGCAGCCACACCGCCCCCGGCGGCATAGTGCGCGGCGAGCGTCTCCATCAGCGGGGAGAACTCCGCCAGATTCTTTGCGCCGGGCATCCCGCCCGGAAATATCATAAAGTCGTCGTGATCCGCGTCGCTGCCGGCGTTCAGCTCGAAATCCTCCCAGCAGAGGTCGCTTATAAGCTGCAGTCCGTGCGCCCCCTCCACCAGGGAATTGTCATAAATGGAGACTGTCCTTGCGTCGATTCCGGCGCGGCGCAGTATGTCAAAAGTGGCGATTGCCTCGACCTCCTCGAAGCCGTCGGCAAGAAAAATAAATATCCCTTTCATAAAAAAAAGATGTGCGTGATGCCCAAAGTTAAAAAAATGCTACTTTTGCACCACATCATTCCACATACTTTTATGAACAGACTTGGTTTCGACAAGGATAAATACTTTGCTATTCAGTCGAATAAAATCAAGGAGCGCATCGCTATGTTCGGCGACAAGCTCTACCTTGAATTCGGAGGAAAACTTTTTGACGACTATCACGCGAGCCGCGTGCTCCCCGGATTTGCGCCGGACAGCAAAATCACGATGCTGCGCCAGCTCAAGGACGAGGCCGAGGTGGTGCTGGTGATAAACTCCGGCGACATAGAGAAAAACAAAATCAGGGGCGATCTGGGCATAACCTATGACATGGATGTGCTGCGCCTGATAGACGCCTTCCGAGGCTACGGGCTCTATGTGAGCAGCGTGGTGCTGACCCGCTTTGACCATCAGGCCAACGCCATCGCCTACCAGAAAAAGCTGGAGGCGCTGGGGCTCAAGGTCTACCGCCACTACCCCATTGCCGGCTACCCCTCCAATTCCAAGCTGATCCTGAGCGATGAAGGCTTTGGCAAGAACGACTTCATAGAGACCACCCGCCGCCTTGTGGTGGTCACAGCACCAGGCCCCGGCAGCGGCAAGATGGCCACCTGCCTGAGCCAGCTCTACCACGAAAACAAGCGGGGCGTGAAGGCGGGTTACGCCAAGTACGAGACCTTCCCCGTGTGGAGCCTGCCGCTCAAGCACCCGGTGAACCTCGCCTACGAGGCGGCCACGGTGGACCTGGAAGATGTGAATATGATTGACCCCTACCACCTGGAGGCCTACGGCAAGATTGCGGTGAACTACAACCGTGATGTGGAGATCTTCCCGGTGCTTAACCAGACCCTGGAGAACATAATCGGCGAGTCGCCATATAAATCACCCACCGATATGGGCGTGAATATGATCGGCGACTGCATCATAGACGACGGGGCGGTGTGCGATGCCTCCTGCCGCGAGATTATCCGCCGCTACTACGCCGCCGCCTGCCAGGTGCGCACCGCCAATGCCGACCCCGGCCAGCTCTCCAAACTCGAGATGATTATGGAGCAGGCCAGGATTTCCCTCTCCAACCGCAAGGTGGCTGTGCTGGCCAACGAAGTGGCGGAAAACACCGGGCTGCCCGCCGCAGCCATCGAGATGAACGACGGCACTCTGATTTCCGGCAAGACCAGCGAACTGCTGGGGGCCACCTCGGCGATGCTGCTCAACGCCCTCAAATATCTGGCGGAGATTCCCGGCGAAGTCAGGCTGATTTCACCGCTGGTGATAGAGCCCATCTGCAAGCTCAAAACGGCCCATCTCGGGCACCGCAATCCCCGGCTGCACGTGAACGAGGTGCTGCTGGCCCTCTCTATCTGCGCCCTGACCGACATCAATGCGCGCAACGCCCTTGACAAACTTGACGACCTGCGCTGCTGCGAGGCCCATTCCAGCGTGATTCTATCGGGCGTGGATGTCTCCACCCTGCGCAAGCTTGGAATAAACCTCACAAGCGAGCCGGTATATCAGAGCAAGCGTCTCTACCACGCCAATTAGGGCACGCTTTCTTCTTCCCGGCAAATGATTACCGGGCCCGCCGGCAACGGAAGCGGGCCAATCACCCACCGGCGATGCGGCCACCACCATAAATAAACAAGCAATATATTCTCGCCTTTATGGACACAAACGCGATACCCGACTGGGCCAAGGGGCTTGACTGCTCCATTACCGTCTGCGACAGGGACGGAGTTATAATCTATATGAACGACCGCGCAGTGGAGCAATACCGCAAGCGGGGCAATCTGATAGGCACAAATCTGTTCGGCTGCCACAACGCCCGTTCGCAGGAAATCATCCGCAGTCTGATTGAAAGCGGCGGCACCAACTGCTACACAATAGAGAAGGCGGGAATTCACAAGCTGATATTCCAGAGCGCCTGGCGCATCGGCGGCAAGGTCGCCGGATTGTGCGAAATTTCTATCGTCACCCCGGGCGATATGCCGCACTACATACGCGGCTGAGACAGAACCAGCTCCTCCAGCAGCAACGAGGCATCCGCCACGCAGCCAGGGCAGTCCCGCAGAGGGACTCCCGTGCCGGCCCCTTTGAGAAGCCGGCACACAGTTGCGCCGTTGCACTGCTTAAAGCGGTCCATCAGAGAGCGCATCTTCGCTCGCGAAGCATTGCGATCGCGCACAAAAAGGCCCGTCACCATCCCGGCCCCCACAAGGGCGCCGCAAGTCCCCTCCATATTGCCCATCCCGGTGCCGAACGCCCCGGCGATGTCCATCGCGGTGGCGGCCTCCAGCCCCACAAGGTCGCAGTAGGTGCAGAGAACCGCCTGCGCGCAGTTATGCGTGCCGGCCCTCTTTTTTTCTGCCGCAAGTTCTGCCCTGGACTCCATTACTGCACGCTCCATTTTAGTGTGTAGGGGCTGCTTATTGCGGCATCGCAGCCTGTAAGCGGCAAACTCAACGCCGCTGCGAAGATGATTCTTTTCATTGCCTTGCAAGGATTGTTAAAGAGCATCAAAGATATAAAAAAGCGTTTAAAAGCACTTAATTATTATCTTTGGATGATTTTAGATGAAAAACACACCGCTATGGCAGATGAAAAAATAATATTCTCGATGAACGGGGTGGGTAAAGTGCTGCCCCACAACAACAAAGTAATACTCAAAGACATCTACCTCTCATTTTTCTACGGTGCCAAAATAGGCATTATCGGCCTCAACGGCTCGGGCAAGTCCACCCTGCTCAAAATTATCGCCGGGATTGAGAAGTCCTACAAGGGCGAGGTGGTGTGGGCCCCCGGCTACAGCGTGGGTTATCTGCCGCAGGAGCCGGAAATGGACCAGGAAAAGAGCGTGCTGGAGGTCGTGCAGGAGGGTGTGCAGCCCGTTATGGACCTTCTTGATGAATACAACGGAATCGGGGCCAAGTTTGCCGAGCCTATGAGCGACGAGCAGATGAACGCCCTCATAGAGCGCCAGGGAGAGCTCACCGAACTTATAGAGCACTGCGAAGGCTGGGAGATTGACTCCAAGCTGGAACGGGCTATGGACGCCCTGCAGTGTCCCCCGGGCGATGCGCTGATAAAGAACCTCTCGGGCGGAGAGCGGCGGCGCGTGGCGCTGTGCCGCCTGCTGCTGCAGCAGCCCGACGTGCTGCTTTTGGACGAGCCCACAAACCATCTCGACACCGAGAGCATTCAGTGGCTGGAAGCCCACCTGCAGCAATACAAGGGAACGGTGATTGCCGTGACCCACGACCGCTACTTCCTGGACAATGTAGCGGGCTGGATTCTGGAGCTGGACCGCGGCGAGGGGATCCCCTGGAAGGGGAACTACTCCTCCTGGCTGGACCAGAAGACCGCCCGTCTGGCGGCGGAGGAAAAGCAGGAGTCCAAGCGGCGTAAGACACTCGAGAGGGAGTTGGAGTGGGTCCGGATGGCCCCCAAGGCACGTCAGGCCAAGCAGAAGGCCCGCCTCGGCGCCTACGAAAAGCTGGCTTCGGCCGATGCGCGCCAGAAAGAGGACAACCTGGAAATCTACATTCCCAACGGCCCGCACCTGGGAACCAAAGTCATTAATTTCTGCGGCGTCGGCAAGGCCTACGACGGCCGCGTGCTGTTCGAGAATCTCTCGTTCGAGCTGCCGCCCGCCGGCATCGTGGGGGTCATCGGCCCCAACGGCGCGGGCAAAACCACCCTCTTCCGCCTGATAATGGGGCTGGAGAAGCCCGATGCCGGCAGCATCGAGATTGGCCAGACGGTGAAAATATCTTATGTAGACCAGCAGCACAAATCCATCGACCCCGACAAGACTGTTTATGAGACCATCTCGGGCGATTCCGAGTGGGTAAGGATGGGTGGCCGCGAAATCAATGCCCGCTCCTGGGTCTCACGCTTCAACTTTTCCGGCGCAGACCAGGAGAAGAAGTGCGGAGTGCTGTCGGGCGGCGAGCGCAACCGTCTGCACCTGGCCCTGACGCTGAAGGACGAGGGCAATGTCCTGCTGCTTGACGAGCCCACCAACGATGTGGACGTGAACACGATCCGCGCCCTGGAGGAGGGTCTGGACAGCTTTGCCGGCTGCGCTGTGGTGGTATCCCACGACCGCTGGTTCCTGGACCGCATAGCCACCCACATCCTCGCCTTCGAAGGGGATTCGCAGGTGGTGTTCTTTGACGGCAACTACTCCGAATACGAAGAGAACAAGAAGCGCCGCCTGGGCAATGACGAGCCCAAGCGCTTCAAGTACAAGAAGCTTATGGAATAGCGCGCCCGGCGGCGCGGACTAAAAAAAAGGCGGCCCCCACATTGCGGAGGCCGCCTTTTGGTTTTTGAGCGGCAGAGCGCTTAGAAAGTGTACTTCACGCCCAGGCAAAGAGCCTTGCCTGAGAAGCCGCTGTAGAGATTCTCGCCGAGCACCAGGCGGATGCCGGGGTTCCAGTCCAGAGAAAGGGCGAAGGGAATTGCGGAGAACGCATACTCCACGCCGATATTGCCGTAACCGCCCAGCATAATGTTGCCATCGTATTTGGTGTCATCGTAGGTGCCTGCCCAGAAACCGCCCTCAATGCCGAAACCATAGAAAAAGGAGAAGCCGGGAGTGAGCTCTACATTAAAATCGTAGGTAGCGCTGGCCAGGGCTCCGAAACCGTTGCCAAGCAAGAAGTTGGCCTTGTAGTCCATAAAGTTGGAGCCGAGGAAGTGCTTGTAGGTTACGCTGAGACCTTCCCAGCCGCCCTCAAGACCGACTGCCTTGTCGTAGTTCTGCGCCTTCACGCCGGTGAGGGTGATGAAGCAAAGTGCGATGATTGCAAAAAACTTTTTCATTTCTTGAAATATTTGGTTTGTAAATGTTGCTATTTGACATCGGGGATCACTATCCGGTAGCTCTTGCCGCCGGCATTGGTCAGCTTGTCGCTGCGCAGCCAGAGATTGGCCCGCTTGAGGTCGGCGTAAGAGACGCCGTGCTCTTTGGCAAAAGTCACCAGCGAGGCTATCGGACCGGTGACGGTCACAATCTCCTTGGGTGCCCGGTAGGGATACAGGTCGCCCTCCTCTATAGCAAAGCCGAAGCGGGCCGGGTCTTCGAAGAGCATTTTGGCCGCCAGCATCCTGAACATATAGCGGGAGGTCTCCTCGGGCAGCCAGAGATCCGCAGCGCAATCTTCCTGCTGCTCTTTCAGGCGGCGGGAGATTCCGTTCTGCCCCGCATTATAACTTGCCGCCACGGTGAGCCAGTCGCCGTATTTCTTATATGAGTCGCGCAGATACCGGCAGGCGGCGCGGGTCGCCTTCTCGGTGTTGTAGCGCTCGTCCACCTCATCGCTGACCTCCAGGCCGTAGGTCTTTGCCGTGGCCTTGGTAAACTGCCACAACCCGGCCGCGCCCGCTGTGGAGACCGCCTTGGGGTCAAGGTTGCTCTCTATCACCATCAGGTATTTAAGATCGGCGGAAAGCCCCTCTTCTTTGAGGATGGGCTCGACCTGCTTGAAATAGCGGCCGCTGCGCTTGAGCATAAGGGTGGAGGTGCTGTGCATATAGGTGAATGTCATCAGCTCGCGGTCCATCCGCTCGTAGAGATCGTCACGGCCGAAGGTGACCGTCTCCCCGGCAAACTGAAGCGAGGAGGGCACCGCCGGCGCCTTGGGATGCATCTCGTCTATCTGCGCGGGGCACAGTAGCGGCCAGAGGGCAAAAAGCATTATAAGCGGCAGTTTCTTCACTTCGCGTGCGTTTTAGGGGTGACAAATATACTAAAGTCTACTTACTTTTAAACCTTGTCTGCTGCAGAATGTCGTAAACCTGCTTGTTGTAGATTTTTGTAACGCTTCCCTCCCCTCCTTCGGCAATCATTAAGGCGGGGGTGCCGGAGTTGTCGAACACATACCAGCGGTCCACCACGGGAATGTAGCGGTGTATCAAGTTCTCGATTCCCTGCACATAGCGGCGCCGCACGGTGGGCTCCGACACATTGTGCCCGCCCGAGCAGACCCGCAGCCTTACCCGCGCCACCGCCAGGTCGGGAGAATTGAGCCAGAAGAATATCAGAATCACTGCATAGCCCAGGCTGCGTGCGTTGCGTATCACCCCCAGCAGCGATTTGGTGGCCAGAGTAGTCTCCACCCCGAAGTCGGCACGCTTGTCTATGAGTTCATAGACCCGCTCAAGCATAATGCGGCCGGCGCGGATGGCGGCCTGGTCGGGATTCGTGGGGGAGAGACACTTGGCTATCTCGTCGGAGTTGACGCACTCTGCAAGGCCGAACATATCGGGCAGAATCGTGTACGATGCGGTGGTTTTGCCGGCACCGTTGCATCCCGATATTATGTAGAGTTTTGCCATATTTGCAGAGAGCAAATATATGAAAAATATGCATCTGCCCTATTGCGGGCCGATTATTTGCGCGATACGCCGCAGCCGAAGAGGGCGAAGTCGCCAAGGCAGGGGTCGCCGGGAAATATTTCGGAGAGCTGCGCGGTGATTTCCAGGGCGGTCTTGCGGTCGGCGCTGCGTCGCGCCGACAGTCCCATTTCGGCCGATATGCGGTGCACGTGCACATCCAGCGGCACTATCAACTCTGCCGGGGAGGTGTTTTTCCACAGCCCCAGGTCCACGATGCCGTCGCAGCGCACCATCCAGCGGCGCATCATATTGATCTTTTTGTTGGCGGCGGAGGGATCGCTCTTGCGGCGCAGCACTTGCGTGCGCATTTCGTCGGCAGAGAGTCCCTCCAGGGTATCCCGGCCGGCGTAGAGCTCCTTGAGGGAGGCGCAGATTGCCGCGAACTCGCTCCACATCACCGTGCGGTGCAGCGACACTGTGTCGCTGCGCCAGTGGCCGCGCATCACATAGTCATACGGCCGCCACTGCATCTGGTCAAACGCCCTGGTGCAGTCGCGCACAATCAGGCTGCGGCGCCCCCAGGCCAGGTGGGAGGCTATCACCGCCGCCACCTCGACATCCTTGAGCGAGGCCTGGCCGCGCCCGGCCAGATACGCAAAATGGCGGGGGAAGATTATCGGATCCTCCTCAAAATAGCGCAGGTCGTTGTATTGCGCGGCATAGCGTCGCAGCAGGTCGGCGTTCGGATTCATTTGCCTTGAGTTTTACCGGAGCCTTTGGTTGATGCGGCGCAATGCGTGCCCGCCGTGTCGCGGAGCGGACAGAGGCCGCAGGAGGCGCAGCCGTCGCAGGCGGGTTCTTTTTTGCGCGGGCCGCCTGCAGAGCCGCAGCCGCAGCCCCGGCTCTTCTTGAAAAAGAGGCTGTAGAGCACGGCAGCCACGGTCACTGCCAGAATGATATATGTGAGTATCTCCTGCAGCATTTCAATCAGAGCACCAGCAGCAGAACGTGATAAACCGCGAATGACACCACCCAGGCCACGGCGGTGGTGTAAGCCATAGTGAACCAGGCCCACTTGCGCCCCGCCTCGCGTCCCACGGCGCTCAAGGCCGCGATGCACGGGAAGTAAAGCAGCACAAACAGCAGGAAGCTCCACACAACTGGCTTGGTGAATACGGGCAGACCTGCGGCATCTGTGGCGCTGCGCAGATCCTGCGCCAGCGAGGTCTCTTCGGTGACCTCCTCGCCGTCGGGGGAGTAGAGCACGCCCAGCGACGAGACCACAACCTCTTTGGCGGCGAAGCCGGTGAGCAGGCTCACGCTCATCTTCCAGTCAAAGCCCAGCGGCTCGAATACAGGCTGGATTGTCTTCCCTATCCTGCCTATGTACGAGCCGGCGGTCTGCTCCGCCGCAGTCTGTCCCTCTTTCGCCTGCGGGAAATAGCCCAGGGCCCATATCAGCACGGAGGCGGCCAGAATCACGGTGCCCATCTTCTTGAGGTACTGCGCCCCTTTGTCCCACATATGGCGCAGCACATTGCGCACGGTGGGAAAACGGTAGGGCGGCAGCTCCATCACAAATTGGTCGGAGGCATTCTTGAAGGCCACCTTGTTCATCAGCAGGGAGGTCAGCACCGCCACCAGCACCCCTGTAAGATAAAGCCCCACCAGCACCAGCGCCTGATTCTTCTTAAAGAAGGCCGACACGAACAGCAGGAACACCGGCAAGCGGGCCGAGCAGGACATAAATGGGATTGTGATGATGGTCAATATGCGGTCTTTGCGGCTCTCGAGGGTGCGGGAGGCCATAATGGCCGGCACGCCGCAGCCGAAACCGATTATGTAGGGGATGAACGACTTGCCGTGCAGCCCTATGCGGTGCATCAGTTTGTCCACTATGAAGGCCACGCGGGCCATATATCCGCTGTCTTCGAAGAATGAGATGAAGAGAAACAGAATCAGGATGTTGGGCAGGAACACCAGAACCCCTCCCACGCCCGCGATTATGCCGTCCACAATCAGGTCGCGCAGCATCCCTTCCGGCATAATGGAGCGGATCAGGGCGCCGAGGGCGTCCACCCCGGCCTCCAGCCACTGCTGCGGATAGGCCCCCAGGGTAAATGTCGCCTTGAACATCAGCCACATCAGGAATATCAAAACGGGGATGCCCAGCCAGCGGTGGGTGAGCAGCTTGTCAAGGGTGTAACCCTTCTGTTTCTTGCTCTCTACGGCAGGGATCAGAGTCTCGCTCAACGCCCCCTTTATAAAGCCGTATTTGAGGCTGGAGATTATGCTGTCTATGTCGTCGCGGTATTCCCGCTCCAGATCTTCGCGGGCCGCGTCGCTGGCCGCCTTTATCTTGCCGTAGTTGGGATACTTCTGCAGCGAGCGGTGGGTTACGCTGTCGTTCTCTATCAGCTTGAGGGCGACGTAGCGGCCGTGGTAGTTGTCCTTGATCTCCTTGTTCTGCTCCACCAGCTTCTTCACCTGCGCTAAGTGCGGCTCCACGTTCTCGCCGTAGTTGATGTGTATGTGCTTTATTACCGAGTCGGTGCCGCAATATACTTTTATGATTTCCTCCAGAATGTCGTCGATCCCCTCTCCAGTGCGGGCGACTACCGGCACGATAGGGATGCCCAGCATCTTGGAGAGGCTCTTGTGGTCAAGTTTGTCGCCGCTGCGCTGCAGCTCGTCGTACATATTCAGAGCCATCACCATCCGGGGGTTCATATCAATCAGCTGGGTTGTCAGAAAGAGATTGCGTTCAAGATTGCCCGCATCCACTATGTTCAGCACCAGATCCGGCTTCTGTTCCACTATATAGTTGCGCACGTACAGCTCTTCCGGGGTGTATTCGGTGAGCGAGTAGGTGCCCGGCAGATCCACCAGGTCTATGGTGTAGCCCTTGTGGTAGAAGGTTCCGACCTTTGAGTCCACAGTCACACCGCTGTAGTTGCCAACTTTCTCGTGCAGCCCGGTGGCGAAGTTGAAGAAGGAGGTCTTGCCGCAGTTGGGGTTGCCCACCAGCGCCACGCGGATGTGTTTGGTGATTTCGTCGAGCTCCGCCTTGACATGCTCCTCAATGGTGCCGTTGAAGTGGAAGTCGGGGTGGCTTTTGGCATCCAGCGACACCACCTCTATATTGGAAGATTCGCTGCGCCGCAGCGATACGTGGCTGCCCAGCACATCATATTCTATCGGGTCGCGCAGCGGGGCGTTCTTCAGCACCCTGACTTTCTGCCCCCGGATAAAGCCGAGCTCCATTATCCGGTTGCGGAAGCCGCCGTGGCCGTGGATTTTTGCTATGACGCACTCGTCTCCCTCCGGAATCTGCTCCAGCGTCAGCATCTTTTCTTCTTCCATATCTGCTACAATTGAAAATAACTTGTGAAGGTCGTGGTTTTATTTGTATAAACAAAATTTATTTTTCCGGCAAGAAGGCATTAACTTTGGGCGGATTACATTACTAACATCAATTACGACATTCATTATGCAAATCGACGACAACAAAGTAGTACATCTTGTATATCAACTCGAAGTGGACGGCAAGATCGCCGACAGCTGCGACGCTTCGCGCCCGCTCGAATTCATCTTCGGAATGGGCTATCTGCTGCCCAAGTTCGAGGCCAACCTTCTGGGCAAGCAGGTGGGCGATGACTTCGACTTCCGTCTGACCGCCGCCGAGGGTTACGGCGAGAGGGATCCGCGCGCCGTGATTGACCTGCCCAAGAGCATCTTTATGCGCGACGGCGAGCTTGCCACCGACATTCTCTTTGAGGGGAACGTGGTTCCGATGATGGACAACAGCGGCGGCGTGATGCCGGGCACCGTGGTCAAAATCAACCCCGAGAGCGTGACTATGGACTTCAACCACCAGATGGCAGGCAAGGATCTTCACTTCACCGGAGAGATTCTGCTGGTGCGCGACGCCACCGAAGAGGAGCTTACGAGCGGCCTGCACGGCGAGCGCAAGTGCAGCGGAAACTGCGGCGGCGGTTGCGGCGAGGGAGAGGGCGAAGGCTGCTGCGGCAACTGCAGCTGCGAATAACCGTCTTCCCCGCCCTACTTGAGGGTACGCATCGCATTCAGCACCGCCAGCACGGTGACTCCCACATCCGCGAACACAGCCATCCACATAGTGGCCACGCCGCAGGCTGCCAGAGATAGCACAAGCACTTTGACACAGATCGCAAACCAGGTATTCTCGCCCGCTATACGCAAAGTACGGCGGGCTATTTTTACCGCCAAGGCCACTTTGGAGGGCTTGTCGTCCATCAGCACCACATCGGCCGCCTCTATCGCGGCATCGCTGCCGAGGGCTCCCATCGCAATGCCGATATCGGCGCGCGCCAGCACGGGGGCGTCATTTATGCCGTCCCCCACAAAAGCCAGGGTACTTCCCTTGGGCTTAGAGGCAAGCAGCGCCTCCACCTTCTCCACCTTGCCGGCGGGGAGCAGTCCTGCATAACATTCGTCCAGCTCCAGATAAGATGCCACATCCCGGCCCACGGCCTCCTGATCGCCCGTGAGCATCACCGTCCTGGCCACTCCTGCGCTCTTGAGAGAGCGGATGGCTTCGAGGCTGTCGCTCTTGATGCGGTCGGAAATCACTATGTGACCGGCATACACGCCGTCGATGCTCACGTGGATTATGGTGCCCGTCTTGTGGCAGGCGTGCCACTTGGCTCCCGAGAGGTCCATCAGCGCCGAGTTGCCCACGGCCACCTTGCGGCCGTTTACGGTGGCGATTATTCCTTTTCCCGAGATTTCTTCTATGTTTTCCACGCTGCAGCCATCCTTCTCGCCAGGATACGCGCTGCGCAGCGAGGCTGCTATCGGGTGGGTGCTGAAGCGCTCCACGTGGGCGGCCAGATGCAGCAGCTCCTTTTTCTCTATCATCTCCGGATGGACTGCTGTGACCTCGAACACACCTTCGGTGAGGGTGCCTGTCTTGTCAAAAACCACGGTGCCGAGTTTTGCCAGAGCCGAGAGATAATTGCCCCCCTTGACCAGGATTCCCTTCTTTGAGGCGCCGCCAATGCCGCCGAAGAATGTGAGCGGCACGCTCAGCACCAGGGCGCAGGGGCAGGACACCACCAGAAACATCAGGGCGCGGTAGATCCAGGTGGCCGGATCACCACCGAGCAACGGAGGCACGATGGCCAGCAGCAGAGCAAGCAGCACTACTACAGGGGTATATATCTTAGCAAAGCGGGTGATGAAGGTCTCCGTACGGGACTTGTTCTGCGAAGCGTTCTCCACCAGCTCCAGAATCTTTGATGCGGTGGATTCGCCGAACTCCTTCTCCACCCTGACCCGCAGCACGCCGCTGAGGTTTACGCAGCCGGAAAATATCTGCTCCCCACGCTCCACTTTGCGGGGGACACTCTCGCCGGAAATCGCCACTGTGTCAAGCGAAGACGAGCCCTCGATTACCGAGCCGTCCATCGGGACTTTTTCGCCCGGCTTTATCACTATGATATCACCCGCTTTGACTTGGGCGGGGTTCACAACCTTGACCCCTTGCGGCGTTTCAAGATTGGCGGCATCGGGGCGTATGTCCATCAGATGGGCGATGCTGCGCCGGCTGCGCCCCTCGGCAATCCCCTCAAACAGTTCGCCTACCTGAAAAAACAGCATCACGAACACCGCCTCCGGAAACTGGCTTCCGGCGCCGGGAAGAAACCCGATGCAGAGGGCACCGATCGTGGCGACGCTCATCAGAAAGTTCTCGTCCAGCGCCTCGCCGTGCGCGATGCTTCCGGCAGCCTCCTTGAGGGTTTCGAGACCGCATACAAGGTAAGGGATCAGATAAACCAGCAGCAGCTGCCAGCGGGCGAGATTGCAGGTTTTTTCTACGATTACCGCCGCCGCCAGCAGAACTGCCGCTGCAATGATTTTCACAAGCGTGCCGCGCACCTCATCGCTTTCGTCGTGATGGTGCTCGTGGGGATGTTCGTGTGCCATATCTTTTGTTTTTTTGATTTCCGCAGGCAAAAGTATGGCGGGCGCGCTGCAACTGCGTTGCAAAGTCAGCGGCAGTCGGGGCAGATGCCCGTGACCATATAGTAAGAGGACTCCTCTGCGTATCCATCTGGCAGCGGCACCGACGGTATGGGGATATGTTCCAGGCAGAGCGTGCGGCGGCATCTGGTGCAGTAGAAGTGGACGTGCGTGTCGCTGTCGCGGCGCGATGCATCTTCGCCGTGCTCTCTGGCGTGACAGAGTTCATAGCGGAAGCCGTCGCCCCCATCTGGCAGCACATGCACATACCGGCGGTCGCGGAACAGCGCCATCGTGCGGGATATCACCGATTTGTCCACGCTTTCCAGCCGCTGCTCCATTTCCATCATCGACAGGGGCCGCAGCGCATCGCGCAAAGCGGCGGCTATCAGAATCCGGTTGGCGGTGGGCTTTATGCCGTGGTGCATCATATCATCTATTATTGCATCCTGGGAACTCATTGCCTGATATTTTGCGTTGCAGGGCAAAAATAACAAAAAGCGGGACCGGGAGCAAATGCCCGGCCCCGCCTATTATTTCGGCTCAGAATTCTAATAGCCGAAGATTTCTTCCTGGGAAAGCATCTTCACGGGGCCGAGCGTCGAGAGGAACTCCATATCCATATCCTTCTCGTCGCCCAGAATTCCGTAGTTGTACTTGCGTCCCTTGACCCACTTCTGCTGATAGGCGACCACATCGTCCAGAGTGAGGGTCTGCACCTTCTCGAACAGCAGGCGCGAAAGCGGCTCGTCAAGCCCCATATCGCGGCAGTTGACATACTGGTTAATCACGTCGATGCCGATGATGCGCTCCGTGCGCAGGCGGGAGAGGATGGCGTCCTTGGCGATGGCAAAGGCATTCTCGCTCACCGGCATATTGTTTATTATGTCGTCAAATGCCTCCACGGCAGCCTGCAGCTTGTCGTTCTGGGTGGCTATGAATGCGCCGTAGTTGTATTTGCCGCCGGCGTGGCGGGGACGGCTCAAGGTTGCCTGGGCGGTGTATGCCAGACCGCGGGCTTCACGCATCTCCTGGAACACCACGGCATTCATGCTGCCGCCGAAATACTCGTTGTAGAGGTTGCGCAGCGGCTCGCTGGCCATGTCGAACTTGGTGTCGTCGGCAGAGAACTGGTAGTAGTAGAGCTGGCGGGCGTCGTAGTGTGCAAAATATACGGTGCTGGAACTTACGCTCACGCAGTCGTCGAACTTCTTTGTCAGAGGCTCGGGATTCGCGCTCACGGTGTGGCTGGCTGCCAGGCAGGCCTTGACATCCTGCTCGCTTGCGGGGCCGTAGTAGTGCACCTCGTGCTGCTTGGAGAACACCTCGCGCACAGCTCCAAGCAGTTCATCGCTGGTAAGGGCGGCGAGACTCTCGTTGCTCAATGTGGTCGCGGCAATCTTCTCGGGACCGAAGAGCAGATATCTCATAAGGGCGTTGAAATTGCTGCTCTGCCCCATCTTGTTGTTGATGCGGCTCTGGAAATAGTCGTTCTTGAGGTTTGACAGGACTGCGTCGTTGCCCTCGGCATTGGCGATGAGATCCTCCACCAGAGATACGGCTTCGCCCATATTTTCGCCCAGACCGGTCACCGAGAGGGTGAAGGTGTTGCCGCCGGCAGACAGGTCATAAGAGCAGGCCAGCGCATACATCTTGCGGGAGAACTCCTCGCTGCTCATCGTGGGGGTGCCCAGATAGCTGAGATAGTCGCCGGCGTAGCCAAGCACGGGGCGGTCGTTGGTGCCTGTGTTGAACACGAACTGCACGGTGAATATGTCGTTGCGGGTGTTCTTCTTGTAGATAAGGTCGATATTGGAGGCAAGGTTGCCCACCGAGAGATCCTTGGAGAAATCCACGAACACCGGCTCGATGGGCGCGGGCACATTGGCCACAATCTCGCGCAGGAAGGCGCTGGAGGTGTCGCGGTTCATAAAGATGGGGGTGATGGCGGGAGCGGCTATCTTCTGAATGCCGGTATCCTCGCCGGTGCGTTTGTAAACCACCGCATAGTTGTTGTCGCAGAGATATTTGTTCGCGAAATCCACGACGTCTGCCTTGGTGACTTTTTCAATCGCCTTCATATTCTCCACAACGTTTTTCCAGTCAACGCCGTAGGCGAAGTTCATCGCATATCCGGTGGCGCGTTCGGAGTTGTCGGCAAGCTCGCTCATCCGGTCCAGGTGGGCATTGTTGATGCAGGCCTGCACATCCTCGTCGGTGAACTGGCCGCCGCGCAGCTTGGCCACCTCCTCAAGAATTATGTCGCGCACCTGCTCCAGGGTCTGCCCCTGTCCGGGCTGTCCCACGGCCTCGAGCATTGCGTAGTCGGCCATAGAGTCGTAGAAGGCGCCCGCGAAGAGGGCCTTCTGCTGCCGGTTCACGTTCAGGTCAATCAGACCGGCGGTGCCGTTATAGAGCAGCGACGAGGCAATGTTTGCCACGGGATCGACCGTGTAGTCCTTGCCTATGCCGGGGAGCCTCCAGGCCAGGTACACGCTCTCGGCGTCGAGGCCGAAGACCTCCTTCTCCACCGGGGCGGTGATTTCGGGCTCGGGGGCGAACTGCAGCTCGGGAACCTCGCCGGGCTCCATTGCGCCAAAGTATTTCTCTATGATCTTCACAAAGCTGTCGGGATCAAAATCGCCGCTCACGCAGACGGCCATATTGTTGGGCACATAGTAGGTGTCGTGGTACTCTTTCACCATCTTGATGGAGGGATTCTTGAGATGCTCCTGGGTGCCGATTACGGTCTGGGTGCCGTAGGGGTGATGGGGGAAGAGGGCCTCCAGCAGCGCGGCGTTGACCTTGCGGCCGTCCTGCGTCAGGGACATATTCTTCTCCTCGTAGATGGTCTCCAGCTCGGTGTGGAAGCCGCGGATCACGGGGTGCATAAAGCGGTCGGCCTGGATGCGGGCCCAATTGTCAATCTGGTTGGAAGGGATATCCTCCACATAGCAGGTGATGTCCTGCGAGGTGAAGGCGTTGGTGCCGGTGGCTCCTATGGCGGCCATCAGCTTGTCATATTCGTTTGGAATGGCGATTTTGGAGGCCTCGTAGCTGAAGGAGTCGATCTTATGGTAGAGGGCAGTGCGCTGCGCCTCGTCGGCCGTCACGCGGTAAATCTCAAAAAGGTCGGCGATGGAGTCCAGCAGCGGCTTTTCCAACTCGTAGTTGGTGGTGCCGAAGCTTTCGCTCCCCTTGAAGAGCAGGTGCTCCAGATAGTGTGCCATACCGGTGGTGATGGCGGGGTCGTTCTTGCCGCCCACTCTTGCGCAGATGGCCGTCTGCAGGCGGGGTTCGTCTTTGTTGACGGACATATAAATCTTGAGCCCGTTGTCCAAAGTGTAGATTTTGGTGTTCAGAGGGTCCCCCTCATAGCTCTCGTAATTGTTTGTACAGGAAGCCAGGGCGAGAAGCGACACCGAAAAGAGCAGAAATAATTTTTTCATTTTTTGGTGTTTCTTAGAGTTTTGCGCAAATATACCATTTTTTATACCTTCGCCGCAATTTTGTATTTAGTAACCGTTTCTTATAAAGACTTATGCCTGTAATTTCCAATCGTGGAAATCTGATGCCCGCCTCGCCTATCAGGAGGCTGGCTCCGCTTGCAGATGCCGCAAAGGCGCGCGGAATTCACGTATACCACCTCAATATCGGACAGCCCGACCTGCCCACTCCCGAGGTGGCGATAGAGGCCATCCGCAACATTGACAGAAAGATTCTGGAATACAGCCCGAGTCAGGGTTACCGCCAGTATCGCGAAAAGCTGGTAGGCTATTACAAGAAATTCAACATCAATGTCACAGCAGACGATATCATCATCACCACCGGCGGCAGCGAGGCGGTGCTCTTCGCATTCCTGTCCTGCCTCAACCCGGGCGACGAAATCATCGTGCCCGAGCCGGCCTATGCCAATTATATGGCCTTCGCAATCTCGGCGGGGGCGGTTATCCGCACTGTGACCACCACCATAGAAGAGGGGTTCTGCCTGCCCAAGGTTGACAAGTTCGAGGCCCTGATAAACGAGCACACCAAGGCCATCCTAATCTGCAACCCCAACAACCCCACCGGCTACCTTTACAACCGCAAGGAGATGGAGCAGATCCGCGATTTGGTGCAAAAATACGACCTCTACCTCTTCAGCGATGAGGTGTACCGCGAGTTTGTCTATGCCGGCACCCCCTACATCAGCGCCTGCCACCTGAAGGGAATCGAGCAGAACGTGGTGCTCATCGACTCTGTGTCAAAGCGCTATTCGGCCTGCGGCATCCGCATCGGCGCCCTCATCACCAAAAACAGGGAGCTGCGCAAGACCGTGATGAAGTTCTGCCAGGCCCGCCTGAGTCCGCCCCTCATCGGACAGATTGCCGCCGAGGCGGCGCTGGACGCTCCCGAGGAGTACACCAGCGAGGTGTATGAAGAGTATCTTGAGAGGCGCAAGTGCCTCATCGACGGTCTCAACAAGATTCCCGGAGTTTACTCCCCCATTCCGATGGGCGCCTTCTATACTGTAGCAAAACTTCCGGTAGACGACAGCGACAAGTTCTGCCAGTGGTGTTTGGAGAGTTTCTCTTACAACAACTCCACGGTTATGATGGCCCCCGCCAGCGGATTCTACACCACGGAGGGTATCGGCCGCGACGAGGTCCGTATGGCATACGTGCTCAAGAGTGAAGATCTCAAGAAAGCCCTCATCGTGCTCGAGAAGGCTCTCGAGGCTTACCCCGGAAGGGTAAAGTAATTTAAAGCTATGATTGACAAAAAAACCATAATCCTCGGAATTGAGTCATCTTGCGATGACACATCTGCAGCAGTGCTTAAAGATGGCTGGCTGCTTTCCAACGTGATGGCCTCCCAGGAGGTTCACCGCAAATACGGCGGAGTGATTCCCGAGCTCGCCTCCCGCGCCCATCAGCAGAACATCCTGCCGGTAGTATCCCAGGCGCTGGTGCAGGCGGGCGTGGAGATGTCTCAGGTGGATGCGATTGCATACACCCGCGGCCCCGGGCTGCTGGGCAGCCTTATCGTGGGTACCTCCTTCGCCAAGGGGCTGGCCCTCTCTTCAGGCAAACCGATGATTGAGGTAAACCACCTTCAAGGGCACATTTTATCGCACTTTATAAAAGTTGAAGGGCGCGACAACAATCAGCCGCAGTTCCCCTTTCTGGCGCTGCTGGTCTCAGGCGGGCACACCCAGATCGTGCGTGTGGACGACTACCTTGAATTCACCGTGCTGGGGCAGACGATAGACGACGCCGTGGGCGAGGCTTTTGACAAGTGCGCCAAGATGCTTGATCTGGGCTACCCCGGCGGCCCGGTAATCGACCGGATGGCCAAGGAGGGGGACAGCGGCAAATTCCGCTTTGCCAAGCCCAACATCCCGGGGCTGGACTTCAGCTTCAGCGGCATCAAGACATCACTGCTCTACTTTCTGCGGGATTCTCTCAAAGAAGACCCTGATTTTATAGAAAAACATAAAAACGACATCTGCGCAAGTTTCCAGCGCGACCTGGTGGATATCCTTATGAAGAAGCTGATTAAGGCAACCCAGACCACCGGCATCAAGCAGATTGTGGCGGGCGGAGGCGTGGCGGCCAATTCGGCGCTGCGCGGGGCCATAACCGCCGAGGGGGCAAAGCGCGGCTGGAGCTGTTTTCTGCCCGAATTGCGCTTCACCACCGACAATGCGGCGATGATCGCCATTGTGGGCCATTACAAGTATCAGAAAGGGCTTTTCTGCCCTCTTGACAAGGCTCCAATCTCCCGTGCAGCGGACTATAAGCTCTAACGGCGCAGCGCCGGCGCGAGAAGCTCTCGCGGCGACTCAAGCTTTACGGCATAAACTTTCAAATCCAGGCAGGCCCTCTTGCGCGGTTAAAGGGCGATGGCCCGGGCGCAGGCGATTCCGTCGAGTGCGCTGGAGACGATTCCTCCGGCATACCCCGCCCCCTCCCCGCAGGGGAACAGCCCAGGCAGCTGCGGATGCTGCAGCGAGCCGGGATCTCTCGGGATCCTGATCGGCGATGAGGTGCGCGACTCGCAGGCGAGCACCAGCGCATCATTGGTGTAGAACCCCTTCATCTTGCGGTCGAAAAGCGGGAAGGCCCGCCGCAGAGCCTCCGCCACAAATTGCGGAAGCAATTCTCTAAGTTGAGCGTTGGAAACTCCTGCCGTATAACTGCTTGATGGCAAGTTTGCAGAGGGGCGGCCCTTGCAGAAGTCCACCATCCGCTGCGCAGGTGCCTTAAGGGAGCCGCTATGGGCGTACATCGCCCGCTCGAGATCCTCCTGAAAGCGCATCAGCGAAAAAGTCCCGTATTTGGCATATTCGGGGACATCCGAGGGTGATACCTGCACCACTATGCCGGCGTTGGCTCTTGGGCCGTTTCTGAGCGAATTAGACATACCGTTGAGCACGACTGCCTCCCCCTCTGTGGACGAGGGAACCAGAATTCCGCCGGGACACATACAGAACGAGAACACCCCGCGCCCGTCAATCTGCTCCGCCAGGCTGTATTCGGCCGGCGGCATGCCCTGCTGCCAGCGTCCGTGGTATCGGCTGAAGTTGATGAGGCTCTGCGGATGCTCAACCCTCACTCCAAGTGCAAAGTCTTTCTGCTCAATCTGCCAGCCTTTTGCATCAAATAAACGATATATATCGCGGGCCGAATGGCCGGTGGCCAGTATCACATTGTCGGCAGAGAATGTCTCCCCTCCCTCGCAGACCGCCTCCCAGCGGGGAGCATCGCCGCCGCGCATCTTGAGGTCGGTGACCCTGCATCCGAAGTGATACTCCCCGCCGTGGGAGGTGATGCACTCGCGCAGGCGCTCCACCATAGCCGGCAGCACGTCGCTCCCGATATGCGGATGAGCATCTATCAATATCTGTTCCTGCGCCCCGAAGGCCACCATTTGATGCAGCACTTCATATATGTCGCCCCTTTTGCCGGAGCGGGTAAAGAGCTTTCCATCGGAGAATGTGCCCGCCCCTCCTTCGCCATAGCAGTAGTTGGAGTCGGGGTTCACAATCCCTTTGGTTGAGATGGCGGCCAAATCCCGCTTGCGGGCGTGGACATCCTTTCCGCGCTCTATTATGACCGGCTTGAGGCCGAGTTCCAGCAGATGCAGGGCTGCGAACATCCCGGCCGGTCCGCCGCCTATAATCAAAACAGGCTCTGCTGATAAAACATTTTTGTAATCAAACTTGTACTCCTTTACAGGGGCGTCACCCTCCACAAGGGCGCGCACCTGATAGCGGTAGATCAGCTCTGCGCGGGCGTCCAGCGAGCGCTTGACTACATCGCACCGCAGCACTTTGCTCCGGGGCACGCCGCAGTTGCGGGCGGCTGCCGCAAAAAGCTCCTCTGAAGTCGGTTCCCGCCTTATCGGGCAAGAGAGTTCAAAGATTTTCATATCAGTTGAGTTTTGCCGCTCTGCGTCCTGCACGGAAGGCTGCTATGTTGGCATCGACCACCGCCTGTCCCTTGCGGGCAAAGATTTCGCAAATCCCCTCCTCAAGCATCGCGGGCTCAAGATCAAGCGGGCCGCAGCAGGCTCCAAGCAACGCCATATTGCTGCTTCGCTCACTCCCTGCCTCCTTTGCCAAAGCGTCAACATCCAGCATAATGACATTGCCCACCGAACGCAATTCTTCAAGTATTTTGTCGATATCTGGATAGTTGGGGATGTTCACCACGGGTACGGTGTTTGTCACTATCCAACCCTCCTTTGAGAGATATGGCAGATAGCGCAGGGCCTCCATAGGCTCCAGCGAAATTATCAGGTCTGCGCAACCCAGGGCTATCAGGTCGGATGCTATGGGAAGCGAGGAGAGCCTCAGATTGGACTGCACATCCCCACCCCGCTGGCTCATTCCGTGCACCTCCGCCTGCTTTATATAAATATTTTCTTTAAGTGCGGCGTGACCTATCACGGCCGCTATCGAGAGTATGCCCTGTCCGCCTACTCCGGCAAGAATTATATCCTTTTTCATATCATTTCCAGTTTATTTCCGAGCGCGTGCGGCAGCTGCGTGGCGCTTTGCGGTCTGTATGCATTCGCGGCGCGAAATAAGCACCGATGGCCCGTCATACTCGATTTCGCTCTTTATGAGCCGCTTTATCTGCTCCATATTCCCGGGCAGAGGCACCACCACGTTAATGTGCTCAGGGTCGATGCCCACCGCCTCGCATATCTTCTCTATTTTGCCTGTGCCCGCCGAATCCTGCCCGCCGGTCATTCCTGTAGTCTCGTTGTCGGAGATTATTATGAGCACATTAGATTTGCAGTTGGCCACATCCAGCAGCCCCGTTATTCCCGAATGGGCGAATGTAGAGTCGCCGATGACACCCACCGCGGGGAAATATCCGGCATCGGCCGCCCCCTTGGTCATAGTTATGGCCGCCCCCATATCCACGCAGGAGCAGATGGACTTGAACGGGGGCAGGGCGCCCAGCGTATAGCAGCCGATATCGCTGAATACACGGCTATTACTATATTGTTCCATAACCTTATTCAGAGCATTATAAAGATCGCGGTGACCGCAACCCCTGCAGAGTGCCGGCGGCCTGGGCACGACATTCTCGGCGGGGGCTTTCACATCGTGCGGCTCCATAGAAAGGGCCGCCCGCACGCAGTCCGGAGTAAGCTCGCCAACGCGGGGCAGAGCACCCGAAAGGCGGCCCTCCACCTTGCAGCTGTGCAATGCGCTGCTCCCCAAGTCCGACAGGAGCCGTCCGACCCCGCACAGCACCTCTTCGCACAACCCTTCGGGCTCGGCCGTACGGGGCAGAATGCCCGCCACCTGCTCCTCTATGAAGGGCTGCCCCTCCTCCATCACCAGAATCCTGCTACACTCTGCCGCAAGACGACAGATCAGTTTTTTAGGCATCGGATATTGCGAAATCTTGAGTATCGGATAGCGGCAGCTATCCCCGACATTCTCCCGCAGATAATTGTAGGCGATGCCGCTTGCTATTATTCCCATCGAATGGTCATCCCCATCGAAATAATTGTTGTAGGGGGAGCTGTCCGACTCCCGCTCAAGGGCGTTGTAGGTCTCTATCAGCTGCGGATAGCGGCGCCTGGCATTCACCGGCAGCAGTATCCACGACGAGGGGTCCTTCGGAAATGAAAGCGGCTTCTTCCCAGCCACGGCATCGTCGTACTCCACCACGGCGCGCGAGTGCGCCATACGGGTGGTGATGCGCATGAGCACCGGCTCGCCCCTGTCCTCGCTCAGGCGGAAGCCGTAATCAATCATATCGTAGGCCTCCTGCTGCGACGAGGGCTCCAGGGTAGGCACAAGGGCGAATTTGCCGTAGAAGCGGCTGTCCTGCTCCCCCTGCGACGAGTGCATCGACGGGTCATCGGCCACCACCACTATCAGGCCGCCGTTGGTGCCCGTCATCGCCCCGTTCATAAATGGATCGGCCGCCACATTCAGCCCCACGTGCTTCATACACACTATGGAGCGCCTGCCTACATAAGAAACACCAAGCGCCGCCTCGAGGGCGGTCTTCTCGTTGGTGCACCAGCGGCAGAAAATATCGCCGACGCGCCCCTGCGGACTGTTCTGGACATACTCGGTAATCTCTGTGGAGGGGGTGCCGGGATAGGCATACACGCCCGCGATTCCGGCGTTGATCGCCCCGAGCGCTATCGCCTCGTCTCCCAGCAAAAGTTGTTTTTTCTTCATTTCTGATATCTGTATTGATCGGCTAAGGTACAAACAACGGCGATTTATTTTAATAAATTGTTCTGCTTTACGCGACACTGTTCAAAAAAGGCGGGACCCGATAGTTGCGGGTTCCGCCTTTCTTATGTCCTGTCTACTTGCGGGGCGTTTAAGATTGCAGCTTTTATACCGACAGTATTTTTGTGATTTCGTACCAGCTGCGGTCCACTGCATTGTGCTTGCTGATGGCTTCCTCGAAGGGGGTATAGACAGTCTTGCCCGCAACGCGGCCTATCATCACTCCTGTGCGGCCGTCCAGCAGCGCGCAGACAGCCTCGTAGCCGTAGATGCTGGCCAGCACCCTGTCGGAACAGGTCGGATTGCCTCCGCGCTGGATATGTCCCAGAGTGGTCACGCGGGTCTCGTATGAAGGAATCCGCTCCTTGACCTTCTGAGCCACTTCAACGGCGCTGCCGAGCTGACCTCCCTCCGCCACCACGATGATGCCGGAAGTCTTGTTTTTGCGGCGGCCCATCTGCAGGTAATCCACAAGCGAGTCAAGGTCGTTGTAAACCTCGGGGATCAGAGTCACCTCGGCTCCGGTGGCAATGCCTGTGTGCAGTGCGATGAAGCCCGCGTCGCGCCCCATAACCTCCACAAAGAATACCATATCGTGGCTGTGGGCCGTGTCGCGGATCTTGTCTATGGCCTCCATAGCCGTATTGATGGCAGTGTCAAAACCCAGAGTGAAATCCGTACCGAAAATATCATTGTCGATTGTGGCGGGGATTCCCACTACCGGGAAGTCCAGATCCTGACAGATCGCATTCGCGCCGCGGAACGAGCCGTCGCCGCCAATCACCACGAGCGCATCCACACCGGCAGCCTTGAGGCCTTCAATTGCCGTGCGGCGCACCTTGCCGTCCTTGAACTCGGGGCAGCGGGATGTATGGAGAATCGTGCCTCCGAGGTTTATAATCTTGGAGACCGACGGGGACTCCATCTCCACAAAGTCCCCCTCTATAAGACCCTGATAACCCCTGCGGATTCCGAGGACCTCCAGTTTGTAAAAGATTGCTGTGCGCACCACCGCACGGATGGCCGCATTCATTCCCGGTGCATCACCGCCTGAGGTGAGGACACCCACTTTCTTAATAATCTTTTTCATAACCTATTATAACTATTATGTTAAAAAACACTTGTTTTCAGTGCTTTTAAACTTAAGCCTTTATAAACTTCTGATACGACGCCACGGCCAGAGCATCGCACCGCTCGTTTTCCGGATGCCCGGCGTGCCCCTTTATCCAATTGAAGGTGACATTGTGACGGTTGTACACCTGTATGAAACGCCGCCAGAGGTCCGGATTCGCCTTTTTGGCAAAATCCGCCTTGACCCATTTCCAAAGCCACCCCTTGCTCACCGCATCCACCACATATTTGGAGTCGCTCACCACCTGCACATCAGCCCTGTCCCACTTGATGGCCTCCAGCCCCACTATCACGGCCAAAAGCTCCATACGATTGTTGGTAGTCTGCTCAAACCCCTCCGACATCTCCTTCTCCCGGGTGCCGCAGCGCAGCACCACCCCATAGCCGCCCGGACCGGGATTGCCGCTGCAGGCGCCGTCGGTATAGAGATATATCGTGGGCTTGTCCATCGCCGCTACTCGGGAAGATAGCTCCTGTCGGGGGCGTTGCGCCCCTCGAACACCTTGACTTGAAGAGGATTCGCAGTCACCTCATCGTAAATTCTGCGATGCCCCACAATGTCGATTGCCATATATATCGCCTTTAGCATAGACTGCGGCGAAGCAATATTCTTGCCAGCTATGTCATACCCGGTGCCGTGGTCGGGCGAAGTGCGCACCACATTCAGCCCGGCAGTGTAGTTGACCCCCTCGTCAAAGGCGATGGTCTTGAAGGGGATGAGCCCCTCATCGTGATACATCGCCAGCACTGCATCGAATTTGGCATACTGTCCGGTGCCGAAGAAGCCGTCGGGCGAGAAGGGGCCGAAAGCCATAATCCCCTCGGCAAATGCTTTTTCCTGGGCCGGCGCTATTATCTGCTGCTCTTCGCGCCCCAGCGAACCGTCGTCGCCTGCGTGCGGATTAAGGCCCAGGAGCGCTATCTTGGGCCGGTCTATGCAGAAATCCCGCTTGATCGAGGTGTTCATAATGCGCAGCTTTTCCAGAATCAGGTCGATGCTCAGAACCTGCGAAACATCCTTGAGCGGGGTGTGATTGGTGGCAACCCCTATCTTGAGACGGTCGCTGCACATAAACATCAGGCTGTGCCCGCCGGGAAAGCGGCTCTCCAGATACTCGGTATGGCCGGGAAAGGCAAACCCCGACTCGGCCATCGAATGTTTGTTGAAGGGTGCGGTGACCAGGGCATCGATAGCTCCGCTCTGAAGATCGTCCGCAGCCGCCTTGAGCGACGCCATCGCCGCTTCGGCCCCTTCGCGGGTGCTCTTGCCAAACTCTATATTGAACGAATCCGGCACGCAGTTGATAATGTTGACCCTCTTGGCCTTGGCCTCCGACGCCGCGCTTATGACATTGGTGTTGAGAGTCTCGGCGCCTGCAATCAGCTTTTTGTTGAAGCCGAAGAACTTGGAAGAGCCGTAAACCACGGGTACAAACATATCCAGCACCCTGGAGTCCAGCAGCGCCTTGATTATGACCTCATATCCGATACCGTTGGAATCACCCTGCGTGATGCCTATAGTGAGCATTTTTGCCATAAAACCGATTCTAAAACGCAGCAAATATAGTCATATTTTTTAACTTTGATTTTTCTTATGAGCGGCTATATTCTGGACAGCGAGATCAAATTTCTGCCGGGCGTGGGACCCAAAAGAGCCACCCTCCTGGAGAAGGAGCTGGGCATCGTCACCTTCCGGGACATGCTCTACACTTTCCCTTTCCGCTACATAGACCGCAGCCGCTTCTATGCCATCAGCGAAATCAACTCCGACAGCGCCTGGATACAGCTGCGCGGTACCGTCAAGAGCATCTCCAGCGTCGGCAGCGGCAAGAGCGCCCGCCTGGTTGCGGTGCTGGGCGATGGCACCGGCTACATAGAGCTGGTGTTCTTCAAGGGCATCAAGTGGATCAAAAACAAGCTGCAGAGCGGCTGCGAATACATAGTGTTCGGCAAGCCCTCGCTCTTCGGCAACCGCTACAATATGGTCCACCCGGAGGTGGAGACGGTGGCCAAAAGCGCCGCCACCGCCGGCAGCCCCCTTACCGGGGTCTATCCGAGCTCTGAAAAGCTTCAGAGCGGCGGCATCGGACAGAAGGTCTTCTGCGGCCTGCAGCGCAAGCTGTGCGAAATGGTCGCCGGCAAGATTGCGGAGACCCTTCCCGACTATATATTGCTGCGCAAAAAGCTGACAAGTCTGCAGCGGGCCCTGCACGACATCCACTTTCCACCGGATCAGCAGAGCCTTGAGCAGGCCCGCCGCCGCCTCAAATTCGAAGAGCTTTTCTACCTGCAGCTTTCGCTCCTGAAGCAGAAGTTCCTAAAGCTTCGCAGCGAAGGGGGCGTGCTGCTGCCCCGCATCGCAGAAGCGTTCAACTACACCTACAGCCACCTTCCCTTCCCCCTCACAGGGGCGCAGAAGAGGGTGCTGCGGGAGATCCGCTCCGATGTCACAAGCGGCCGGCAAATGAACCGGCTGCTGCAGGGCGATGTGGGCAGCGGCAAGACTCTGGTGGCCATTCTCTCCGCCCTCCAGGCCGTGGACAACGGCCACCAGGCCTGCATCATGGCCCCCACGGAGGTCCTCGCCACCCAGCACTACAACGGAATACTTAAGTTCATAGACACCTCGAGAGTGAAAGCGGCGCTGCTCACCGGCAACACCAAATCGCGCGAGCGCAGGGAGATTTATGCCGGACTGTCCGACGGCAGCATAGACATTGTCATCGGCACCCACGCCCTCATAGAAGACAAGGTGCAGTTCCGCTCCCTGGCAATAGCGGTCATTGACGAGCAGCACCGCTTCGGAGTGGCCCAGCGGTCGCGGTTGTGGTCCAAATCAGAAGTCGCCCCCCACATCCTGGTGATGACGGCGACCCCGATTCCCCGCACCCTGGCGATGACCCTTTATGGCGATCTGGACGTCTCTGTGATAGACGAACTCCCTCCCGGACGCAAGCCCGTGGTCACCACACACGTTTACGAGAACAGCCGCCGCAGGGTGTACGAGTTTATGAAAAAGGAGATTGCCGCAGGGAGGCAGGTGTTCGTGGTGTACCCGCTCATCAAGGAGTCGGAAAAGATGGACTACGAAAACCTGGAGCAGGGCTACCTGGACATCACTGACTACTTTAAGCAGCCCGACTACATCACCGCAGTGGTGCACGGCAGGCAGACCCCGCAGAACAAGGCGTTCGACATGAACCTGTTCGCCAGCGGCAAGGCCGATATACTTGTGGCCACCTCCGTGATAGAGGTCGGGGTGGATGTGCCCAACGCCTCTGTTATGGTTATCGAGAGCGCCGAGCGCTTCGGCCTCTCGCAGCTGCACCAGCTGCGCGGAAGGGTAGGCCGCGGTGCGGAAAAATCCTATTGCATCCTTATGACCGGCAACAAACTCAGCAGCGAGTCGCGCAAGCGCATAGAGCTGATGTGCTCCACAAGCGACGGCTTCGAGCTGTCGGAGGCTGACCTTAGGATGCGCGGCCCCGGCGACCTTGAAGGTACTCTGCAGAGCGGCCTGGCGATTGACCTGCACATCGCCGACCTGGCCAAGGATTCCCCGATCCTGGAAGACGCACGCAACCTGTCTGTTGACATCCTGCAGGAGGACCCCCTGCTGCAGAGGCCGCAGAACGCCCTTCTGAAAACCAACCTCAAAGAATTCAAAAAAGACATAATAGACTACTCCAAAATATCGTAAGCGATGAAATATATCGGTGCACACATCTCCGCCGCCGGCGGAATAGAAAATGTCCCTCTGCGTGCCAGCGAAATCGGGGCCACAGCCTTCGCCCTCTTCACCAAAAACCAGAAGCAGTGGCGCTCCGCCCCATTAAGTGACAGCAGCGCGGCAAAGTTCCGCGAGAATTGCGCCGCCCTGGGCTATCCACCCTGCTCCATCCTCCCCCACGACGGCTACCTCATAAACCTGGGCAGCCCCGATGCCGATGCGCTGCAGCGTTCGCGCGAGTCATTCCTCGACGAGATGCTCCGCTGCCGGGCCCTGGGACTGGACCGTCTGAACCTGCACCCGGGCAGCCACCTGCAGCAGATCAGCGGCAGCGATTGCCTGCGCCGCATAGCAGAATCCATCAACATTGCGCTGGAGCACTCCGAGGGGGTCACCGCAGTGCTGGAAAACACCGCCGGCCAGGGCTCCAATATGGGCTTCCGCTTTGAGCATCTGGCAGAAATCATAGACCTGGTGGAGGACAAGAGCCGCGTAGGCGTATGCATAGACACCTGCCACGCCTTTGCCGCCGGCTACGACTGGTCAGACGCCCCCACCCTGCTCTGCGATGAGGTTGAGCCGCTGAGCGATGCCGACATCAAGGGAACCGTGGTAGTGCGCGGCTACGAAAAGATAATGGACGCCCTGGAGCGCACCGTGGGGCTTAAATACCTGCGCGGCATGCACCTCAACGACGCCGCAAAACCCGCCGGCAGCCGCGTAGACCGACACGCCAGCCTGGGCAAGGGAGAAATCGCAGAGGCGCTGTTCCGCCGCATAATGCAGGACAGCCGCCTGGAGGGGATTCCGTTTATTCTGGAGACTCCCGAGCCCGAAATCTGGCCCGAAGAGATCGCCCGCCTCAAGAGTTGGTATGGTCAAAAATAAAGAGGGGCGACGGCTCCCTGCGCGGCAGGGCGTATAGCGTCACCTGCTCCCCGCCCACAGAATTGAGTGCGGCGCGGGCGCTGTCAAACGCCAGCGAAGGGGTGTTGTTGTTTGCAGACAGGTGGCAGAGGAACACCGATTCCAGACCATCGTGCCAGCTGCGCTTCAGCAGGTCGGCCGTCTGTTCGTTTGAAAGATGCCCCTTCTCCTCCATTATCCTCTTTTTCAGTTCGGGAGTATAAGGGCCGGTGGCCAGCATTCCCGGGTCGTAGTTCGACTCCACTATCAGATGCTGCGAGAGTCTGCAGTAGTGCACCAGATCGTCCGTAACATACCCCACATCGGTGGCCACAGTAAATGTGTCCCCAAAAAAGTCGATGTAATAGCCCACCGTGTCGCGGGCGTCGTGAGGCACGCTGAAGGGGGTGAACTTGACCCCCATACATTCGGTCTCCACGCCCGGCGTGGTTTCCCGCACGCAGCCGCCCAGCTTGCCCACCGTGCAGAAGTGCCTGTCAAGCACCCTGTGCAGCGCGGCCGTGGTGAATACCGCCTTGTGGAACTTCTCCGTGAATCCGCCCAGATAGCGGATGTGGTCCATATGCTCGTGGGTTATGAGCACCATATCCACATCTTGAATCCTGATGTCGTGGGATGCGAGCCTGCGGCCCACCGTGCGGCCGCCGATGCCGAAATCTATCAGCATCGAGACTTTGTCGTTGCCCAGATAATAACAGTTGCCGTTGCTGCCGCTCGAAAGACTCAGAAACCTTGTCATCCGCTACATCTCCTTCAGTTTGCCCAGCTCCCCGGGGGAGATGATCCCTTTCTCGGTGATTATGCCGGAGAGCAGCCCGGCGGGAGTAATGTCAAACGCCGGGTTATACACCTTCGTCCCCTTGGGGGCGACAGGTTTCTCAAAATACATATCGGTGACCTCAAACGCGGGGCGCTCCTCAATCACTATGTCGGCGCCGGTAGGAGTGTGGAAATCGATGTTGTTGACGGGGCCCAGCGCATAGCAGGGGATACCGTAGTGCTTGGCCAGGACGGCCACCATACTGCTGCCCACCTTGTTCGCCACATCGCCGTTGGCGGCTATGCGGTCGCAGCCGAAGAACACCACATCCACCTTGCCGCGGCGCATTACATCGGAGGCGGCGCTGTCGCATATCAGAGTGGCGTCAATCCCCGCCTTGGTCAGCTCAAACGCCGTCAGCCGGGATCCCTGCAGCGCCGGGCGGGTCTCGCAGCAGAACACCTTGGGCATATATCCCTTCTGCTGGGCATAATAAATGGGGCTCAGCGCGGTGCCGTATCTCGACGCCGACAGATGCCCCGCATTGCAGTAGGTCAGAATGCCGCTGCCGGGCTTCAGCAGAGAGAAGCCCGCCTCGGCTATGGCGATATTCTTCTGGATATCCTCGAGTTTGATGGCCCGTGCCTCTGCGGTGAGCCGATCGCGGATGATGCGCATCACCTCTAAATCGCTCTTGTCCTGAGCCTCCTCCTCAGCCTCGTAATAGCAGCGCTCCATCCGGTCCAGCGTCCACATCAGGTTCACCGCCGTGGGGCGGGAAATGTACAGGTAACGCTTCACCCGCAGGAATTCCTTGTCAAAGGCCTGCAGATTGCGCGCCTTAAAGCGGTTCATACACATCGCCAGGCCAAAGGCGCCCGCCATCCCTATGGCATGCGAGCCGCGCACCTTGAGCAGCGTTATGGCATAGAAAACCTGCTCGGCCGTGGTCAGGTGGAGAAACTTTTCCTGATTGGGCAGCAGCGACTGGTCCAGGATTATCAGATCCCGGCCGTTGGAGCTCAATTCCACCGAATCATAGTCAAGGATGTTGCGCATAATGCCTGTTGTCTGCAAAATTTTTCAAAGGTAAAAAAAATCTGCTAATTTTGGTGCCATGATCAGAATTCCGGCTATAACATCAGACAATCTGATAGTGAGCGGCAGCACCGAGAGCTGCTACCCTCCCGTGGACAAGGAGATTCTCCGCAGCATAATTTCAAAGGCGCAGGAGGGGCTTCTGCCGCAGGAGCAGGCGCTCAGGCTGCTGGACGCCATAGGCATAGTCCGCCAGAAGACATTCATCGCCACCAGCACCCTGGAGGCCAGAATCTCGGCCATCGACATCGGCTACCCCATAAATATGCAGAGCATCGCCGTGCACAACGCTCTGGAGCCGGAGGTCGTGGAGAACATAACCGACGAGAACACAATGAAGCTGGAGTTCCTGCGCCTGATGCGCTCTTCCGATGTCAAGGGGGTGCTGCTGAGCCCCTCGCTGGCTGGCGCGCGCGCCTACTTCGGCATCCGCCACAGCGCGAAATACGGCCATCTGATTATCTGCGGCACCTACTCCAACAGCGCCGCGCGTCCCGACAGATTCATCTCCTGCACGACGCCCGTCACCAAAGTGGAGGCGATGCGTGCATTCGGCCGCGTCAAGGGGGATTTCCACCTCAACGAGGTGCTGTTCGTGGACATTCTGCGCCGTCTCTCTGCCCTAACAGAGTTCGCGCCAGAAATCGAGCGCGCCGACATAATGCCCGTAGTGGCCACCACTCACAATATGGTGGCCCTGGACATTTCTGCAGCCGTAAAGAAATAGTTATTTTACTTTAAAGGAGTCGCGCAGGCCGGTAGCCTTGTTCCAGGCGCCGTTCTTGGGATCGCGGGCAAAGTAGCCCAGGCGCTCGAACTGCACTGCGATGCCGCTCTTGTCATCCTTGAGCGCCGGTTCGGCGTATGCGTCGGTTATAACAAGCGAGTTCGGGTTGAGATAATCCTTGTAGTCCGCTCCCTCGGGGATCGCCCCCATCTGCTCCTCGGTAAAGAGGGTGTCGAACAGCCGCGCCTCTATCTTGTCGGCGTGAGCTATGGAAACCCAGTGGATGGTCCCCTTCACGCTGCGCCACTCTCCCGCCCCCGGCTTGGATGCGGGGTCGTATTCGCAGTGTATTTCGGTGACGTTGCCCTCGGCATCCTTCTCAAAGGAGGTGCACCTAACTATATAGGTGTATTTGAGGCGGACTTCTCCGTCGGGTTTCAGGCGGAAATATTTCTTGGGAGCCTCCTCCATAAAGTCGTCGCGCTCTATGTAGAGCTCTTTACTGAAGGGGACGCGGCGCTTGGCTCCATCGGGGTCGGCTGGGTTCAGGGGGGCTTCGAACCACTCCACATTGCCCTCTTCCCAGTTGTCCACAACCAGCTTGACGGGGTTGAGCACCGCCATATAGCGGTTAGAACGCTCGTTGAGGTCCTGACGCAGACACCACTCCATCAGGGAGAGGTCGATTATGTTGTCCCTCTTGGCCACGCCCACCTTGTCGGCGAACATCCTGATGGATTCGGGGGTGTAGCCGCGGCGGCGGATGCCGCAGATCGTGGGCATGCGGGGATCGTCCCAGCCATCCACATAGCCGTTGCGCACCAGTTCCAGCAGCTTGCGCTTGCTCATCACCGTGTAGGTGAGGTTCAGGCGGGCGAACTCGTACTGATGTGAGGGGAATATGTCGAGATGCTCTATGAACCAGTCATAAAGCGGACGGTGCACATCGAATTCCAGGGTGCAGATAGAGTGGGTTATGTGCTCTATGGAGTCGCACTGCCCGTGGGCGAAGTCGTACATCGGATAGATGCACCACTTGTCTGCCGTGCGGTGATGGCTGGCGTGTATTATGCGGTACATCAGAGGGTCGCGCAGCAGCATATTGGGATGCGCCATATCTATTTTGGCGCGCAGCACCTTTGCGCCGTCGGGATACTTGCCCTCCTTCATCTCCTCGAACAGGCGGAGATTCTCCTCCACCGGGCGGTTGCGCCAGGGGCTCTCGGTGCCAGGCGTTGTCACCGTGCCGCGGCCCAGGCGGATTTCCTCCTGGCTCTGGTCGTCCACATAGGCGAGCCCCTTCTTAATCAGCACCACAGCCCACTCGTAGAGCTGGTCAAAATAGTCGGAGGCGTAGAATTCGTTGGCCCACTCGAAACCCAGCCACTTGATGTCCTCCTTGATGGAGTCCACATACTCGGTATCCTCCTTCACCGGATTGGTGTCGTCGAAGCGCAGGTTGGTGGCTCCGCCGTATTTCTTGGCGAGGCCAAAGTTGAGGCATATGCTTTTGGCGTGGCCGATATGCAGATAGCCGTTGGGTTCCGGCGGGAAACGGGTCATTATGGATTTATGCTTTCCGCAGGCCAGATCGGCCTCTATGATATCTTCAAGGAAATTATTGGTACGCTCTTCCATATCTTATGTTTTGATTCAAGTTTGCAAAAATAGTAAAATTAGGATAGTTTTACACGATTTTGTTTTCAAAGACATATATGATCAAATCAATGACCGGGTACGGCAAGGCCGAGACCGCAATAGACAACAGCAAATATATCGTGGAGCTGCGCAGTGTCAACGGCAAGGCTGCCGACATTTCTCTCAAGACATCCCTCATCCCCCGCGAAAAGGAGATGGAACTCCGCCAGTGGCTGGCAGGCCGCCTGAACCGCGGCACGATCGACCTGTTC
This sequence comes from Bacteroidaceae bacterium, assembly GCA_963662035.1. Lineage (GTDB taxonomy): Bacteria > Bacteroidota > Bacteroidia > Bacteroidales > UBA932 > Equibacterium. The sequence goes on along the minus strand of CAVLDO010000002.1, from coordinate 3,920 downwards.
ATCACCGTGGAGAAGAGCGCCGGCAGCGCCGCCTCCACCATCGACGCGGCCGTGCTGCGCAATTATCTGGAGCAGATTTCCGCCGCCCTCGAGGGAACATGCTGGGCCGATGCCGCCGGCAGTATTCTGACAAGCGCCGTGCGGATGCCGGATGTGCTGCAGAGCGCCAAAGAGGACCTCTGTGGCGAGAACTGGGACAAGCTTTTCTGCGCCATAAAGACCGCAGCCGAGAGTTTGGACAAGTTCCGCATCGCTGAAGGGGCCGCCCTGGAGAGGGACGTCCTATCCAAGGTCGATACCATAGAGTCGCTGATCCCCGAGGTGGAGGCACGCGAACACGAGCGCATAGCCACCGTCCGCAGCCGTCTCGACTCCCGCCTGGCAGAACTCCGCGGCCAGATAGACAGCAACCGCCTGGAGCAGGAAATCATAATCTATGTAGACAAGTTCGACATCAACGAAGAGAAGGTCCGCCTGCGCCAGCACTGCAAATACTTCCGTCAGGTCGCCCGCGAAGAGGAGCTGCCCGGCAAGAAGCTGGGCTTCATTGCACAGGAGATGGGGCGCGAAATCAACACCCTTGGCAGCAAGGCCAACCACGCCGAAATCCAGAAGACCGTGGTAAAGATGAAGGCCGAGCTGGAAAAAATCAAAGAACAGTCCCTGAACATACTTTAAAGAGATATGAACGCCGACATAATTTTACCCGAGGCTTCGCACCAAGGCGGGATGCCAGTGATGGAGGCTTTCGCACGCCGCCGCAGCGGCCGCGACTTCGACCCCTCCCGAGATCTTGACCTGCAGACCCTCTCCGACCTGCTCTGGGCCGCGTGGGGCGTCAACCGCCGCAAAGGGCGCACAGCCCCCTCCTCCTGCAACCGTCAGGAGATCACCGCCTATGTTTTTCTCAAATCGGGAGTTTACACCTACGATGCATTCGCAAACTCCCTGCACCTGATATCGGAAGAGGATCTGCGCGCTGCCTCCGGCAGCCAGCCCTTCGTAGGCAGCGCCCCTTTGGAAATAGCCCTTGTGGCCGACACCGCAAAAGTCACCGGCAAAGACGAGCGCGGCATCACCGAGGCCATCTATGCCAACGCCGGCTTCATCTGCGAGAACATCTACCTCTTCTGCGCCGCCCGGGGCCTGTGCACCGTGGCCCGCGCCCTGATCCCCAAAGAGGAGCTGGCCGCAAAGATGCGCCTTTCGCCCTGCGAAGTCATAACCTTGGTGCAGAGCATCGGCTACAGCGCTCAAAAAGAAGATTAGTTTTTCTGCGAGCGGCACCAGTCGCACACCCCGCAGGGGGCGCTGTCGCTCTGTCCGAAATACTCCAGAAGAATCTGGCTGCGGCAGCGGCGGGTGTTTTTTGCATACCCTATCATGGCGTCCAGCCGCGACTTGTAGCGGGCCACCCGCTCATCGTATTCGCGCCTGTCCAGCCGCAGATTCTCCGGATAGAGCCGCTCGCACCCCAGATAGAGCATCGGGGAGGTCACCTTCGGGATATAGCGCAGAATCCCCCTTGAAGACAGCCACTTGAGCTTCTTTTCCACCGCCAGGAGCGAGTATCTGCCCACCTGCGCGATGCGCTCCTCGTCAATGCTCACATAGCCGTTATAGAGCCCTTCGTACATCCGCATCAGCACCTTCAGAAACGCATCTGTCTCGGCCGAATCCAGCTGTATGCCGTAGAGGGCGTCGCGCGACACCAGAATAGACATGCGCGAAGGGATGTCCAGCTCCTCGGTAAGGGTCCAGTAGCCCGACATTTCGATATATTTGATGGCGTAATAGGCTTGTGCCGACTGCAGCCGGTATTGTTTCACGAAAGCCGCCAGGTCAAACTTGAAGCCGCTATCCTTTCCCTGCTCATAGGGGACTTCCAGAAATTTGTGCACCTTCTGGTAAATATCCTTTATGTAGTCGAGCGGCGGATATGTGGTCTGGAGTATCTGCTGCAGCCGCCGCACATCGCTGCTGTTCCAAATCAGCAGCGCGTAGGAGAGTTTGCCGTCGCGTCCGGCACGCCCCGCCTCCTGAAAGTAAGCCTCGGGCGACTGCGGCATATCATAGTGGCATACAAAGCGCACGTCCCCCTTGTCTATACCCATTCCAAAGGCGTTGGTGGAGACAATGACCCGCTTTTGGCCCTGTTTCCAGGCATCCTGCACCGCGGCGCGCACTTTGCCGTTCATCCCGGCGTGGTATGATGCGGCATCCACCCCCTGACTCTGCAGAAAGGCGGCGACCTCCTCCGCAGTTTTGCGGCGGGAGACATACACGATGCCGGAGCCCTGCACGCCGCAGCACACCTTCAGCACCTGCCCCAGCTTGTTTTCGCATTCGCGGGCGCAGTAAGAGAGATTGGGACGCTCGAAGCCCGACACAATCAGATTCTTCTCGCGGAAAGCGAGCTTCTCCATAATGTCATCTGCCACGGCCACCGTGGCGGTGGCCGTGAGGGCCAGCACAGGCGGATGCCCCCCGAAAGCGGTGCCGCTGATTTTGCCGCGCACCTCGGCTATCCTCAGATATTCGGGGCGGAAGTCATAGCCCCACTGCGAGATGCAGTGCGCCTCGTCCACCACCAGATAATTGACGTTCATCTTGGCGGCGCGCGCCAGAAACATCTCTGAACGGAGCCTCTCGGGCGACACGTACAGAAACTTGTACTGCCCGTAAACTGCATTGTCCAGAGCGATGTCAATCTCGCGGCGCGACATTCCGGCGCAGACCAGCAGCGCGGCTATCCCTTTGGCGCGCAGATTCTCCACCTGATCCTTCATCAGGGCAATCAGGGGAGAGACGACTATGCAGATCCCCTCTTTCATCATCGCCGGCACTTGGAAGCAGATGCTCTTGCCGCCCCCCGTGGGGAGCAGCGCGAGCAGATCCCTCCCCTCCAGCGCACCGGTGATTATCTCCTCCTGCCGGGGCCTGAACTTTTCGTAGCCCCAATATTTCTTAAGCGTGCTCAGCATATTGCAAATATACTACAAGGAGTTCAGAGTTTGCGACGGTGCGCCGGCATAATCCCATAAAAAAACCGGACGGCTGAAGGGGCAGCCGTCCGGTCGTTACGAGTTATAGAAAACTATCGCCTAAACGATAATCAGTCAAGCTGAGGGCCTGCAGCTGATAGCTTCTTGCCGGCCTCGTTGCCTTCGTACTTCTTGAAGTTCTTGATGAAGCGGCCGGCCAGATCCTTTGCCTTGGCCTCCCACTCCGCTGCATTTGCATAAGTGTCGCGAGGATCGAGAATGTTGGTGTCAACGCCCTCGAGCACCGTGGGAACCTCAAAGTTGAAGTAAGGTATCTTCTTTGTGGGAGCCTTGAGAATTGCGCCGCCCAGAATAGCATCGATGATGCCGCGGGTATCGCGGATTGAGATGCGCTTGCCGGTGCCGTTCCAGCCGGTGTTTACCAAATAAGCCTTTGCGCCGCTCTTCTGCATCTTCTTCACAAGCTCCTCTGCATACTTGGTGGGATGCAGCTCCAGGAATGCCTGGCCAAAGCAAGCGGAGAAGGTAGGTGTGGGCTCGGTGATGCCGCGCTCGGTGCCTGCCAGTTTGGCAGTAAAGCCGGAGAGGAAGTAATACTTGGTCTGCTCCGCATCCAGAATGGAAACCGGAGGCAGCACGCCGAATGCATCGGCGGAGAGGAAAATCACATTCTCTGCAGCGGGGCCGGAGCTCTTGCCGTAGATGTTCTTTACAACCTTCTCGATATGGTCTATGGGGTAGCTTACGCGGGTATTCTCGGTAACGCCCTTGTCTGCGAAATCGATCTTGCCTTCATTGTCAACTGTGACATTCTCCAGCAGGGCGTCGCGGCGGATAGCGTTGTAGATGTCGGGCTCAGAGTCCTTGTCGAGGTTGATGACCTTGGCATAGCAGCCGCCCTCGAGGTTGAACACG
>CAVLDO010000001.1:0-179943 GCA_963662035.1 Bacteroidaceae bacterium | reverse complement strand
GGTAGAAAAAATACCCGCTACGCCCCTTTAGGCATCCGCGACTTTGATGCGCTAAAGCGATTATCCCCCCGGCCGTGCCCGAAACGGGGCTCCACGGGCACGGAACCTGGCGAAAATCCCCGGCCGTGCCCGAAACGGGGCTCCACAGGCACGGGGCGCGGCAAAACTCCCTGTCCGTGCCCGAAACGGTGCTCCACGGGCACGGAGCGCGGCAAAACTCCCCGGCCGTGCCCAAAACGGGGCTCCACGGGCACGGAGCGCGGCGAAACACCCCGGCCGTGCCCGAAACGGGGCTCCACAGGCACGGAACGCGGCGAAACTCCCCGGCCGTGCCCGAAACGGCACTCCACGGGCACGGAGCGCGGCAAAACTCCCCGGCCGCGCCCAAAACGGGGCCCCTCGGGCACGGACATAGCTTGTCCCCTGAATTTCCAACTTGGCGGGGACGATGTTGCCATACTTGCCGAAGGATTCGCGTGGATTAGCCCTTTGTTGAAGGAACTGGATGCTGCTCGCGCATCAGCGCTCCGCCTAAAGGGGCTTGGCGGGTAGAAAAAATACCCGCTACGCCCCTTTAGGCATCCGCGACTTTGATGCGCTAAAGCGATTATCCCCCTGGCCGTGCCTGAAACGGGGCTCTACGGGCACGGAGCGCAGCGCAACTCCCCGGCCGTGCCCGAGTCGGGGCTCCACGGGCACGGAACGCAGCGTGTGTGGCAAAGTTGCCGCAGCACACGTGCGGACTGCTTGTATTTGTCCGATTTGAGCCGTACATTTGCAAATTGCATTATAACAGACAGAAGAATTTATTCATCCGATGAAAAATTTTGTAGAAGAACTCAAGTGGAGAGGTATGATCCAGGACATTATGCCCGGGACAGAAGAGAAACTTATGGAGGGTCCGCAGGCGGCCTATGTGGGGATTGACCCCACGGCCGATTCGCTGCACATCGGCCATCTGGTGAGCGTTATGATACTCAAGCACTTCCAGAACTGCGGCCACAAGCCTTTCGCGCTGGTAGGCGGCGCCACCGGAATGATCGGCGACCCCTCGATGAAGTCGGCGGAGCGCAATCTGCTCGACGAGGAGACCCTCAACCACAATGTTGCCTGCATCAAGGCGCAGCTCTCCCGCTTCCTGGATTTTGATTCGGACGCCCCCCACCGCGCGGAGCTGGTAAACAACTACGACTGGATGAAGGATTACACCTTCATCAACTTTATCCGCGACATCGGCAAGCACATAACCGTGAATTATATGATGGCCAAAGACTCGGTGAAGAAGCGTCTCTCGCGCGACTCCAGCGAAGGTATGTCCTTTACCGAATTCAGCTATCAGCTGATGCAGGGCTATGACTTCTACTGGCTCTGGAAAAACCGCGGCTGCATTTTGCAGCTGGGCGGCAGCGACCAGTGGGGCAACATCACCACCGGCACAGAACTCATCCGCCGCATCGATGGCGGTGAGGCGTTCGCCCTCACCTGCCCGCTGATCCGCAAGGCTGACGGCACCAAGTTCGGAAAGACCGAGAAGGGCAACATCTGGCTCGATGCGGAGCGCACTTCTCCCTACGAGTTCTACCAGTTCTGGATGAACGTGTCCGACGAGGATGCCGAGCGCTATATCAAGATATTCACAATGCTCTCCCGCGAAGAAATCGAGGCGCTGATTGCAGAGCAGAGGGAGGACCCCGGCCGCCGCGCTCTGCAGAAGAGTCTCGCGCGCGAAATCACCGTGATGGTGCACGGAGAGAAAGCATACGAAAACGCCGTCGCAGCTTCGCAGATGCTCTTTGGCGGCGACTCCGCGGCACTCCGCTTGCTTGACGAGCGCACCTTCCTTGCCGTGTTCGGCGATGTCCCCTCGTTCACTCTGCCCAAGAGCGAACTCCCCTGCAACATTGTGGATCTGCTGGCGGTAAAAACGGCGATTCTCCCCAGCAAGGGCGAGGCGCGCAAGATGGTCGCCGCAGGCGGCATATCCATAAACAAGGACAAGGTGGGCGATGCTGCCGCGACCATCACTGAGGCCGACATAGTGAACGGCCACTACATCCTGGCCCAGAAGGGCAAGAAGAATTACTTCATTATCAACATAGAATAGATTATGGAAGGGGCAACCACACGACAGCTCAAGGTAGCTTCGCAGATCAAGCGCGATATGGCGGAGATAATCCGCGGCAGGGGTATGGCCGCTTTCGGCGGGACCCTGGTCTCGGTGAGCGGGGTCAAGATGAGCCCCGACCTCTCGCAGGCCAAGGTGTATGTGAGCATCTTCCCCTCCGAAAAGAGCGGGGCGGTGATGGAGACAATCCGCAATATGGGCGCTTCGCTGCGCGGAGAACTTGGCCGCAGGGTGGCCAAGCAGCTAAGGATCGTGCCGGAGCTGCAGTTCTATCTTGACGACAGCCTGGACTATGTGGAGCATATAGAGGAGCTTCTTAAAAAATAGGTCGGGGAGCCCTTGAATCCTGTTTTTTTCATAGCGGGCAGATATCTCTTTGCCAAGAAGTCGCACAATGTGATAAACATCATATCCATCATCTCTGCGGCGGGCATAGCCGTGGGGTGTGCGGCGCTTGTGATAATCCTCTCCATCTACAACGGGTTTGACAATCTGCTCAAGTCGATGGTGGAGAGCTACACCCCCGATCTGGTGGTCCGCCCCCGAAGCGAAAAGGTGTTCACCCCAGACAGCGGCGCGGTGGCCTCCCTGCGCGGTATGCCGGGGGTTGTTGCGGTGAGCGAGGCTCTGGAGGAGACGGTCTTTATCCGCTATGGCGACCGGGATGCGATAGTGATGGCGCGCGGCGTGGACTCCACCTATCAAGAGGTCACCGGCCTTAAGAAATATGTGGCGCAGGGGAGCTTCTCCCTCAAAGAAGGGGAGGTGGACCAGATGGTGCTGGGCAGTTCCATAGCGCAGGATTTGCGGCTCAACCTGAGTTTTCTGACCCCGATAGAGCTCTATTTCCCCTCGCGCACGGCGCGCATTTCAGCTGCAGACCCGATGAGCGCGCTGCGCAGCGCAAAGCTGTTCCCTTCCGGGATTATTTCGTTGGAGAAGAGTTTCAACGAGCAGTATGTGTATATGCCCATAGAGGCGCTGCGCGGGGTTCTGGAACGCTCCGGCGAGGTCTCGCTTCTGGAAATAAGGGTGGACAGCAGCCTTCTGGCGGCGGGCGGCACGGTGTCCGGGGCCTTTCAGCGGCAGGTGGAATCGCTCCTGGGCAGTGGCTTTTCGGTGCGCAACAAGTATCAGCAGAACGAATCGATGTACAAGATGATGACCTACGAGAAGCTGGCCATCTATCTGATTCTGATATTTGTGGTGCTGATAATCTCGTGCAACGTGTTCGGCTCCCTCTCTATGCTGATAATAGAGAAGCAGGGGGACATTGAGATTCTGCGCTCGTTCGGCGCCGATAAGCGCACCATCAACCGGATTTTTACCACCGAGGGGTGGATGATTTCTCTGATCGGCACCGCAGCGGGCATTGTGCTTGGAGTTGCGGTGTGTCTGCTGCAGCAGTGGCTGCATATAGTAAAGATGCCGGGCAACTTCATAATCACTTACTATCCGGTAGATATGCAACTGCTTGATGTGGCGGCTGTTTTCGTGTCCGTGGCGGCCATCGGCTATCTTATGTCGCATTTTGTTAAAGCCGTGCGGATAAAAAAAGCCTGAGAGGGTTACAACGGCTCACGAATCTTACTACATTTGCGCCTTGCAAATAATTCGCTAACAAATTATAACTATGGCAGTAAATATAGACTGGAACCACATCGGATTCGGGTATGTCAAGACCCGCGCCAATGTGAGGTGCTCTTTCGACGGCAAAGAGTGGAGTCCGCTTACGGTTACAGAGGACGAATATATCCATATGCATATGTCCACGGTGTGCCTGCACTATGGAGTGGAGGCGTTCGAGGGGCTCAAGGCTTTCCGCGGAGTGGACGGCAAGGTGCGCCTGTTCCGCGCAGATGAGAATGCGCTGCGCATGCAGTCGTCGGCAAAAAAGCTGTGTATGACCCCGCTGCCCGTTGAAACCTTTGTGGAGGCCTGCGTGCGGCTTGTCAAGGAAAACATAGACTATGTGCCCCCCTACGAGAGCGGGGCGTCGCTCTATCTGCGTCCGATGATCTACGGCTCCCGGGTGGCCCTGGGCGTGCACGCCTGCCCCGAGACCGAATTCATAGTGTTCTGCTCTCCCGTGGGCCCTTATTTCAAGGGCGGGATGCAGATGATAAAGGTGGTGATAGACCGTGTGCAGGATCGTGCGGCGCCGCGCGGCACCGGCGATGTCAAGGCGGGCGGCAACTATGCCTCCAGCCTCCTTTCGGGCGAGAAGGCCAACAGTATGGGGTACGAGAATGTGATGTACCTCGACGCAGCCGAGCACAAATACATAGAGGAGTGCGGCGCGGCCAACTTCTTTGGCATAAAGGACGGCACTTATGTGACTCCGCAGTCGCAGTCGGTGCTCCCCTCCATCACCAATAAGAGCCTCCGGACTCTCGCGGAGGGTATGGGACTCAAGATAGAGCAGCGCAGGATTCCCGTGGAGGAGCTCAAGACCTTCTCTGAGGCGGGTGCGTGCGGCACTGCGGCGGTCATCGCCCCCATCGGCTCCATCTATGACCTCGACACCAAGGAGTATGTAGAATACGGCACTGAGCCGGGTCCCGTGAGCCGGGAACTCTACCGGCAGCTGCGCGACATACAGTACGGGCGCGCAGAGGACAAATACGGCTGGTGCACGGTAATAGAATAAGACTATGTATAAATATGTCGAGACAGGCGACGGCAGGTATATCCTGAGCATCGCCACCCGCTGCGAGATTTCTGCAGTTTTGGCGGCTTTCTGCCGCGAGAAGGGGATAAAAAGCGGCATCGTGGGAGGCATCGCCGCCATAAGCGAGGCCACTTTCCGCTTTCTGGACCCCGACACCAAGCAGTATGTGGACAAGACCTTCGCCGAGCAAATGGAGGTGACCAATCTTACCGGCAACATCTCCGAGAAGGATGGCGAGGTATATCTGCACCTGCACGTGACCGCCAGCCGCAGGGATTACACCTGCGTGGGCGGGCATCTGCTCACCGCCGTGGTGCGCGGCGCCTGCGAGCTCTATGTGGAGGATTACGGAATAGGCGGGGTGGGACGCAAATTCGACCCCGAGACAGGTCTCAACCTCTACGAGTTTTAAAGCTGCAGACTGAATCTTCAGACTGCAGAATAAAAAAGCCGGCCCGAAAGGGTCGGCTTTTTTATGGCGGTGAGGGGGGGATTCGAACCCCCGGTACCCTAATTCGAGTACGTCAGTTTAGCAAACTGGTGGTTTCAGCCACTCACCCACCTCACCGGGGCGTTTGTCCAAACTTCCGATAGGCATTCGCTGTCTAAAGGGAGAGCAAAGATAACAGATAAATTGTTTCTGACAAAAAATAATTAAATTTGCCTGTCATTTTTCGGGATGTGGCGCAGTTGGTTAGCGTACCTGGTTTGGGACCAGGTGGTCCCCCGTTCGAGTCGGGGTATCCCGACAACCTTTAGAAAAACCGGAACAGGTACCAGAACATCACGCCGGAGGCGATGAGTTTGATGAGTGTGCCGAACAGAAAGCCCAGGAAAGAACCCAGAGCCGGCTTCACCGAGTCGGCCGGGCTGGAGCCGTTTACTATGATCTCTGCCGCCATGGCACCCAGAAAGGCCCCGGCAATCATCCCCCATGGGGGAAAGAATATCATCCCGATTATCAGCCCCGCCATAGAGCCGCGCCCGGCCGCCTTACTGCCGCCTGTGATGCGGGTGAAGCGGGCCGGCACCACATAGTCCAGAATGGTCACTGCGACAGTTATTCCCAGCCACACCAGCAGAAAGGTGAGGCTCATTTCTCCGTTGCCGAAAAAGTAGAGCAGCAGCAGGGCGCACCAGCTCAGCGGGGGGCCGGGGAGTACCGGCAGAAAGCATCCCGCGATGCCAGACAGAGAGAGCAGCACGGCTATGATGTCGGCAGCCATAGACTTCAGCTGTTATAGATTACATCAAAGAGTCCCTCGCAGCTCTCCTCCTCTATTAGGCCGACCTCGATTGGGATGTAGTACATCCGCTCTTTGAGGAGGGGGCTTACGGCGGGGTGGTTTCTCAGCCGCTGGCTGTCCTTCTCGGTGGTGAGCAGAATGGCCTGCGGGTGTTTCTGCGCAAACTTCTCTATGGTTTTGATGTCCCGCTCGCTGTAGGTGTGGTGGTCGGGAAACTCTATGTGGAAGTTGCGCGGGTAGCGTGCGCTCACGTGGTGGCGCAGCTGGCTGCTGAGGGCGATGCCGGTGAAGAGCACCGCCTCCTTGGAATAGACGTAGCGGTTGTTGCCGCAGTCAAACACCGGCAGCGGCTCAAAATACTGCACGTCGGTAAAGTACACCTTCTGCTCCTTGCCGATATGGTTGATATCCTTGAGATGCTGCTTCTCCGCATCGCTCAGATACGGGGGGCACTTGGTGATTATGACGGTGTCGGCCCGCCGGATCTGCCCCGGAAGGTCGCGCAGCCTGCCCAGCGGCATCAGACTGTCGCGGAAAATGGGGCGGCTGTAGTTTATGAGAGTCACCAGGCGCGAGGGCTTGAGCCGGCGGTACTGCATACCGTCGTCCAGCAGAATCACCTCCGGCACATCTCCGAAAGGGAGCTCCATAAGCCTGCGGACGGCCCGCACGCGGTCCTTGTCCACAATCACCTTGATCTGCGGGAATTTGCGCTTGATCTGCAGCGGCTCGTCGCCGACCTCCTCCATAGGGCTGTCAACCTCCACGAAGCGGCTGGTGCCGGGCATCTTGCGCCCGTAGCCCCTGGAAATCACCGCCACGCGGTAGGCCCGCTCCAGCAGGGCGCGGATGAACATTTCGGTGTGGGGGGTCTTGCCCGTGCCGCCCACGGTGACGTTGCCTATGGATATTATGCAGACGTTGTCGAACGTCACGCTCTTCTTCCACCCCTTATCGTATGCCCAGTTGCGCATAAGCAGCGCCAGATTATACGGAAAAGCCAGTATGTTTCCTATGCGACCCATCAGTTATTGCCAGTTCTCCCCGATATAGTCGAGGGTTTTGTTCAGTTCGGAAATATCGGTCAAAGTTACTAATTTGAGACGGGTTTCCTTGAAATTATCCAGACCTTTGAAGTAGCAGCTCAGATGCCGGCGCATCTCATATACGCCGCGCCGCTCCCCCTTCAGCTCTACCGACTTTGACAGATGCTCGCGGCTGAGGGCGACCCTTTCTGCCACCGACATCGGGGGCAGCTCCTCTCCGGTGTCCAGGAAGTGCCTGATTTCCTTGAAAATCCACGGGTGGCCAAAACTGGCACGCCCTATCATTATTCCGTCCACCCCGTAGCGGTCAAAGGCGTTTTTGGCATCCTGCGCTGAGCGTATGTCGCCGTTGCCGATGATGGGGATGTGCATCCGGGGGTTGTTTTTCACCGCCCCGATAAGGCTCCAGTCGGCCTCGCCCTTATACATCTGGGCGCGGGTGCGGCCGTGGATGGTGAGGGCGGAGATTCCGGCATCCTGCAGCCTTTCTGCCAGCTCCACTATTATTTTAGAGTCGTCGTCCCAGCCCAGGCGGGTCTTGACAGTGACGGGCTTTTTTACCGCGTCCACCACCATCCGGGTTATCTGCACCATCTTGTCGGGTTCGCGCATCATTCCGCTGCCCGCGCCGCGGCCGGCGATCTTTTTCACCGGGCAGCCGAAGTTGATGTCAATCAGGTCGGGGCCGGCGGCCTCCACCCTCACCGCCGATTCGGCCATCGCCTCGGGGATGTGGCCATAAATCTGGATGCCGACGGGGCGCTCGAAATCGTAGAGCTCCATCTTTTTAAAGGCGCCGGGGACATCCCGCACCAGTGCATCGCTGGAGACGAACTCGGTGTAGACCATATCGGCGCCGAACTTCTTGCATATATAGCGGAAGGAGGCGTCGGTGACGTCTTCCATAGGGGCCAGCAGCAGAGGTTTGTCGCCCAGGTCTATCTCTCCGATTTTCACGGCGGCGAAGGTAACATATTTTTGCTGCTTTGAAAAAATTATCTACCTTTGCAGCCCCCCAGATTAAGCTGGGTCGCAACACATAGTATTAACCAATAAATCAACAGACTGTGGACACATTAAGTTACAAAACCAAGTCGGTCAACAAAGAGAACTCCTCTAAAGAGTGGGTTGTTATTGATGCTACCGATCAGGTTCTTGGTCGTCTGGCAAGCAGGGTTGCGCTTTTGCTCCGCGGCAAAAACAAGCCCAACTTCACGCCCAACGCAGACTGCGGCGACAATGTAATCATTGTCAACGCCGACAAGGTCCGCCTCACCGGCAAGAAGATGACAGACAAGGTGTATGTCCGCTACACCGGCTATCCCGGTGGCCAGCGCTACGCCACTACCAAGGATTTGTTCTCACGCAAACCGTTGGCCGTACTCGAGCACGCCGTGCGCGGTATGCTCCCCAGAACCCGTCTTGGCGAGCAGCAGTTCAGAAACCTGCATCTCTATGTAGGCAGCGAGCACCCTCACCAGGCGCAGAACCCCAAGACTATTACTCTTAACGAAATTTAACAAAGCGAAGCATGGAATTAATTAACGCCCTTGGAAGACGTAAATCAGCAGTTGCTCGCGTTTATGTATGCCCCGGTAACGGCAACATCACCATCAACGGCCGTACGCTCGACGATTATTTCAAAGAGGAGACTCTCCGCTACATCGTCCGTCAGCCGCTGGATGTTACCGGCAACCTCGCTTCCTTCGACATCAAGGTCAACCTTGACGGCGGCGGAATCAAAGGTCAGGCCGAGGCTCTCCGCCTTGCGATAGCCCGCGCTCTCTGCAAAGTGGACACCGAAGCTTTCCGTCCGGTTCTCAAGTCAAACGGCTTCCTCACCCGCGATGCACGCGAGGTCGAGAGAAAGAAACCCGGACAGCCCGGTGCACGTAGACGTTTCCAGTTCAGCAAACGTTAATCTTAACACTGATTTACATTCGGTACAGCGCGGATTTAAAATTAGCGGACCGGCTCTGCCGCTACCTCTGTTTGTCCCGCTGCGGAAAATTTGGGAGACCGCCTCTTGAAGCGCTACTCCCTCATTGATGAAGAGATTCCCCGGGAGAGATGAACCCGACGGGAACAGAATTAAAAACAAACAATTAACAAAATGTCCAGAACAAATTTCCAAGACTTGCTTGATGCAGGTGTTCACTTCGGTCACCAGAAGAGAAAATGGAATCCCAAAATGGCTCCGTACATCTTTATGGAGAAGAACGGGATCCACATCATCGACCTGCATAAGACGGTAGTTAAAATAGATGAGGCTGCAGCAGCACTCAAGCAGCTTGCCCGTTCGGGCCGCAAAGTGCTCTTCGTAGCCACCAAGAAACAGGCCAAGGATATCGTTGCAGAAAAGGCGCTTTCAGTGAATATGCCTTATGTAACAGAGCGTTGGGCAGGCGGTATGCTCACCAACTTCCCCACCATCCGCAAGGCTGTCAAGAAAATGACCAACATCGACAAGATGAAGGAAGACGGCACCTACGACACTCTGGCAAAGCGCGAGCGTCTGCAGATCGACCGTCAGAAGGCCAAACTCGAAAAGAACCTCGGTTCCATCAAGGATCTCGCACGCCTTCCCTCCGCACTCTTCGTAGTCGACGTCCAGAAGGAAATCAACGCGGTCAAAGAGGCCAACCGCCTCAACATCCCGGTATTCGCAATGGTTGATACTTGTTGCGATCCCACAAACATTGATTATGTAATACCGGCAAACGACGATGCCGCAAAATCCATCTCCATCGTGATGGATGCAGTTTGCGCCGCAATCGCCGAGGGACTTGCAGAGCGCCAGATGGACAAGGACAAGGAGGCCGAGCAGGGCGACGATGACGAGGCGCGCGCAAAGAAGGTGCGTCCCCGCCGTGCAGCCCACAAGGCAGAGGCCGCAGAGGAGGCACCCAAGGCAGAAGAGACTGCAGAGTAATTATTAACCGAGAAAACTTCTATCGAGATGGAAATTAAAGCAGTAGATGTAGCCAAGCTGCGCAAGATGACCGGCGCAGGTATGATGGACTGCAAGAAGGCCCTTGTAGAGGCCGAGGGCGATTTCGCCCGCGCACAGGAAATCATCCGCGAGAAAGGTAAGCTTGTTGCTGCAAAGCGCGCAGACCGCGAGACCACCGAAGGTGCAGTCATCGCAAAGATTTCTCCCGACAACAAGACCGCAATTCTGGTCAGCCTCGGCTGCGAGACCGACTTCGTGTCGGCTACCGCCGAGTTCAAGACCCTTGCAGAGTCGATAGCCAACGCCGCTATCGAAGCGCTCCCCGAGAGCAAGGAAGCTCTTGAGGCTGTCAAGATGGCCAACGGACAAACCGTTTCCGAGGCCGTTATGGAGCAGACCGGCAAATGTGGCGAAAAGCACACAATCGCCTACTACGCAAGTCTCAAGGGTGAGTATATCGGTGCATACGTGCACTTCACCCACAAGGACGGCGCAATCGTGGCCTTCAACAAGGAGGTTTCTGCCGATCTTGCAAAGCACGTCGCAATGCAGGTCACCTCTATGAAACCTGTTGCCGTAGACGAGGCTCACGTTCCCGAGAACGTGGTTAAGCAGGAGATGGAGATTGCAGTGGAGAAGACCCGCGAGGAGCAGATCCGCAAGGCTGTGGACAACGCCCTCAAGAAAGCCGGCATCAACCCGGCGCACTGCGACAGCGAGGACCATATCGCATCCAACACCGCAAAAGGTTGGCTTACCGAGGCTCAGGCAGCCCAGGCACGCGAGATTATCGCAACCGTGTCCAAGACTCAGGCCGAGAACCTCAACGAAGGTATGATCCAGAACATCGCCAAGGGCCGCCTGGCCAAGTTCTTCAAAGAGCAGACTCTTGAGAATCAGGAGTTTGTGATGGGAGACAAGATCAGCGTGAAAGATTATATCAAGAGCGTTGACTCCGAGGCAAAGGTTGTGGCTTTCTGCCGTTTCTCACTGAGCGACTAAACTGACAGTTACATATTTGAAAATAAAAGATTAGTTTTGCAACTAATCTTTTATTTTTTATAGATAATTTAAAACCTATATGAAGAAATATCTTGCACTTCTCTCTGCCTTGCTTGTGGCAGCAGCCTGCAAAGAAACCGCACAGACCTATGACTGGCAGCCTGCGGGAGACCATATTCTCACAGAATGGGGGGAAAATCTGGACCCGGGCAATGTCCTTCCCGAATATCCCCGTCCGCAGATGGTTCGCGCAAAGTGGATCAACCTCAACGGCTTCTGGGACTACAAGACCAGACTGAGCTCCGGCAAAATTCTGGTTCCATTCCCCGTAGAGAGCGCCCTTTCCGGCGTGGGAGAGAGGCTCGGCGCCGACTCTGTGATAGTTTACAAGACCACCGTGGATCTGCCCTCCGGATATCTCAAGCAACACGTGCTGCTCAACTGCGGCGGCATCGACTGCATCAGTGAGATTGAGGTCAACGGCGAGTATGTGCGCAAGCACAAAGGTGGTTTTACCGCCATCAGCGAAGATATCACCGAATACCTCAAGAAGGGCGAGAACGAGATAAAGATCACTGTGACCGACCGCACCGACGGCGACTATCATGCCATCGGCAAGCAGCGGGTCGACAACGGCGGCATCTTCTACAGTCCCGTGAGCGGCATCTGGCAGACAATCTGGCTGGAGCCGGTGTCGGAGACACATATCGAGAATCTCAAGATCACCCCTTATCTGGACTTGAACACCTTTACGGTGAACGCCGCCACATCCACCGGCAGAGGGGAGGTTGAGGTGAAAATCTACGACGGCAAGAGCCAGGTGGCCTCCGGCAAAGGGGCTGCCGGCAGCAACATCAACATAAAGCTCAAGGCTCCCAAGCTCTGGAGCCCCGACGACCCCTTCCTCTACGACTTCAAGATTGTGGTGCGCGACGGCTCCAAAAAGGTGGACGAGGTGACAAGCTATGCCGCCATGCGCAAGGTTTCCGCCAACTACGACAGCTTTGGCAAGCTGCGCATCGCTCTCAACAACAAGCCGATATTCTCCAACGGTCTGCTTGATCAGGGCTGGTGGCCCGATGGTCTGTACACCGCCCCCAGCGATGAGGCGCTGGAATTTGACATCCGCCGCACCAAAGAGCTGGGCTACAACACCATCCGCAAGCACATGAAGGTGGAGCCCGACCGCTGGTACTACCATTGCGACCGCCTGGGCGTGATGGTATGGCAGGATATGCCCTCCGGCGACTACGGCGCAAGCCCCAAGTGGGTCACCCCCTACGACAAACCACTTCCGCTGCCCGGGAGCGACACACTGCGCTGCGCCGAGAGTATCAAGCAGTATCAAAAAGACTGGGACGGCATAATGAGCCAGCTGCACAATCACCCCTGCATCATAATGTGGGTTCCCTTCAACGAGGCCTGGGGGCAGTTCAACACCGTTGAGGTGGCCACAGCCACCAAGCTAAAAGACCCGACCCGTCTGGTGAACGCAGCAAGCGGCGGCAATTTCTACCCCGGCGGAGATGTGATTGACTTCCACAACTATTCCGAAACCCCGCTTCCCGGCCAGACGCCGCGCAAGGACTTTATTGTGGTGATGGGCGAATACGGCGGCCTGGGACTCAGCGTCCCCGAGCATACCTGGTGCGAAGACGGCTGGGGCTACCGCAAGATCGGCGACAGCAAGACCCTCACCGACAAATATATCGCTCTGGTGCGCCAGATTCTAAGGAGTGTGGATGACAAGGATATTGCGGGCGCAATCTACACCCAGACCACCGACTGCGAGTCGGAGATTAACGGCATTTATACCTACGACCGCAAGGTGCTGAAATTCGACGAAGAGCGGTTTGTGGAGGCCAACCGGCGCTTGAGCCACATATTCGACTGATTCGGATTCTGATTTGATTGTGCTGTGGTATGCATTTTGCAACCTACGTGCAGTTTAATCGGAAAAAAGAATATGACATTTAACATCAAAAGGGTGGTGCTGTCCGCGCAGATTCTGCTTGCAGCGACAGTCACCGCCCTTAATGTTTCTGCCCAAGAAACAACACTCTCCCTATCGCTTAAGGAAGCGACGGATATGGCGGTAGAGCGCAACAACACCCTCGCCAACGCCGCATTGGACATCAGAATAGCCCAGGCGAACAAGTGGGCCGCGATAGCCTCGATGCTGCCGCAGGTCTCCGCCAGCGGCGATTATTCCGACTATTGCGGCTACGCGATGGATCTGGGCGGGATGACCATCCAGATGCCGCCGAGCATCACTGTCGGCATCCGCACCAGCGTGGCCTTCAGCGGGGCGATGCTGGTGAACGCGCAGATAAGCGGCATTTCCCGCAAGATGTCCGACATCACCCTGGCGCAGAGCGAGCAGGATATAACTTCGCAGGTCAAGACCCTCTACCTCTCCGCCCTCGTGTCAGACGAAATCGTGCGTCTGTTGCAAAACAATCTGGACTGCCTGGACCGTCTCTACAATATGACGATGACCTCCGTAAAGGTGGGGGCCAGCGAGCAGACGGCCGCCGACCAGATTGCGGTGCAGGTAGCGCAGCTGCAGAACAGTATAGCCAGCACCAACCGCTCCCTGGAGGCGACCTACAACTCTCTCCGCCTGCTGCTGGATGTGGATGTCAATACAAAAATACGGCTCACAGACCCACTGGATGCGCTGATGTCGCTTGAGAGTTATTCGGATCTGCTGGGAGAGCAGTTCGACCTCAGCCGCAACTATTCCTGGCAGCTGGCCAGCAAGAGCGCCGAACTTTCAAAAAAGCAGCTGGCGGCGGCCAAGATGGCCACCACCCCCACGCTCTCGGCATATCACCAGTACAGCCTCAAGGAGTATCTGAGCGATGAAAAAACAATGAATATGACCCCGCCTAATATGGTGGGCGTGACCATTTCGGTGCCCCTGTTCAGCTCCCTGCAGCAGAACAAGCAGATAGAGGCGGCCCGCCTCTCCTACGAGAAGCAGCAGAACACCCTGCACGACACCGAGCAGTCGCTCAAGGTGCAGCACAGCCAGCTCTGCTACAACCTGAGTTCTGCATACGAGACCTACAACACGCAGAAGCTGAACATCGATGTCACGCAGCGCGTGTTCGACAACATCTCGCTCCGCTACGAGCAGGGCTACTCCTCCGCCCTGGATCTGACCAACACGGCCACCAACCTCATTACCGCGCAGAGTTCTTACGTGCAGTCGATAATGGATTTTCTGAATGCACAGATCGCCCTTGAAAAACTTTTGAATAAATAATACAAAACGATATATGAAGAAAATTTTTGTTTTGACGGCTTGCGCGCTGACCCTTGCCGCAGTATCCTGCAAACAGCAGAGCCGGGAGGCGGCGGCCCCTGCAGAGCGCGCAGAACTGGTGGAGACCACCATTCTCGCCCCCAGCGAGGTGATGCGCACGATAGATGTCGCCACCACGCTCGAGGGCTACGAAAAAATGAGCGTCGCCCCCAGCGTGACCGGACGCATAGAGCACATCTACGTGGAAGTGGGCTCCCGCGTGGCACGCGGTGCCAATCTGGTGCGGATGGACCAGCAGCAGTACAATACCACCAAACTTAGTTTTGCCAACCTGGCGCTGGAGCTGAGCCGTATGGAGACATTGGTGGCCTCCGGAGCGGTCTCCCAGCAGACCTACGACCAGACCAAGCTGAGCTACGACCAGACCGAGGAGAACCTCAAGTTTCTCGAGTCCAATACCTTTGTAAAGGCGCAGTTCCCCGGCGTGATTTCTGCCAAGAATTATGAGGACGGCGAGCTGTACAGCGGCCAGGCCATTCTGGAGCTGACCCAGGTGAACACTCTCAAGGCGCTGATGGCGATTCCCGAGACCTACTACCCCGTGGTTAAGGCGGGGATGAAGGTGAACATCCGCTCCGACATCTATCCCGACACCGTGTTCCCCGCAACCATCGAGATAGTCTATCCTACAATCGACGCCTCCACCCACACCTTCAACGTGAAGGTGCGCATCCCCAACGGCGACGAGCGTCTCCGCCCCGGAATGTATGCCCACACCTCGCTTGAGCTGGGCAGGAGCACCGCTCTGCTGGTGCCTTATCAGTCGGTTCAGAAGCTCACGGGTGCCAATGACCGCTATGTCTTCATCAACGACGGCGGCGTGGCCAAGCGCGTGTTTGTGCAGGTGGGCGAGCGCTACGACGACCGCATCGAGGTTATTGCAGATGAGATAAAGGAGGGTGTCGAGGTCGTGACCACCGGCGCAGAAAAGCTTGTGGACGGCATTCACCTTAACATTTCCAAAGCCAACTAACAGATTTTGAAGGGATGAGTATTTATAAATCAGCGATTGACAATCCCGTAACGACGATCCTCGTGTATGTGGCGGTGGTCGTGATCGGCATCTTTGCGTTTATGCAGCTCCCGATCGACCGCTTCCCCCAGATGGACCCGCCCTACATTACGGTGATGACCACCTACCCGGGTGCCAGCGCCTCAGAAGTGGAGGCCAACGTCACCAAGTTGGTAGAGAACAGCCTCAACTCGGTTGACCACCTCAAGAAGCTTACCTCCACATCCAAGGACAACTACTCTATGGTTATGCTGGAGATGGAGTGGGGGTCCGATATGAACGAGGCGGTGAACGATATCCGCTCATATGTGGATATGCTCAAAGACAACCTCCCCACGGGCTGCACCAACCCCTACATATTCAAGTTCAACTCCTCCTCAATGCCGGTGCTGACCTATTCCATCACCGCAAAGGAGAGTTACCCCGGCCTTGAAAAGATTCTGAACGACCAGATGGTGCCCCAGCTGAACCGCGTGGACGGTATCGGCAACATCTCCATTTCCGGCGCCCCAGAGCGATATGTCTACATTGATGTGGACCAGACCAAGCTGGATGCCTTCGGAATCCCGATGGAGACAATCGGCACGGCCGTCAGCAGCAACAACATCAACGTGACGGGCGGTGTGGTCAAGATGGAAAAGGAGCAGTACAACCTGCAGATCCGCAGCGAGTACGTGCAGAGCAGCGAAATCGAGGACATTGTGGTGACCACCACAGCCGACGGCCGCAAGGTGTTCGTGAAGGATGTGGCCACCGTGCGCGACACCATCAAGGATCTCTCGCTCGACGAGAAGATCAACGGCCGCGACGGCGTGAGCCTGCGCATCACCAAGCAGACCGATGCCAACACCGTGAAGATCTGCCGCGATGTGCGCGCGGAGATGGCCCGGCTAAAGTCGACCCTCCCCCAGGACATCGAGATTATGGTGCTATACGATACTTCTGAAGAAATCGAGGATTCGATCTACTCCCTGGAGGAGTCCATCGCCTATGCGCTGCTGTTTGTGGTGCTGGTGGTATTCTTCTTCCTGGGGCAGTGGCGCACCACCTTCATCATCGCGGTCACCATCCCCATCACGCTGGTGGTGGGCTTCATCTACCTCTGGGCTTCCGGCAGTTCGCTCAACATTATCTCGCTTAGCTCGCTCACCGTGGCCATCGGTATGGTGGTGGACGACGCCATCGTGGTGCTGGAGAACATCACCAAACATATAGACAGGGGGGCTTCGCCGCGTGAGGCGGCAATCTACGCCACCAACGAGGTGTGGATCTCTGTCATCGCCTCCACGCTTGTGATTGCGGCGGTGTTCATCCCCCTGACCCTGCTCACCGGTATGGCGGGTATGCTGTTCAGGGAGCTGGGTTGGATCGTGACCATCGTGGTGGCAATGTCGGCCGTGGTGGCAATCACCCTGACCCCTATGCTTGCCTCCAAAATGCTCAAGGCCCGCAAGGTCGAGGTGGACGAGAAGGGCCGCCTGATACAGATAGACGAGAAGAAGGGCTGGTACAAACGCATCGTAGTGGCGATGCTGGACAAGATCGACAACTTCTATGCAAAGGTGCTGAACTTCTGCCTCAGGCACAAGGCCGGCACTCTGATATTCACGGCCTTGCTTTTTCTGGGGTCGCTGATATTCGTGTTCAACGGCTCCATCGGCACCGACTTTATGCAGCAGAGCGACAACAACCGCATCAGCGTGAACATCGAGCTGCAGAACGGCACCAAGATAGAGCAGACCCTCAAGACGGCCCGTGCCCTGGAGGCCCGTTTCCACGAGCTTGTGCCCGAGATGGAGCGCGTGGCCACCACCGCCGGCACCAACGACGACAGCGGCGTCTCGGCCCTCTTCAGTTCCACCACCAACAGCACCATCTCGATGACTGTGGTGTGCGTCAAGAAGAGGGAGCGCGAGCGCAGCATCTTCGAGATTGCCGAGGTCTTGCGTGAAGAGATCGCCAAATATCCCGAGGTAGTCCGCTACCAGTGCGTGGTCTCCAGCGGTATGGGCACCGGCAGCGGCGCCTCCACCGTGGATGTGGAGATTTACGGCTACGACTTCGACGCCACCAACATAGTGGCTTCGGAGGTCAGCCGCACAATAAGCGAGAAAATCAAAGGTGCACGCGACATCAAGATAAGCCGCGACAAGGACCGCCCCGAGCTGAATGTGGTGGTGGACAAGGAGAAGGTGTCGGCCCTCGGGCTCAGCTCCTCCGCAGTCTCCACTTATGTCCGCAACCGCGTGAACGGTCTCACCGTGAGCTACCTCAAGGAGGACGGCGACGAGTATGACATCGTGCTGCGCCTCAAGGAGGAGAACCGCAACAGCATCTCCGACATCCTTGACCTGACAATCCCCACCCCTGCGGGCGGCAAGGTCAAGCTGGGCGAGATAGCCACCGTGAGCGAATATTTTGCGCCCCCCAAGATCGAGCGCAAG
This sequence comes from Bacteroidaceae bacterium, assembly GCA_963662035.1. Lineage (GTDB taxonomy): Bacteria > Bacteroidota > Bacteroidia > Bacteroidales > UBA932 > Equibacterium. The sequence goes on along the minus strand of CAVLDO010000001.1, from coordinate 162,112 downwards.
AGCCGTCAGCGCTATGTAAGCGTCAGCGTGACCCCCTACAACATTTCGCTGGGCGAACTGGCAGAACAGGTGCAGGAGGTTATGCATGGCATCAATATGCCCAACGGCGTCACTTACGTCCTTGCCGGCGACTACGAAGACCAGCAGGAGACTTTCGGCAATATGGTGATGCTGCTCTGCCTGATTCTGATGCTGATCTATGTGGTGATGGCATCGCAGTTCGGCTCTTTCAGCAAGCCGGCCATCATTATGCTCTCCATCCCGTTTGCGGTGACGGGCGTGATTGTGGCGCTGCTTATCACCGGCACTTCGCTCGATATCATCGGCGCTCTGGGAGGCATAATGCTTACCGGTATCGTGGTAAAGAACGGTATCGTGCTGGTGGACTACATCAATCTTATGCGCGACCGAGGCCTGGAGCTGAACGAGGCGATTGTCCGTTCCGGACACAGCCGTCTGCGCCCTGTGCTTATGACCGCTCTCACGACCCTGCTGGGTATGCTCCCTATGGCATTGAGCACCGGCGAGGGCAGCGAGATGTGGCGCCCTATGGGTATCGTTGTGATAGGCGGTCTGCTGGTGTCCACGGTGATTACCTTGGTGGTGGTGCCCGTGTTCTACGCGATACTCAGCCGCCACGGAGAGCGCGCAAACGAAGAGAAACAACGCAAGGAGTTCATCTTCCTGCAAATCGACCCCAATGCCGAATCTCAAACAAAATAGTCTATGAAAGCGGTTTTTATTATATTTAACCAGTCAAACACAGCCCGTGTGGAATATCTGCTGGACGAACTCAAGATTGCCGGCTTCACCCTGTTCGAGCAGGTGCAGGGGCGCGGAACCAACGGCGGCGAACCCCGCCGCGGAACCCACGCCTGGCCCGAGATGAACTCTGCAGTGATGACGGTGGTGGAAGACGACAAGGTGGACGAGCTGCTGCTGACCGTGCGCAAGCTGGACATGCGCAATCCGCAGGTGGGCGTGCGCGCCTTTGTCTGGAACATAGAGAAGACAGTATAATCTTTAAAAGACAAGAATATGGCACAAGTTATCAATGATGCTAATTTCTCCGAACTTCTGAATTCGGGCAAGCCTGTGTTGGTGGACTTCTGGGCACCCTGGTGCGGCCCCTGCCGCTCGATGAGCCCCGTTGTGGACGAGCTTGCCGGCGAGTTCGAGGGAAAGGCCATAGTGGCCAAGTGCAATGTGGATGATTCTGTAGAATTTGCAACCCAAATGGGCATCCGCAACATTCCCACCTTCCTCTTTTTCAAAGACGGCAAGATGGTGGACCGCCTTGTGGGAGTCAATCCCAAGAGCAATTTTGAGGAGAAGCTAAATGCGCTTCTGTAGGTTATGAAAAAGATTGTCTCACTTCTTGCGGCGCTGATGCTCTGCTGCAATGCCTTTGCCGGCGGCTATCTGGTAAAGGCGGGACTCTCCAACTCCAATATGGATATGAACCAGGATGTGGGGAGCGTCATTTCCGGTGATATTATGGGCGGGTCGTTCTTCAAGAACTACACCGGCTATCACATTGGCGCGGGCATCCGTACCGATTCTTGGAACGGCTTCAAACTTCAGCCGGAGCTGCTCTACAATGTGCGCGGCACCCGTGTGGACGAGCTCACCGACTGGAAGATGAGCTATCTGGAGATGCCGATAAACTTGCAGTGGGGACTGGATCTTGTGATTGTGCGCCCTTACGTGCAGGTCGCCCCGTGCATCGGATACAACTTTTCCAACAGCATCAGCGACACGGAGGTCGGCAATGCGTTGGAAAAAGTCACTTCCTCCGCCAAACGTTTTGAATACGGCATTTCTGTGGGCGGCGGTCTGGACCTTATGAATATAATCCAGCTGTCGCTGACCTACAACTGGAATTTCGGAGAGGTCGCCGATATGAGCGAATATCAGGACCGGGTAGCAGGCATCGAGCGGCGCAACGCCCGCTGCATGCAGTTTTCGGTGGCATATCTTTTCTGATGTTCACATCTGTCAAGACATATCTCGCGCAGGACTGGGAGGCTTTCGAAAAACTTTTCTCCGAAACCATAGCCTCTGACGTCAATATTCTTGACAAGGTGAACCGCTATGTTGCAGAGCATGGGGGCAAGCAGTTGCGCCCTATGCTCTGCCTGCTTTTCGCCCGCCTTGCGGGGGGCGCTTGCAACTGCAACAGCATCCGGTGCGCCGTGGCCTCCGAAATGATTCACACGGCCACCCTGATGCACGATGATGTGGCAGACGAGAGCGGCGTGCGGCGCGGATTCCCAACCCTGAATGCCCTGCTCAACCCCACGGCAGCGGTGCTGGTGGGTGACTACTGGCTTTCGCGCGGGGTGTCGGTGTTGTTGGACACCGGAGATCCGGAAATCTTCCGCTATTTCACAATCTGCCTGGGCGACCTGGCAAAGGGGGAGATGTTCCAGATAGAGAAGGCGTCGGCTCTGGACACCACCTACGGCGACTATATCTACATCATCGCCCACAAAACGGCCTCTCTCTTTGCCGCATCTATGAAGAGCGGTGTGCACAGCGTTACGGCAGACGAGGCCAAAATCAAGGCGGCAGGCCAGTTTGCCTACCATCTCGGGCTCGCGTTTCAGATGCGCGACGACATTCTGGACTATTCGCCGCAGCTGGCAATAGGCAAACCCACGGGGCAGGACATAAAGGAGCGCAAAATCACCATACCGCTGATAGGGGCGCTGCAGAATGCCCCGGAGGCGGAGGGCAAGGGGTTGCTGGCGAATGTGGATGCGGGGGCCTGTGACGGAGTGCTGCCCTTTGTGCAGAAATACGACGGCATCGCATACGCCCAGAAGATGCTCCGGGAGCAGACGGCCTCCGCCGTGGAGTCGCTGGAGGCTTTCGCCCCCTGCCGGGCGCGGGATATGCTCTCGGCCCTCGCGCAGAGCCTCACTCTGCGCAACAAATAGCCCTATTTGAGGCGGAAGGCGGCGTAGGTGATGGGAAGCCCCTCCGCCAGGAATTTCTGCTCGTAATAAGTCTTTACATTCAGAATGTCATCTTCGCTTACGCGGCCGCTGCCGTAGATGTCGCTATTGGCCTCCAGTATCTCCAGATTGCGGCTGCGCGCCACCTCCAGGGTGTACTCGTGCAGCAGCTGGCTGTCGGTCTTGAGGTTGACGATGCCCCCCTCTTTGAGAAATGCGCGGTATCGGTCCAGGAACACCGGCGATGTGAGCCGGCGGTTGGGGCTCTTGGGCTGCGGGTCGGCAAAGGTTATCCAGATTTCAGAGACCTCTCCGGGGGCGAAAATCGACTTTATGAAGTCGATCCGGGTGCGGAGAAAGGCGACGTTGGGCAGGGCGTTCTCCGTGGCGAATTTGGCCCCTTTCCAAAGTCGGGCCCCCTTGATGTCCACCCCGATGTAGTTGACATCCGGGTTGCGCAGCGCAAGGGCTATGGTGTATTCTCCCTTGCCGCAGCCCAGCTCCAGCACTATGGGGCGGTCGTTGTGGAACACCTCGCTGTTCCAATGCCCCTTGAGGGGGTGTTCTCCGGAGAGCATAAGCTCCGTGGGTGGCTGGATCAGACAGGAAAAGGTTTCGTTCTGCGCGAATTTATAGAGTTTGTTCTTGCTCATTCTTAAGGCCTTTATATGAAAATCCCAGGGCTTTTACCCGGCCCAGGTCGGTGGAATCCTTTATAGAAATTATCACGCGCCACCGCCCGGGGAGGGAGTCGCAATTTATGCCGCAGCGCCAGCCCCACTGGTTGTCGAGATTGCGGCCGCGCTGCTTGAAGAGGACTTGCGCCTCCTGTCCGGCGGCTTTTTTCTGGCGGACATTGCTCACCACAGGAAAGGCCACGCTCTCGCTGTAGGAGCTGAAATTGGGGGAAATTACGTTGAAATTGAGTTCTACGCTCTCTTTTACGCTGGCGGTGGCGTCTATCCGGCAGGCTACGATTGCAGTGTAGGTGTAGCCGGAATCCATCGGGAAATCGAAGCTGACCCCCTGCCGCAGCTCCTCGGGGGTGAGATCCTGCGCCAGAAAGAAGTTCTCGTAGGGATAGTCGCAGGCGCTCGCCGCCACAATCGACGCAAGTGCCGCCGCTATGGCTTTAAGAGGCGCTCTCATCGCTGTGGTTTGCTGCCGGAGCGCTTTCGCCGCCGCGGCCTTCACGTCTGTCGCGCCGTTCGCGGCCCTCGCGGCTGCGGCGTTCACGGCCTTCGCCGCCCTCGCGGTTTCCGCTGTTTTCACGACCCTCATTGCGATCGCGTCCTTCGCGGCTGCGGCGCTCTGTTTCACCACCCCGGCGGTCGCCGCCTCTGCGATCCCGTCTTTCGCCGTTATCTGCGCCACGCATCTTGCCGCCGGAGGAGACTCCGCCCTCGGGCGAGCCGCCGTTGGAGCCGGCCGCGTCAATGATGCCGGAGGCAGCGCCGCCGCTCTCCGCATTCGGGCGGGAGCCTTTGCGGCGCTCGTCGCTCCTCCTCTGTCTGGAGCCTTTCTCGCCCCCTTCGAATTGCGGTGCCCCCTCTCCGTTCTGCCGGGGGCGTCCATCGCCGCGGCCGGAACGGCCTTCCCGCTTCTGGTCGGAGCTGCCGCTCTTGCGGGAGTCGCTTTTGCGGCCCCCTGATGAGGCGCCGTCATTGTCGCTTCCGCCTTTTTGGCCGCCCCCCTTGGCCGATGCGCCGCGGGATTCATCGCCCTTGCGGCCGCGCGAACGGCCGCCGCGCGAGCGCTTCTTGCCGGCGGAGTCAAAGCGGGTTATGCTGTCGTCGCCCACAGCGGTCACAAAGTCGGGGGTGTCATCGCCCTTTGCGCTCTCGATCACCGGGTCTCCCTTTGCGCCGTGGCGGTTGAGGTCGATTATCTGCCGCACCTGGTCGGCGGAGAGGGGGAACATATTGGCCATATTCCCCTTGTCAAAGGAGAACCACATAGTTCCCATAAGCACGTCGGTCTTCACCAGGAATGCCGGGCCGTCCTCCAGATCCAGTGGCTCGCGTACATCGGGCAGCCTCTTGCGGGCGTCGATGTAGGTCGAGGCCTCGAAATTGATGCAGCATTTGAGTTTGCTGCACTGCCCCGCCAGTTTCTGCGGGTTGAGGGCTAAGTCCTGGCAGCGGGCGGCGGCGGTGGTGATGGACTTGAAGTCCGATATGAATTTAGAGCAGCACAGGGGCCGGCCGCATACGCCAAGTCCGCCTATGAGCCCCGCCTCCTGGCGGGCGCCTATCTGCTTCATCTCTATCCTGATGTGGAACTCCTCTGCAAAGTCCTTGATTAGCTGGCGGAAGTCCACACGTTCGTCTGCAATGTAGTAGAAGATTGCCTTGGTGCCGTCTCCCTGGAATTCCACATCGCCTATCTTCATCTTGAGGCCGAGGCGGGCTGCCAGTTGCCGGGAGCGGATCATTGTGCTGTATTCGCGCGAGATGGCTTCCTGCCAGTGCTCTATGTCCAGAGCCTTGGCCTTGCGGTAGATTTTCTTGAACTGGTAGGTCTCGGGGTTGATGCGGCGCTTTGCCATCTGTCGCAGCACCACGGGGCCGCAGAGGGTCACGATGCCCAGATCGTGTCCGTTGGTCGCCTCCACAATCACCAGGTCGCCCGCTTTGAGCTGTTGCCCCGAATCGTTGCAGAAAATGACCTTTCTGGTGTTCTTGAAGCGGACTTCGTAATATTCCCTGTATTTTTCGGTGTCCAGCCCGTTCAGATAGTCAAAGTCGGAGAGCTTGCAGCAGCCGGGTTTGTAGTCAACCTGCAGCAGGCCGGTATCGTCGCGCTCCACCTTGCATCCGCGAGAGCAGTCGAATCTATAGTCGTAGTAATCCATTGTGCTAAATATATATGTAAAAGCGGTTGGCCAGGTCTGCGAAAATCAGTTTCGCGTTCACGTTGGCATCAATCAGGCGCAGGGCGGCGTCAAGAGCCGTAAATGCCTTGCTGTAGAACCCCTTTTTGATGCCGGGGGCGGTCCGCTTGATGAATTCTGTCTCTTTTGAGAGGGCGAAAGAAATCTGCTCCAGATTTCCTGAAAAGCAGAACATCTTGCGCACAAGCTCTTCCGTGCAAATGCACCATTGCCTCTGACGGTCGCGGCCCAGGGCGGCGACAGCATCGCTGACTTTGAGGGTCGCCGAGAGCGAACGGCCGGATGCCGCCTCTATAAAGGCCATCGACAGCTCTTCTATGTCGCTCCCCTGACGGGCGCTGTCGGCCGCGGCAAATGCCTTGCCTATGCTGCCCGAGGCCGAGGCGGCTGCACTGCGGGCATCCTCTTCGCCAATTCCGAGGCGCTGCGAGAGTATCGCGGCCATCTCGTCCCTTCCCATAGGCTGCAGGGTGATGACCTGGCAGCGCGAGATTATAGTGGCGAGCATCTTCTCCACCTTGTGGGTCACCAGCAGGAACAGAGTGCCTGCCGGGGGCTCTTCCAGCAGCTTGAGCAGCTTGTTGGCGGCATCGGCGTTCATCTTTTCCGCCTCCCATATCACCACAATCTTGTATTGCGATTCAAAGGGCTGCAGAGAGAGTATGTTGGTGATTTCCCGCGCTTCGTTTACTGAAATCACCCCCGACTTGTTTTCCATACCGAGGGCGGCGGTCAGATCCTGGCTGCGGAAATAGGGGTTCTGCAGGGTCAGGGCGCTCCAGTCGCGCAGAAAATAGTTGCTTATGGGGTGCTTTTTCTCCGGCTCGGAGAGTTTTGAGGTGGCGCTCACGGGAAATGCGAAGTGCAGGTCGGGGTAGGAGAGCCTTTGGTGGCGGTTGCAGCTGGGGCACTCGCCGCAGCTGTCGCCGTCTGTGTGGCGGCTGCAGTTGAGATATTGCGACAGGGCTATGGCAAAGGCCAGCGCCCCCATACCGTCCTGTTCCACAAACAGCAGGGCGTGGCCCAGGCGGTCTTCGTCTACCATTTTCCGAAGCCTCTCGCCCAGGATTTTGTTTCCATATATCTCCCTAAAGCGCATAATTTTACAAAGATATAACCATTTCGCATCTTTTGCAATCGAATTCCAGGCGCAGCCTATGTCCCGAATTGAGCAGGAACAGCGCTCCGGGGGCCTTGCAGCCTGGATTCGCCTTGGGGCAGAGCCCCAGTTCGCGGCGGATGCAGTAGCGGCTCCGCATAAGGGCGGCGCCGCAGGGCGGGTCTATCTCGTAGGCATCATCGACCTTGTCGTAGCCGCAGGATAGCAGCACCTTCCGGGCCAGGGAATTGGCACAGTTGGCGCTGTAAAAAGCCCTTCCGCGGCAGATGCCTGGACTCAAGGGTTTCCCGGCTGCGATGGCAGAGCGCACCTCCTCCACTTTTGCCGCTGCAGCCGCAGCCGCGAGTGCCTTCTGCTCCCCGAAGCGCTGCAGCCGCCGCATCTGAAGCTCTTCCGATAGAGCGCGGCGCAGGGCATTGAGCGATGCGGCGCTGTAGAAGAGCACAGGGGACTGCTCCACCGCCGTGCAGCGGAAGTCAAAGATGCCGGAGCGCTTGCCCAGCTGCCGGGCGATACCCTCCAGGGCGGTCTGCGGCTTCTTAGCCACAGGGGCCCCCTGCGGCAGGGGTGCAGATACCTCGATGCCCGATGCGGCGTCGCGCGCCGTGGCAAGACCTCCCTCCACGCGGATTTGTGCCTGCAGGGCGCGGCGGGGCATATTGTTCTGCAGATCCTTTTCCAGAAGAATGTTGAGGTTGCGGAAGACCTTCTGCCCCGCAAAAAGGCCGGAGGTGTCCTTCACGGTGATTTCATTGCCGCGCACCACATCGGCCCGCATCCCGATGTTCTCCCCCTCGCCCGTTATGAACAGCAGTCCATCGCCGTTGCTCACCTTCTGCGGACTCTCCAAGACGATGCTGCGGGTGCGGCCTTTCACCTGCCGGATTGTGCCCAGCATTTCTCCCAGCGACTTAGAACTCTCCCGTGAGTTCCAGCAGTCACGCTTGCCGTCTATGAAAAACCGGGTGTAGCCCCGATTGAAGGTGGCGTTGACTTCGGGGGTGAAGCCCCCCTCGGGATGTCCGTCGGAGGCGGCGGCAAACCGCGCATCGGCGTTGATTGTTTCGTCGAGACGGCTGCGGTAGTGGCGCACGACGTTCTTTACGTATGAGGCGCTCTTGAGCCGCCCCTCTATCTTGAAAGAGCAGATGCCCGCCGCGGCAAGCTGCATAAGCCTGTCGTCAAGGCGGAAATCTTTAGGGGAGAGTATTGCGCAGTTCTGTTTGAGAACACGGGCGTCTTCGCAGACCACATCGTAGAGGCTGCGGCAGGCCTGGATGCAGGCGCCCCGGTTGGCGCTGCGTCCGGCAAGGTGCTGACTCAGATAGCAGTTGCCGCTATAGCCGACGCAGATGGCTCCGTGCACAAAAAACTCCAGCTCGCAGCTTACCGCATCCCTGATGGCGCGGATCTCATCGAGCGATAGCTGCCGCTCCAGAATCAGCCTGGTAAAACCCAGCGAGGCGAGCATCGCGGCCTGCTGTGGGGTGCGGATGGCACACTGCGTGGAGGCGTGCAGCTCTATCGGGGGCAGATCCATCTGCGTGATGCCAAGATCCTGCACTATCAGGGCGTCGGCCCCGGCGTCGTACAGCTCCCAAATCAGGCGCCGGGCCTGCTGCAGCTCATTTTCAAAGATGATTGTGTTGACAGCTGCATAAACCTTGGCGCCGAAGCGGTGGGCATAGTTGGCCAGACTGCGGATATCCTCTACCGGATTGCCCGCAGCGGCACGCGCCCCGAACGCCGGCCCCGCGATATATACAGCATCGGCACCGCAGTCTATGGCTGCGATGCCGATTTCGCTATTTCTCGCGGGTGCGAGCAGCTCCAATTTTACTGGTTGCATTTAAGCTCCTCGTCCACCTTGTATTTTGCGACCGCGCCGAATTTGGCGTCGTCTACGATCTGCTTGTAGTAAGAGCAGGCCTTAGCGCGGTCTTTGCGGCCTTCGTATGCGCTGGCAAGCTGATAGATGATCTGGGATTTGTCCTTGGCGTTGGGCGAGAGGGCCAGATAAGCCTCAAAGGCGTCTATGGCTATGTCGTACTGCTTGAGGTTGAGGGCGCTGATGCCGATGAGCTTCTCTGCGTTGGGGGTGTCCATAGCTTGTGCCGAGTGCTGCGCATTCTCCATCATACCGCGCATATCCTTTGCCTTTTGGCAGGAGACGGCCTTCTTGAGGTAGCAGTTTGAAATCTGCTTCATCGCGTCCTTGTAGTCTTTTGTATCCTCGCCGGCGATAGATGCGGCGTCGGAGAACGACTCGATGGCGGAGTCAAAGTCGCCGCCGCCCACCTGTGCAAGGCCAAGGCGCATACGCGCGGTGACGTTGGTGGAGTCGGCTATGGCAACCTCCTTGAAGGCGGCTGCAGCATCGTCGAACTGCTTGTTGTTGAGCAGCGCGCCACCCTTTGCCATAAGCATCTTGGGCACCAGCGTCTGTGCGCGCTCCGCCTCGTCTGCGCAGTTGCCGTATTCGGTGGCGGTCTTGATCACATTGCGGAAGTTCTCGATGGCGGTGTCATATTCGCTTGCCTCGGCAGCCTCCTCGCCGAGTTTCATATAAATCTGGGGGATGATTGTCTGGCAGTCGGTGACCACGTTGCTCCCCTCTTCGCCGAGGGTCTTGGCCATTTCAAGACATTCCAGGAATTTGGGGAGAGCCTCCGAAACGTTGCCTTCGTTGAGAATTGTGCCCGCCTCGTTATAGGCGTTTACGGCAGTTTCGATATCCTGGGCTTGTGCAAAGCCGAAAGTCGCGCACGCGACAGCCAAAGTGAGAAATATTTTTTTCATAATGTCGGTAAAATAATATCCGTAGGGAGGTATCAGCACAACGTGTGCCAATTAGGGCAAAGGTAAAAAAAATGTACATTTGCACAAACAACAAAGCCCTGCGATATGCTGCAGATAGACGACATAATAGTTTCCGACGAACTTTTCACAGAATATTTCGCTTGCGATTATGACATCTGCAAGGGTGCCTGCTGCGTGGTGGGCGAAAGCGGCGCCCCCGTGGAGGAGGCCGAGGTGCAAGAGTTGGAGCGCGCCTGGGAAGCCTGCAGACCCATTATGACACCCTATGGCGCAGAGACCGTGCTTCGCACCGGCTTCTTTGAGATTGACGGCGACGGCGATATGGTGACCCCGCTGATGCCGATGAGCGCCGGGCAAAGGCGGGCAGCGGGCCTTGAAATCCTGCAGGAATGCCCCGATAATCCCTGCGCCTACGCCTTTTTCGAGAGTGGCAGCTGCCTGTGCGCGGTGGAGAGGGCTCACATAATGGGCAAGTGCGCTTTCTGCAAGCCGATATCCTGCCGGCTGTATCCGATCCGTGTGGTGAATTTTTCCGACGGCAGCAAGGGTTTGAACCTGCACCGCTGGGAGCTCTGCCGCGAGGCGTTCGAAAAGGGGCGCCGCGAGCAAATCAAGGTGTATGAGTTTCTGAAAGGGCCCATCGAGGCCGCCTTCGGGGAGGATTTCTACTCGGCGCTCTGCGAGGCTGACAGGAGATTCTTCGCCCGCTCGTAGTCTTCGTCGGCTGCAACAAGCTCTATGGAAAAGCAGGCGGCCGGGGCCAGACCGCTGTATATCGAATTCTCGCCCAGCACTTCGCACACTATCCCCTCGCTCTCGAGCAGAGAGCGGTCTATATGCGCCTTCATGGGGTCGGCATAGCGCTTCACTACTTTCATTGCCGCTCCTCCTCTTGCGGGTGGCTCTGGCGGTAGCAATAATAGATGTCGCCCACAAAGCGGAGGGTGTCGCGGGCGGGGCCGTCCACATTCACGCGGGCGGGGTCTGAAGCATCAATCTCAAATGTGACGGCATCCTCCCACTTGCGGGAGATGCGCACTCCGGTGCTGCCGCTGCGGAACTTAAGGGAGGTTTCGCTCTCTTTGGATATGTTGTAGCCGGCGTTTTTCATCACCTCGAGGATGATTTTGCGGTAGTCGGGCCAGTTCTCGGCGCTGTCCATCGCGATATGGCTCTTTCTGTAGCCCACCAGCGGGTAGATGGCGGCAAAGAACACGAAGATAAGGCAGATCGGCAGCAGCGCCCCCTCCTGGAACATCAGGGGCACGGCCGATATGCTCTGGTGGTTGAGCAGCAGCACGATGGCCACGCAGACAACGAAAATCAGAACAAAGTAGAGCAATTGCTTTAAAGAGCGTACGAGATACTTCATTTTATCGGGTGCTTACGGATTGTATATTGCAAAAATAACTATTTTTGTGACTATATATTGAAATTATGGAACAGGCTGAAAAGTTAAGGAAAATAATAATCGCGCTGGGTATGCTGGCGGCAATTCTGCTTATAGTGCTCGTGGCCATCTGGGTCAACAACCGCAAAATAGTAACGCAGCTCAAGGTGGAGAAGGCCGACCTCACCGAGCAGATGGTGGCCCTGCGCAGCGACTACGACTCGCTGTATGTCAACAGCACCCTGCTCACCGACTCCCTTGCCGTGGAGCGCGAAAAGGTGGACCAGATGATCGAGCGACTCAAGAAGACCGAGGCCACCAACCGCGCCCAGATCCGCAAATACGAGAATGAGCTGGGCACGATGCGTTCCATAATGAGGCACTACATCGTGCAGATAGACTCTCTCAACAACCTCAACACCACCCTGCGGGAAGAGGCCACTGCGGCCAAGAAGGATGCCGATGCCAGCCGCCGCAAATACGACGAGCTGCGCACCACCACCGACCAGTATGCGAAGCAGGTGGAGAAGGGGAGCGTGCTCAAGGCCCGCGGCATCGCCCTTGTGGGCATCAACGGCAGCGGCGATGTCACCAACCGCAGCAGCCGCGTTGTGAAACTCCGCACAGACCTCACGCTGATAGAGAACTCCATAGCCAAGTCGGGCTACCGCAGGATTTACATCCGCGTAAAGGGCCCCGACGGCATACTGATGACCTCCTCCGACCAGCGTATGTTCACCAGCGGCGGCGAGGAGATGATAAGCAGCGCATCGCGCGAAGTCGATTATCAGGGCAGCGAGGTGGAGATGAGCATCTACTTCTCCGGCGACAGCTACACCAAGGGAACCTATTCCGTGGATGTTTACAGCACCGACGGCCCTCTGGGCAGCGCCGACCTTATCCTGAAGTAAATTGGCGGGGATATACGTCCATATCCCGTTCTGTGCCTCATTCTGCACTTATTGCGGATTCTACTCCGAGTTGTGCCCCGCCGGCGGGCACACCAGATACATAGAGGCGTTGCGGCGCGAGATTGCGCTGCGACGCTCTTTTTTTACCCCGGCGGATCGGGTCAGGACCCTCTATTTCGGGGGCGGAACCCCGTCTCTGCTCACGCGCGGGGAGCTTGGCGCCGTATGCGCCGCCCTGCGCGAAAACTTCGACCTCTGCGCGCTTGAAGAGTTCACCATTGAGGTGAATCCGGAAGACATCGTACAGCAGCCACATCTGGCGGCATTCTACCGCAAATGCGGGGCCGGCCGCATCAGTATGGGGGTGCAGTCGTTCTGCGACAGCCACCTGAAGTGGATGAATCGCCGCCACAATGCCGCGCAGGCGCGCGAAGCATTCGGCATCCTGCGCTCTGCGGGCTTCGAAAACATCTCCATAGACTTGATTTTCGGCTATGGAAGTCTCTCCGCGCAGCAGTGGAAATACAATCTGCGGGAGGCGGTGGCCCTTGCGCCTGAACACATTTCTGCCTATCAGATGAGCATAGACGACGGGAGCGCTCTCGGCCGTCTTGCTGAAAACGGGCGCTACAGCGAGCCTGATGAGGAGCTCTGTGCACAGCAGTATGCCCTGCTGCAGGACACGCTCGAGGCGGCCGGTTACCTGCAGTACGAAATCTCGAACTTCGCCCGCCCCGGCTTTTATTCGCGCCATAACAGTGCCTATTGGGCCCGCGAGCCTTATCTCGGGCTTGGGGCGGCCGCCCATTCGTTCAACGGCAGTGATTTCCGCTCCTGGAACCCCGACTCGGTGGAACGCTACTGCGCGGCGCTGGAGGGGGGCTCTCTGCCCTCGGAGGGCAGTGAAAGGCTGGGAGAGAGGGAAATCTACAACGAGCGGGTAATGCTGGGGCTGCGCACCGTGCGCGGCGTGGAAAAGGGGCTGGTGCCAGCCGGCGGGGTATTACAAGAAGCGGGGGAGCGTCTCCGCATCCCCCGCAGCAAGCTGTTTATATGTGACTCTATAATAGAGAGTTTTCTCAAATAGGATGATTAGCCGATGATGCCGTGAGCCTTGAGGCAGGCTGCCAGAGCTACGACGGCAAAGCCCAGCATAATGATTGAGACAATCACGATGCCGATGACTTTGGTGCGTTTCTGCCAGGCGTTGTTGCTCCAGCCGATGGTCTGGAAAGCGCTCCAGAAGCCGTGGGTGAGGTGCATCCAAATGGCGAAGAACCAAATCAGATATACAATGGTGAGGCCCCAGCTGCCGAACACGGTGCCCAGCAGGGCGTTGGGGTCTGCGGCGGTGCCGCCCGTCAGGTCGGCCAGCTGCATCTTGGACCAGAAGTGGGTCAGGTGCAGGCCCAATCCGATGAGCACGATGATGCCCAGCCAAATCATATTCTTGGCTGCCCAGGAGTCGGTGACCGCCTTGTTGGAGACTTCATATCTCTTGACACCGCCGCGCGCCTTGAGGTTGGTGGCGGTGATGATGAATGCGTAAACGATATGGAAAAGGAAGCCGGCTGCCAGAATCGGGACCATGATGGTCACAACGGGGAGTGCCATGAATTCGCACACCTTCTCAAATGCCTCCGCACTGAACACGCTGGTGAAATTGAGCGCCATGTGCATAGTCAAAAAGAGAATCATAAACAGTCCGGACACGCTCATGATGAGCTTTTTGCCGATAGAAGAAGAGAAGAGTTTCGCCATAGTTTTATGTTGTTTTCTTTTTTCGGTTGAACGGTGCAAAGTTAAACCTAAAGTTGTAAATAACATAATCTTTGAATATTTTTGTTTGAATTATGCTGGCGAAAGTCATCTCCGGCTCTATTTATACAATATGAGATACAACAGGATTCTTCTTAAATTGAGCGGCGAAGCGCTTGCCGGCGCCTCTGGCAAGGGACTCAACGGCGACACTATGGCGCTGTTTGCCCGCCAGATTGCCTCGGTGGCCAAAAGCGGCACGCAGGTGGCGATAGTAGTGGGCGGAGGCAACATTTTCCGCGGCCTTGCCGGCGCCGGCTCCGGATTCGACCGCGTCCACGGCGACCAGATGGGTATGCTGGCCACGGTGATAAATTCCATAGGACTCTCGATGTGTCTCAGGTCGGCGGGAGTGGAGGCGGAAGTCTTCTCCAGCACCAAGATGGAGCCGATGTGCCGCTATTATGTGCGGGACGAGGCGGTGCGCCTTATGGAGCGCGGCGCAGTGGTCCTGATTGCAGGCGGCACGGGCAACCCTTTCTTCACCACCGACTCGGCTGCCGCGCTGCGCGCCTGCGAGATAGGGGCCGACGCTCTGCTCAAGGGGACCAAGGTTGACGGAGTGTACGACAGCGACCCCAAGAAGAACCCCGGCGCAAAGCGCTACGAGACCCTCACCTTTGAGAAGGCGGTGGCCGACAACCTCAAGGTGATGGATGCCACGGCATTCACCCTCTGCCGCGAAAACGACATCCCCGTCATAGTGTTCGATATGAACTGCGAGGGGACCCTGGAGCGCATCGCCTCCGGCGAGAGCAGCCTCGGCACCGTGGTCAACAACGGATAAAGTAAACCAGAGATAAATACTATGATAGAAAGAGCCAAAGAACTGCTCGAATTTTCCGAGCTCAAGATGGAGGATGCCCTGTCGCATCTTCAAGAAGAAATGGCCACCCTGCGCGCAGGCAAGGCCAATCCCGATGTGCTGGGCTCTGTGATGGTGAACTACTACGGAGCCGCTACTCCGCTGCCGCAGATGTCCAACATCACCACCCCCGACGCCAAGACAATGCTTATCCAGCCCTGGGACAAGAGCATGATCCACGCCATTGAAAAGGCGATAATGGACGCCAATCTGGGCTTCACCCCCCAGAACAACGGCGAAGTGATCCGCATCAACATCCCCGCCCTCACCGAAGAGCGCCGCCGCGAACTGGTAAAGAAGTCCAAGGCCGCCGGCGAGATTGCCAGGGTGAGCATCCGCAATGCCCGCCGCGACGCTATGGAGGCGCTCAAAAAACTGCAGAAGGACGGTCTCTCCGAGGATGTGGAGAAGGACAACGAGGACAAGGTTCAGAAGGCCACCGACAAATTCGTGAAGAAGGTGGAGGAGATTCTGGACAGCAAGGAGAAGGAGATTATGACCGTATAGGGTCTACCCATTCGATTTCGATACCGCGCCGTTCCATACCCCGGAACCAGGTCATCTGCCGCTTGGCGAACTGCCGGATGGCGACCAGGAGCGAGTCATACATCTGCTGATATGTGATTTCCCCTATTATGTACCGGGTGACGAATTTGTATTCGAGGCCGTAATATATAAGCTCTTTTGGAGACACCCCGCTCTCCAGGAGAGCTTTTATTTCGTCTACCATCCCCTCTTGCAGGCGCTCCTGCAGGCGGCGCTCGATGCGTTCGCGCCGCTCTTCGCGGCAGACGTTCATCCCTATGAACTTGGTTTTCTTGGGCAGGAAGGCGCTCCGCTCCACCGGGTGCTCCTGCTCGTATATGGCGATTTCCAGGGCGCGGATCAGGCGCCTGCGGGTGTCGTAGTCGGTGGTGTTGTGCAGCTTTTTGAGGCTGGCCAGGCGGGCGATGAGCTCCTCGTCGCTGTGCTGTTCAAGCTCGGCGCGCAGCTGCGGATTCCCTGGGACGTCGGGCAGGTTGTAGCCGCAGCACGCCGCTTCTATGTAAAGTCCGCTCCCGCCGCAGAGAATGGCGCGATGGCCGCGGCTGCAGATATCCCGGTAGGCCTGCTCGAAGTCCCGCTGGTAGCGGAAGATGTCATATTTCTCACCTGCGTCGGCGATGTCTATCAGGTGGTAGGGCACTTCGGCGTATTCGCAGAGGTCCTTGCCGGTGCCGATGTCCATCCCCCGGTAAACCTGCCGGGAGTCGGCGGAGAGGATTTCCGCCCCCATACGGCGGGCCAAGTCCACCGCATAGCGGGTCTTGCCGCTTGCCGTCGGTCCCAGAACGCACACTATGTCATATTCTTCGTACACGGGGCAAAGGTATGATTTTTGTCATATATTTGCAGACAAAATAGTTCAGATCAATGATTAAGACAATGTTGCGGCCGGTGCTCTTTGTTGCGGCACTGCTTTTTTTTGTGGCCTGCGAGCCCTCTTTGGAAAATACTACGCTGGAGCTGACCGATCCCGGACAGGCCACGACAACATACACCAGCGACAAGCAGTATGTGAACATACAGTTTGACTGCAACCGCAGCTGGAAGGTCTCCACGGCGGCCGACTGGATAGACATCGAGACCCGTAAGGGCTCGTCCGGCGAGGCTCTGACCCTAAAGCTGAAACTTGCGGCCAACAAGAGCTATGCCTACCGCACGGAGGAGGTGATAATCGCCGCCGGCAAGGCGACCCTGGCGCTCACAGTGACCCAGGAGCCGGAAATCGTGTATCTTTTGAACGAGAATTTCAACAGGTCCACCCTGCTGGTGGAGGACGACCTCCCCTCTGGCTGGAACACCATAGACAATGACGGCGACGGCTACGGCTGGCGCTGCTGCCGCGACTCTCAGGAGCAGACCTACGCCTACTCGGAGTCTTACGACGAATATCTCGGCAAAGTCCTCTCTCCCGACAATGTGATGGCGACTCCCCTGTTCGAAGTCCCTTCGGAGGGCTTTTATGCCAAGTGGGACGTCAAGAGCAGCGCATCGGCTGAAAAATATCTCGGCGACAAGTACGAGGTGTGGATCGGCACCATCGCCGGAGGCTCCCTCTACTTCGGCAAAAAAATCTGCGAGGAGGTCACCACAAGCTCTTCCGAGTTCACGCATCACGAATACTGCCTGGACGATTTCAAGGGGGTTACAATATGTCTGGCCTTCCGCCACTACGACTCCACCAATTTGAGCCGCGTGCTCGTAACCAATATCCAGGTCACAAACAAGCGATAGGGTATGCCAAAGGCCAAAAGTTCGGTAGTAATCAAAAACAAGCGGGCTTCTTTCGACTATGAGTTCGTGGAGAAGTTTGTCGCCGGCATAGTGCTGTGCGGCACCGAGATAAAGTCCATCCGCGCCGGCAAGGCCTCCCTTGCCGACAGCTACTGCTATTTCGTGGGCGGCGAATTGTTTGTGCGCAATATGAACATCTCCGAATATTGGTGGGGCAGCTTCAACCGCCACGATCCCAGACGGGACCGCAAGCTGCTGCTCAACGCCCGCGAACTGCGCCGTCTGCAGCGCGCCGTCAAGGAGAAGGGGCTGACGATTGTCACCGTCAAGATGTTCATCAACGAACACGGCTATGCCAAGCTGGAGATAGCCCTTGCACGCGGCAAGAAGGAGTTCGACAAGCGCGAGGCCATCAAAGAAAAGGACCTGCTGAGGGAGAGAGAACGCTATTGAAGTTAAAATATTTTTTCATAATTTTGTACGCTGTCGTGCCATAAAGTGGCGCGCTTTAGTTGTAGCCATTTGGTAAACAACAGGATACATATCAAACACACTCAGAATGACAAGCAGAAGACAGTTCCTCAAAGGTGTCGCGGCAACAGCCGCGTTTACCATTTTACCCCGTCAGGTGCTCGGCGGCAAAGGGTATGTCGCTCCCAGCGACCAGCTGACCAAGGGCATCATCGGTTTTGGCGGCATTGCGCGCGGTCATCATATCAAGATGCCCGACCGTCTTGTGGCAATCTGCGATGTGAACGAGTCCCGCCTCAAGAGGGGCGAGGATATGGCAAAGGAGAGAGGTTTTGGCCAGGTTGCCCTTTACCATAACTTTATGGACCTTATCCACGACCCCAATGTGGACATCGTGCACGTCTGCACCCCGCCTCACTGGCACGCCCTGATGTCCATCGAGGCCGCCAAGGCCGGCAAGGACGTATGGTGCGAGAAGCCGATGACCCGCACAATCGGCGAGGGCAAGCGTGTGGTTGAGGCTATGAAGCGCTACAACACCATCTTCCGCCTTAACACCTGGTTCCGCTTTGAGGACACCTTCTACGGTCTCGGCACAGAGGTCGCTCCCCTGAAGAAACTTGTGCAGAGCGGGATGCTGGGCTGGCCCCTTACCGTGACTGTTTCCAAGCATACCGGTTTTGACTGGAAATTCTACTGGGTCGGCAAGGAGCATCTCGATCCCCAGCCCGTCCCCAAGGGATTCGATTATGATATGTGGCTCGGTCCCGCGCCCTACAAGCCGTTCAACGAGCATCGTGTAGACGACAACTTCCGCGGCTACTGGGACTACGATGCCGGCGGACTGGGCGATATGGGTCAGCACTACCTTGACCCCGTGCAGTATCTGCTTGGCAAGGACGACGAGAGCCCAGTCAAGGTAGAGGTGGACGCACCCCAGCAGCATTACGATGCGGTGGGCACCTGGCGCCAGATTATCTATACATACGCCGACGGCTGCAAGATCGTGCTCTGGGGCGCAGACTACGGCGATCCCGGCACCCCTTACATCGCAGGCCCCAACGGCAATGTCTACAACAACTTCGTGTGCGACATCCCCGGCTGGAGGGAGAAACTTGCCGACTATCCCGATCCCCTGCCCCAGCGGACCGACTTCCTGGAGTGCGTGAGGACAAGAAAGAAATTCGCCCTCAACGAGATGAACGGCCACCGCAGCAGCACCATAGTGAATATGGGCGCTGTGGCTCTGCAGTTGGGCCGCACGCTGCATTTCGACTCCGACAAGCAGCTGTTTATCAATGATGACGCCGCCAACCGCCTGGTTGACCAGCCGATGCGTGCACCCTGGAAACTTTAACCGTTCGGGAGAAAACCACAATGAAAAAGATATTCAAAAGAATAGTACTCATCGCTGCGCTTGCGGCTTCATTCCCGTCGGCATCTTTTGCACAGTCAACACAGCGTAACGCAAAGACCGTTGTGGGCGATGCGCTCAACCGTCTCCCCGCGACCGATATGAAACTCTACGATGAGCTCGCCACCGAACTCATCGGCACCGGCAAGGACGGTATGGACTTGCTGTACGATATGCTCGTGAAGCAGGACGACTCGATGGTTCCCGTGGAGTATGCCTTCGGCGCTATTGCCGCAAAGGCCACCGAGGTGGGCGGCGAAACCGCGCAGACGGTGACCGGCTGTCTGCGCAGCTACGCCGACAAGAGCCGGGACACCACGGTCAAGCAGCTCTTCGTGCGCCTGCTGATGTTTATGGGCGACAATTACGAAAACAAGAACACCACCGTGGTGTCTGAACTTGACCCCGGCACAACCGCCGCTCCCACAGTGAAGGAGCTGGTAAAGACCCTCAAGAGCAAGAACACCGACAATGTAGCCCTCTTTGACGAGCTCTACCGCGTGAACGATGTCGCGGCAGCCAAAGAGGCTATCGTGAAGAACATCGCATCCGTGAAGAGCGATGCCATAAAGGCCGACCTCGTGTGGTGGCTCGGCGAACAGAAGGACGGCAGCCTTATTGACTTTTACAGGCAGTATCTCTCCTGCAGCGATTCCACTCTGCGCAGCGAGGCCGCCTGGGCGCTGACCAAGACCGCCGATGCATCGGTTCTCCCCGATCTGGCCGCTCTGGTGGGCAGCGAGAAGGACGCCGCAACTGCCGAAGCTTGCCTCAAGAGCTTCCCCGGCAAGGTTGTAGCCGCAGTGACCCCTTATTTTGACAGGGCGGGCGAAAACGGCAAGACTGCCATAATAGACCTCATAGGCCAGCGTCACTCCGTGGCGGACAAGAACCTGGTGTTCGGATCGCTGTGCAACAGCAGCGCAAAGGTGAGCGATGCCGCTTACAGTGCGCTTGCTTGCGTGTCGCAGGAGTGCGACGTCAATACTCTCTACGGCCTGCTCGAAAGCAGCACATCAGCCAATGTCTCCAAGATTCAGGATGCGGTGCTTGCGGCTATGGACGACAAGACCGATGCCGAGATCTACGAGATTCTCAACAACCGCAACAGAATCGTTGCCGAAAGCATCAAGAGCAAATACTGGCCGATGATCATCAAAGTGGCCGACATTCCCCAGACTCTCAACATTCTGGCGGACAATATGAACAATACCTCCCTCGCCGGCTACGCCCTGGAGGCATATATCAACAAGGTCAACGCCTCCGGCGAGAACGGCACCCAACGCCTGCTCCGCTACCGCGCGGCTATGGAATACACCACAACCGATGCCCAGAAGGTATCCCTGCTGAACAATGTCGCCACGACCGAGGCGTTCCCCGGCATAATCTACGCCGGACGCTTCCTTGACAACAAGGGCACCGAGGTGGCGGCGGCCAACGCTATCCGCCGCATCGCCATCAGCAATCCCTCTTTCTATGGTCCAGAGGTTGTGGCACTGATGCAGCGCATCAAGAGCATTGACACAGGCCGCGACTACAGCTATGACCTGCAGAACATCGAAAAGTATCTTGCAGGAGTCCCCGCCGATGACGAGGGTTATGTTTCTATGTTCAACGGCAAGGATCTCACCGGCTGGCAGGGTATGATCCCCACTAACGGGTATGGCGAGGGCAACCCCTATCTGCGCGATGCGCTGCCCGCCAAGAAACGTGCTGCGGCACAGGCGGAGGCCGACAAGGTGATGCGGCAGGATTGGACCGTGGCCAACGGCAACATAGAGTATGTGGGCCAGGGCTACAACAACCTTGTGAGCACCAAGAAGTACAAGGACTTCGAGATGTATGTGGACTGGAAGATTTATCCGGGCCAGAGGGAGGGTGACGGCGGCATTTACCTGCGCAGCTGCCCCCAGGTACAGATCTGGGATACCGCCCGCACCTGGGTACACGCCGAGATGGGCAGCGGTGCGCTGTACAACAATCAGAAAACCGAGCGCAAGCCCTTGGTAATCGCAGACAATGCGGTGGGCGAGTGGAACAGCTTCTACATCAGAATGCAGGGCGAACGCGTTACCGTTTATCTCAACGGCCAGAAAGTAGTGGACAACATTGTGCTTGAGAACTACTGGGACCGCTCTCTCCCCATCCCCGAGGAGGGTTACATAGAGCTTCAGGCACACGGCAGCCGTCTGGCATACCGCGACCTCTATATCCACGAGCTCCCCGCCATAGAGCCCGTCCGGCTTTCCGATGAGGAGAAGGCCGAGGGATTTGAAATGCTCTTCGACGGCACCAGCCTGCACAAATGGCACGGCAACAAGATCGACTATAATGTTGTGAACGGCGAGATTGCTGTGGAGAGCCGCAGCCGCGGAGGTTCCGACAGCGGCGACCTCTACACCAACGAAGAGTATTGCGACTTCGCGTTCCGCTTTGAGTTCAAGCTTACTCCCGGCGCCAACAACGGTGTGGGCGTGCGCGCTCCCGGCGAAGGCGATGCCGCTTATGTAGGTTATGAGGTACAGATTCTGGACCACTTCAACGACATCTACAAGGGCTGGCTTGCTCCCTATCAGCATCATGGCTCGCTCTACGGCATCATCCCCGCAAAGAAGCTCGACGCCCTCAATCCCGTGGGCGAGTGGAACAGCGAGGAGATTTATATGAAAGGCAATTACATTCGCGTGACGGTAAACGGCCAGGTTGTCACAGAGGGCGACATTGCCGAGGCCACCAAGAACGGCACAATCGACGGTCAGGATCACCCCGGTCTGAGGCGCACTTGCGGCTATATCGGCTTCCTGGGCCACGGCGACCGCCTCTGGATCCGCAATGTCCGCGTCAAGAGACTCTAAAAACATCAAACACTTATAAAAGATTTATCTATGAGCAAAAACATGTCAAGGAGGTCCTTCCTCCAAACAAGTGCAATGGCAGCCGCAGGCGCTGCAATTGCAACAACTCCCTTCTGGGGCTCCACAAGTGCATCCGCTGCAGAGCCCAAGAAAAAGAAAAAAGTAGCTGCCACCGACAAGCTTAATATTGCTGCAATCGGTGTCGGAGGCCGTGGCGCATCGGTGCTCAGCGGTCTCGAGTCCCAGAATATCGTGGCTATCTGCGATGTCGACTGGAACTATGCAGCCGGCCAGTTCGAGAAGTTCCCCAACGCCAAGAAGTTCAAGGACTATCGCGAAATGTTCGACAAAATCGGCAACGAGTTTGACGCGGTGATGGTCGCTACCGCAGACCACACCCACGCCTGCATCGCCGCACAGGCTCTTGCAATGGGCAAACACGTGTATTGCGAGAAGCCTCTGACCCACACCGTATATGAGACCCGCCTGCTCACCAACCTTGCAAAGGCAAACGGCGTGGCTACCCAGATGGGTAACCAGGGCGCATCCCTGAACTCCACCCGCCAGATTATCGAGGCGATCCAGAACGGCGTGATCGGCGAGGTTCGCCGTGTGGACGCTTTCACCGACCGTCCCATCTGGCCCCAGGGTCTCGAAGCTCCCACAAAGACCGACCCCATCCCCGACACTCTCGACTGGGATCTGTTTATCGGCCCTGCAAAGTGGCGTCCTTTCAACAATATCTATCACCCTTGGAACTGGCGCGGCTGGTGGGACTTCGGCACAGGTGCTCTCGGCGATATGGCTTGCCACATCCTGCAGCCTGTAGTCGACGCCCTCAAACTGGGTTCTCCCACATCTTGCCAGGGCAGCTCCACCAACCTGATGATGGACTGCGCACCCAACGCTCAGATCGTGAAGTTCAAATTCCCCGCACGCGACAATATGCCCAAGGTTGCGATGCCCGAGGTTGAGGTTACCTGGTACGACGGCGGCCTCAAGCCCGAATTCCCGAAGGGCTGGCCTGTAGGCAAGAATATGAACAGCCACGGCGGTGCCGCCATCTTCTATGGCAGCAAGGATGTTCTTGTATGCGGCTGCTACGGTACCGATCCCTGGCTGCTCTCCGGCAAATCCCTGCCCGAACCTTCGACTACCCGCGAGGTGGCTGAAGAACAGCACCAGATGGACTTCGTGCGCGCTTGCAAGGAGTCCAAGGAGAACCGCGTGCCCTGCAAGTCTGACTTCCAGTTTGCAGGCCCTCTGAACGAGATGGTGGTTATGGGTGTGCTTGCAGTGCGTCTGCAGGGCCTCAACCGCGAACTCGCCTGGGACGGCAAGAATATGAAGTTCACCAACATCGGTGCAGAAGAGACCCTCAGCTTCAAGGTTAAGGACGGCTTCAGCGTTCACGACGGCCACCCGACTTTCCAGGATACCTATTCAGATCCTGTAAATGCCCAGGCATTTGCTGCCGAGCTTATCAAGCACACATATCGCGAGGGTTTCGCTCTTCCCGATATGCCCGCACTCTAATGATTGATGTTTTTAAAAATCAATAAAATGAAAAAAATCTTTACAATGGCAGTTGTCTGCCTGACAGTGCTCAGCCTGGGCGCTTGCAAGAACAACAAAAAGAACGCCCCTGCAGAGGAGTCCACAGAGACCAAGGCTGCAGCGGATGAGGGTATCGCTCTCTTCGACGGCACCACTTTCACCGGATGGCGCGGCTACAACACCGACCACGTACCCGGTGCCTGGACTATCGAGGACGGCTGCATCAAAATCAACGGTTCCGGCCGCGGAGAGGCAGGTGCAGTTGACGGCGGCGACATCATCTACGATGCTCAGAAGTTCAAGAACTTTGAGTTCACTTTCGAGTGGAAAGTTTCCGAGGGTGCCAACTCCGGTGTCTTCTATATGGCACAGGAAGTTCCCGGTCTGGCCATCTACCAGACTTGCCCCGAGTATCAGATTCTCGACAACGAGCGTCACCCCGATGCAAAGCTCGGTCACGATGGCAACCGCCAGTCCGCTTCTCTGTATGATATGATCCCTGCAAAGCCCCAGAACGCAAAACCCGCAGGCGAGTGGAACACTGCAAAGATCCTCTTTTATGATGGCACAGTGGCTCACTTCCTCAACGGCGTACAGGTTCTCGAATATCATATGTGGACTCCCAAGTGGGAGGAGATGCTGAACAACAGCAAATTCAGCAAGGAGTCCATGCCCGAGTCCTACGAGTATCTTCTCAACTGCGGCGGCGCGAACCACGAGGGTTACATCGGCCTGCAGGACCACGGCGACACCGTATGGTATCGCAACCTTCGCGTGAAAGTCCTCTAACGGTCTCTCAGACGCGAAAGCGAATAAAGATGGAGTGCACTTGCGCTCCATCTTTTTTTGTGATAGAACGGGCCGCAAAAGGGCAAAAAAGAGGGCTCCGGTTCTGCCGGAGCCCTCGATTGATTTTATGAGGTGAATGATTAGCCTCTGATGGCTGCGATGCCGGGGAGAACCTTGCCCTCGAGATACTCGAGCATTGCTCCGCCGCCGGTGGATACATAGCTTACCTTGTCGGCATAGCCAAGCTGAGTGACTGCAGCCACGCTGTCGCCGCCGCCCACCAGGGTGAAGGCGCCCTTCTCGGTAGCCTCTTTGAGAGCCTCTGCGATGGCGTTGGTGCCCTTTGCGAAGTTGGGCATCTCAAACACGCCCACAGGGCCGTTCCAGAGTATGGTGTTGGAAGCGAGGATCACCTGTTTGAACTTCTCCACGCTGCTCTCTGCGGCATCCATACCCTCATATTCGTCGGGGATGGCGTTGGATGGGCACACGATGGTGTTGGCATCGTTGCTGAAGGAGTCTGCGGCCACCACATCCTCGGAGAGATAAACCTTGACGCCCTTCTTCTCGGCCTCGCTGAGCACGTTGAGAGCCACGTCAAACTGGTCGTCCTCGCAGAGGGACTTGCCGATTTTGCCGCCCATAGCCTTCTTGAAGGTGTAGACCATGCCGCCGCCGATGCAGAGGTTGTCCACGAGGTCAAGCAGGTGGGAGATTATGCCGATTTTGCTGGAAACCTTGCTGCCGCCGATGATTGCGGTGAGAGGGCGCTTGGGAGACTCCAGCACGGTGTTGATGGCTTTGATTTCGCCTTCCATCACATAGCCGAACATCTTGTCGTTGGGGAAGTACTCGGCAATGAGGGCTGTGGAGGCGTGCGCGCGGTGTGCGGTGCCGAACGCATCGTTGATGTAGCAGTCTGCATAAGAGGCGAGCTTCTTCACGAACTCCTTCTGGCTGGCTTTGACAGCGCTCTTGGCATCCTTCTTCTCCTGGTCGGTGGCATCTGCCTTGAGGCCTCTGGGCTTACCCTCCTCCTCTGCGTAGAAACGCAGGTTCTCGAGCATAAGCACCTCGCCGGGCTTGAGGGCCGCAGCCTGTGCATCGGCCTTCATGCAATCATCTGCAAACTGGATTTTGCAGCCGAGCTTTTCTTCTACGGTGGGGATGATGTGTTTCAGAGAAAATTCACTCTGAACTCCCTTGGGCCGTCCAAGATGGGACATAATGATCAGCGAACCGCCTTTTTCAAGAACTTTCTTGAGGGTGGGGATGGCTGCGCGGATGCGGGTGTCATCGGTGATTTCGAATTTGTCGTTCAAGGGGACGTTGAAGTCAACCCTCACGATGGCTCTCTTGCCTGTGAAATCGTAGTTTGAAATGTTCTGCATATTGAATGATAGTTAATTGAGTATTCCGTATGGGATACTGGCAAAAGTAATAATAAATATTGAATTACGGCATCTTTACCCTTGCAAACACGCTTAAGGGCAAAACCTTGCCGAAGCGGTCGCGCAGCACAAGTTCTCCGCACTCGGTCGCGGCTTCCGCCGGGAGATTAAGGGCGCTTCTGACGGCGGTGTCGGCAATCAGGGAGGAGTAGCCGTTGGCATACAGGTTGAGTATCAAGAAGCTCTTTTCGGGAGCGAGAATCTGCCCCACGAGGCAGAGCATCTCGTAGAGACAGTCGTCGAGACGCCATTTTTCCCCGTCCGGGCCGTGGCCGTAGGCGGGAGGATCCAGCATTATCCCCTGATATCTGTTGCCGCGCCGCGCCTGCCTGCGGGCAAATTTGAGGGCGTCTTCAACCACCCAGCGGATGCCGTCCAGGCGGCTGAGCTCCATATTCTGGCGGGCCCAGGTCACGACCTGCTTCACCGAATCGAGATGGGTGACGTCGGCCCCCGCCTTGCGCGCGGCTATCGAGGCGCCTCCGGTGTAGGCGAAGAGGTTGAGAACCTTTACGCTCTCCCCTTTGGCATTCTCCACAAGAGCGCGGGTGTTGCGGTAGATGTAGTCCCAGTTGGAGGCCTGCTCTGGGAATACTCCGACGTGCTTGAAGGAGGTCATCCCCATCCGCAGGGTCAAATCCAGCGGCTGATAGGTTATGGGCCACTGGTCGCTCATCTTGCGCAGAGGCTTCCACGAGCCGCTGTCCTGCTGTCCGGCGGTGGAGAAGCCGCCCCCGGGCACAAAGCGGGTGTGGGCCATCTTCTCCCATTCGCTGTCGGGGAGGGACTTTTTCCAGAGCGCCTTGGGCTCGGGGCGTATGGTTACATATCTGCCGAAGCGCTCCAGTTTGCAGAAGTCGCCGCAGTCAATGAGCTCATAATCTTTCCACTCTGTGGAGGGACTCTCTATCTGCATAGGCGGCTATTGTTTCATACCGGCGGCCATACGCTGCGAATGGCTCATCCTGGGCCCCTTGGCCTTTGGCTCCTCCTTGGGAGTGATCATCAGCACGGGCTGTTTTTTGACATAACTCATCACCAGTATTATTATGCCGGCAATGATGAATGGTATGCTGAGCAGTTGCCCCATATTCAGCAGCATTGCGCTCTCGAAGGCCACCTGGTCGTTCTTGATGAACTCGATGAGGACGCGCATCCCGAAGAGGACTATCAGAAAGACTCCGAAAATCCAGCCCCTGTAAACCTTGTCGCTCTTTTTATAGTAAACCCAGAGCAGGACGAATCCCAGCAGCAGGTAGCTGAGCGCCTCGTAGATCTGTGTGGGGTGGCAGGCGGTGCCGTCGGGGGGATAGACAGCCGGGCCGTATTCTGCGACCCACTGCGCCGAGCGGGGGAATTTGAAGCCCCAGGGAAGGGTGGTGGCGCCGCCGAAAATCTCCGAATTGAACAGGTTTCCCAGGCGGATGAAGCACCCTGCAAAGCAGATGGCTATCACAAGGCGGTCCAGCAGCCACATGGTGTCAAAATGGTTTTTGCTTCCGTAGCGGTGCGCGTAATAGAAGACTCCCAGCAGCACGCCGATGGCGCCGCCGTGGCTGGCGAGGCCGCCGTGCCACACCTTGAGAATCTCCACCGGGTTTTTGAGGTAGTACTCGGGTTCGTAAAAGAGGCAGTGCCCCAGCCTCGCCCCCACAATGGTGCCGATGAGCAGAATGTAGAGCAGCGGCTCCAGAAGGTCTGTGTTCTTGCCTTCGCGCCGGAAGAACTTACAGAACATCCAGTAGCCCAGAGGGAACCCCGCCACAAACAGCAGCGAGTAGTAGCGGATGGCCAGAGGGCCGATCTGCAGCAGTATGGGATTGACATCCCAGTTTACAAACAGGAGGTTGTGCATAGTTTAGAGGGTGGGAATGAGTTTGCGGTCGCCCAGGCCGTTGTCCACGCGGGCCGAGGCGGGCCAGAACTTGTTGTCTTTGATCCAGTCCAGAGGATAGGCGGCCCTCTCGCGGCCATACGTGTGGCTCCAGGAGTCGCTGCAGACCTCCACCGCCACGTGGGGCGCCATCTTGAGTGGGTTGTCGTCGGCGTCCAAGGTGCCGGCCTTGATGGCTTCGCACTCCGCCTTGATGGTTTTCAGCGCCTCCACAAAGCGGTCCAGCTCCTCTTTGGACTCGCTCTCGGTGGGCTCCACCATAAGGGTCTCGTGCACGGGGAAACTGAGGGTGGGGGCGTGGAAACCGAAGTCCATCAGACGCTTGGCCACATCGGTGGCGTCCACGCCGTATTCTGCCTTGAAACTGCGCAGATCAAGGATGCACTCGTGCGCCACAAACCCGCCGAAGCCCTTGTAGAGGGTGCTGTACTGCCCCTCAAGAGCTTTGGAGATGTAGTTGGCGTTGAGAATGGCCATCTGGGAGGCCTTTCTGAGACCGTCTGCGCCCAGCATCTTGATGTAGGCGTGGGTGATGGGCAGCAGCAGAGGGCTGCCGTAGGGGGCGCTGCCCACCGCGCTCATAGCGTGTCCGCCGCAGGCGGGCACCACGGGATGGCCCGGCATATATGGCGCGAGGACCTTGGTAGCGCAGATGGGGCCCACGCCCGGACCGCCGCCGCCGTGAGGCATCGCAAAGGTCTTGTGCAGGTTCAGATGGCACACATCGGCGCCGATAAATCCGGGGCTGGTGATGCCGGTCTGGGCGTTCATATTCGCCCCGTCCATATACACCAGACCGCCATAGCTGTGCACTATCTCCACTATCCGGCCGATTTTCTCTTCGAAGATGCCGTTGGTGGAGGGGTAGGTTATCATAAGGCCCGCCAGGCGGTCACCGGCAGCGGCGGCCATCTGCTCAAGAGAGTCCACTTTGGTGTCGCCGTTGCTGTCAAAGTCCACAATCTGCAGCTCAAAGCCGGCCATTGTGGCCGAGGCGGGGTTGGTGCCGTGGGCCGAGGCGGGAATCAGCATTACCTTGCGCTGAGTCTGACCGGTGGCCTTGAAATAGTTGCGGATGGTGATAAGGCCCGCATATTCGCCGGCGGCGCCGCTGTTGGGCTGCAGGCAGCAGGCGTCCATACCGGTAATCACCGATAGGTCGTGCTCCACCTCGGAAATCAGCTGCAGGGTGCCGGCCGCCTGGTCTTTGGGGGCGTAGGGGTGCACCCCGGCGAATTCTGGCCAGGTGAGGGGCATCATCTCGGTGGCGGCGTTGAGCTTCATTGTGCAGCTGCCCAGCGGAATCATAGAGTGGGTCAGGGAGATGTCCTTGCGCTCCAAACGCTTTAAGTAGCGCATCATTTCGGTTTCGCTGTGATATTTTTCGAACACCGGGGAGGTAAGGATGGCGCTCTCGCGTGCCATAGGCTCCTGAATAGCGGCGGCGGAGGTCAGTTTGACCTGGAATATCTCGCACAGCTGCTCCAGCTCGCTTTGGCAGGAGAGCTCGTCAAAGCTGATGCGGATGCTCTCGCCGTCGGGGTAGAAGAAGTTGAAGCCCATCTCCAGGGCACGCGAGCGGATGGACTCCACGTTGGGGGCGTGCACCTCTATTGTGTCGAAGAAGTTTTTGCAGGCCACGATGTAGCCGTTTTTGCTGAGGGTGTGGGCAAACAGGTGGGCATAATGGTAGGCGCTGCCGGCGATGCCGCGGATGCCCTCGGCCCCGTGCCAGGCGGCAAACATTCCGGTCATTATGGCCATCAGTGCCGATGCGGTGCAGATGTTGCTCGTGGCCCGCTCGCGCTTGATATGCTGCTCGCGGGTCTGCAGGGCCAGGCGGTAGGCGACATTCCCCAGACGGTCCCGGCTCTCGCCGATTATGCGGCCGGGCAGGAACCTCTTGTACTCGTCGCGGGTTGCCATATAGCCGATGCCGGGGCCTCCGAAGCCCATCGGAATGCCGAAGCGCTGGGCGCTGCCCACCGCGATGTCGGCGCCCCAGGCTGCAGGCTCCCTGAAGAGGGAGAGCGAGAGCAGGTCGCATACGGCGGTCACCAGCATCCCGCGCCCGTGGGCTTTCTGGCAGAAGGCGGAGTAGTCGTTAACCGCACCGTTTGCGGCGGGGTACTGCAGGATTGCGCCGAAGCAGCGCTCCTTGATTATGAAATTCTCCCAGCTGCCCACCATCATTTCGATGCCGAGAGCTTCGCTGCGTGTTTGGAGCACGGAGAGTATGTCGGGGAATATGTTCTCGTCCACGAACAGCAGGTTGCGGCCGGCGGATACAGCCTCGCGGCTGCGCAGGTTGTACATCATCCGCATAGCCTCCGCAGTGGCGGTGGCCGCATCCAGCATCGAGCAGTTGGCGAGGGGGAAGCCGGTCAGGGAGGCAATCATAGTCTGGAACACCATCAGAGCCTCCAGCCTGCCCTGCGATATTTCTGCCTGGTAGGGGGTGTAGGAGGTGTACCACGAGGGGTTCTCAAAGATGTTGCGCATAATCACCGAGGGGGTCTCGGTGCGGTACCAGCCCATTCCGATGAGGGAGTTGAAGGGCTTGTTTTTGGCTGCGATTGCCCGAAGGCGGCTCAGATATTCCCTTTCGCTCATAGGGGCCTCGAGAGGCAGTTGAGCGGGGAGCATAATGTCCCGGGGCACCGTCTTCTCGCACAGGGCGTCGAGAGATTCCACTCCCAATGCCTCCAGCATCTGTTCTGTCTGTTTTTCACTTGGTCCGATGTGTCTGTCTGCGAAATTCATATTATGTGTTTTTATACTTTCTTTCCTTCAAAGTCAAGCCTGATGAAGATGGCCAGCATCACGCTGAAGGCCAGCAGCGAGCTGCCGCCGTAGCTTAAAAACGGCAGCGGTATGCCGATTACCGGCATAAGGCCGATGGTCATCCCTATGTTGATTACCACGTGCACGGCGATGCACATCGCCACGCAGTAGCCGAAAATACGGGTAAAGGCATTCTTGGCCTTGTCCGAGGCCACGATAAGCCGCGCCACCAGAGTCAGGTAGAGCGCCAGTACAAGCAGCGAGCCAAAGAAGCCCCACTCCTCGCCGATGGTGCAGAAAATGAAGTCGGTCTCCTGCTCCGGCACGTAGCCCAGGCTGGTCTGGGTGCCGTTCAGATACCCCTTGCCCACCAGTCCGCCGGAACCGATGGCCACCATTGACTGGTGCAGATTATAGCCCGCCCCCTTGGGGTCGTCCACCAGCCCCAGGAACACATCTATGCGCCCCTTCTGGTGCTCCTGCAGCACGTTGTTGTAGAGGAACTGCACCGAGAGCACGAACAGTACCCCGCACAGCAGCACTATAAACGAATTGCGCTCGAATATCTTGCGGGGGAAGCGGATTGTGAGGCGCAGAATCATCACCACCGCCACAATGCTGGTGACGATGGCCAGGTAGGTCTCGGCGGGGAAGGGGTTCACCTCCGCTATGGCCTCTATCTGCAGCAGCTTGGGGAAAAATACCAGCGCGGTCACCGTCAGGGCGGTGACTATGCCAGCGAGAATGTAGCTGTCTTTTCTGAAGAAATATGCCAGCAGAAATATGGCAATGCCGATCACCAGCGCCACGTATGGCGAAGTGATGATGGTGAGAATGAACTCCAGCACTATCACAAAGCCGATGGTCAGCAGCCAGCCCGACATCCCTTCGCGGTAGAGCACCACCAGAAAGCCCACATACACCAGCACGCTGCCGGTCTCCTTCTCCAGCAGAATCAGCGCCATCGGGAGCAGCAGCAGCACCGCTATGGAGAGCACGTTGGAGAAATTCTTGAGACTGAAGCCGTATCTGCTCATAAGCGAGGCCAAGGCCAGCGAGGTGGTGATTTTCGAGAACTCGGCCGGCTGCAGCCGGAAGCTGCCTATTGAAATCCAGCTCTTGGAGCCGTGGCTGCTCACGCCCAGAACGAGGGTGGCAAGCAGCAGCAAAATGGCGCCGGCATATAATATCCAGGTGACCCCTTGCCAGAAATTAGCTGGAATCACACTGATTATCAGGGCGGACACAATAGTGGAGATGCATATCCAGATGAAGTGCATCCCGTATTTCTGGCTGAAGTCGAATATCCGCAGCAGGTTGTCGTTGTCGCCGTGCAGCACGGAGAATATGTTGAGCCAGCCAAAGAGCACCAGCGCCAGCCAGCATCCTATGATGACCCAGTCCAGATTGCGGTATGTGTTTTTTGATCTGCCCATAAGTTATCTCCTGCGTTTTTTGACGGGGACCCTGTCCAGCAGGTAGCCGCTCTTAACGCGCGTCTCAAGATCTTTGCGCGCCCCGTCGGCAATTTCGCCGTTGAGGTATTTCTCCACCACAAGGGAGGCGATGGGGGCGGCCCAGGTCGCGCCGAAGCCGCCGTTCTCTATGTAGGCCGCCACGGCAATCTTGGGATTGTCGCGCGGGGCGAAGCAGATGAATACCGAGTGGTCGGCGCCGTGTGGGTTCTGGGCCGTGCCGGTCTTGCCGCACATATCGACCCCGGGCACCTGCGCGATGTGGGAGGTGCCCCCCGCGCCGTAAACCGACATATTCATCCCCTCCACAATCAGGGGAAAGTAGGTGGTGTCCACCATAGTGTAGTTGCGCACGGTGTAGGCCGAATCCAGCGGGTGGGTCTCGTCGCCCTTGATCATATGGGGGGTGTAGAACCAGCCCCGGTTGGCGATGGTGGCGCAGAGGTTGGCCAGATGCAGCGGGGTGCAGCCCAGCTCTCCCTGCCCGATGGAGAGGGAGATTATCGAGAGCGACTTCCAGCGCCCCTTGCCGTGGAGCTTGTTGTAGGTGTTCACGGTGGGGACATTGCCCCCCAGCTCGTAGGGGATGTCGCTGCCCAGCTTGTGGCCGAAGCCGAAGCTGGTGACATATTCCCGCCATTTACTGAAGGACTCCTCTATGTTGTCGTATTTTTTGTTGTCCAGAATGGAGCGCAGCACGTAGCAGTAGTAGGCGTTGCACGACATAGCTATGGACTGGGGCAGGTTGATGGGGGACTGGTGACCGTGGCAGCCCACGTGGATGTTACCGTAGGAGTAGCCTCGGCTGCAGGGGTAGAGGGTCTCTTTTTTCAGAACCCCCTCCTGCAGGCCGATGAGGCCGTTGACCAGCTTGAACACCGAGCCTGGTGGCTGCGCCGACTGTACGGTGCGGTTGAACATCGGGTTGTAGGGGTTGGAACTGATCTCCTTGTAGTATTTGTTGATTTCCGCCAGCTGGTTTACATCGATGCCGGGGCTGGAAATCAGGGTCAGAATCTCGCCTGTGGAGGGCTCTATGGCCACCACGCTCCCCACCTTGTTCTTCATCAGGATTTCGCCGTAGGCCTGGAGCTCTGCGTCGATGGTGGTGTTGATGTCGCTGCCGGCGATGGCCTCCTTGTCAAGGGAGCCGTTGTCGTAGTGCCCCTTGATGCGGCCGCTGGCGTCGCGGTAATACACCGTGTGCCCCTTCTCGCCCGAGAGCCGGTCTTCGTAGGCCCGCTCTATGCCGGTCTTGCCCGCATAGTCGCCGCTGCGGTAGGAGGGATGTTTCTCTATATAGTCGCGGTCTACCTCCGACACGTAGCCGATGAGGTTGCCGCCGGCGTTTATGGGGTAAACCCTGGCGGTGCGGGCCACCGCGTCAAAGCCGGGGAAGAGGAACGCCTTCTCCGCAAACGCATTGTACTGCTCGCTGCTCACCTGCTTGAGAAAGGGCATCGAGCCGTAGCCGATTTTGCGGGTGTTGGCCTTGTAATAGTCGAATTTCTCCCGCACATACTCCGGCGTCAGGCCGAGCACCTCGCAGATGGCCAGAGTGTCGAAGGGCTCCACGCGGCGCGGGGTCACCATAATGTCGTAGGTGAGCTTGTTCTCCACTATCGTGTTGCCGTTGCGGTCCAGGATCCGCCCGCGGGCGGGGTATATGGTCACATATTTGAGCGCGTTGTTGTCTGCTGTCTCGCGGTACTGCTTGTCTACCACCTGGATGGAGAAAAGCCTGACGGCGATGGCCAGGAACACGACAAACAACACAAGCAATATGGTGTTGCGCCTGCTTAGATAGATCTTCATTCCCTTAGCTGCGGTTGAAGAGGGTCACGTCCACCAAGACGGCGGCAGCCAGATTCACGGCGATGTTCACCGCATATCTGATGAGGGATGCCGGCAGAGTGGTCTTTGTCAGGCCGTCGAACGCGATGTAAAACAGAAAGTAGATTGCCAGGATTATGGCAAGATAGAGGGTGTGGTGCCAGATGTCGCTCTCCGCGATGGGGGGGATATATTTTTTGCTGTAGTTGTTCTTCTGGAACACCGGATAGAACAGCGGCTTGTATACCAGGGCGATGAGGGTGGCGGCGCCGGCGTTGAGCCCCAGCACTCCGTCGGAGAGGATGTCGATTATCAGCCCCAATCCGAAAGCTATTATCAGGGAGATGTACGGCCGCTGGTCCAGCGGCAGGTAGATCACCAGCAGCGGTATCAGGCAGATGTAGATCATCGGCCCCAGATTCACGTGGTTGTTTACGATGACCTGGAGCAGAATCACCACTGCGTAGGAGAGTATCTGTCTGAGATAGGTGGGCATCTGCTCTATTTTGCGGTTTTGCTGAGGGCGTCTATCTCCCTCTTGTGGTGCCTCTGCACCACATAGACATACTTGAGGCTGCGTATGTCCTGGAACAGGTTGACGCTCATATCCTTATACATTCCGCTCACGTCGTATATGTCGGTAATCTCTCCGATGGGGATGTCGGGGGGATAGATGGTGGAATAGCCGCTGGTGCGCACTGTGTCGCCGATGGCGGCGGGGCAGGAGAGGGGGACGTGCGAGAGGGTGGCGCTGCGGCCGTCGATGCCGTCCCAGGTAAGCAGGCCGAAGTCGGTGGTGCCGGAGAGCATCGCACTGGCAGTCTGGTTTTTGTTGAGAAAGGAGATTACATAGCAGTAATGCTCGCTCACCGCCCCCACTACCCCTACTATGGCGTTGTGGGTCACCACCCCCATCTCGGTCTCAACTCCGTCTTTGGCGCCTCGGTTGAGGATGAGATAGTTGTGCTGCTTGTTGGGGTTGTTCTTTATGATGCTGGCGGGAATCCAGCGGTAGAGCCCCTGCACTGTGTCCTGCGCCTCGCGCAGCTCTTCGAGATACTGCAGCTGCGCGATCTTGCCCCGCAGTACCACGTTCTCCTCCTGCAGCGCCTGATTGTAGGCGCGCAGTTTGAAGAAGTCGCGGATACCCTCGCTCCGCTCCCAGAAAAACACTTGGGTGGAGCGGATCCCGTTCATTATCAGATAGCGCTGCAGCACACTGTTTTGTGCAATCATTACTATGGAGATTATCTCCAGAGCGATGAACACGCCGATGGTGATGAGCAGGTTGTATGAACGGGAGTTGTAGTCCATCAGGGGTTACCGCATCAGGAAAGGATACTTCTCTATGTTCTTGAGGGCTGCGCAGGTGCCGCGTGCCACGGCGCGCAGAGGGTCTTCGGAAACGTGGAAGGGGATGTTGATCTTCTTGGCGAAGCGCTGGTCGATTCCCTTGAGCAGGGCGCCGCCGCCGGTCAGGTAGATTCCCTTGTCCACGATGTCGGAGTAGAGCTCCGGGGGAGTCTGCTCCAGCACCTCCAGAATGCCGGCCTCGATGCGGGCCAGCTGCTTGTCGAGGCAGTGGGCCACCTCCTGCGAGGTGATTTCGGCCTCTATGGGGTGCGCCGTCATAATGTTGGGGCCCTTCACAATCATCGGGGGGATTTCTTCCTCCAGGTCGGTGACGGCCGCGCCTATCTTTATCTTGATCTCCTCCGCAGTGATTTCGCCCACGCGGATGTTGTGCTGCTGGCGCATATACTGCTGGATTTCGTAGGTGAAGATGTCGCCCGCCACGCGGATGCTCTGCGCGGCCACGATGCCGCCCAGGGAGATTATGGCGATCTCGGTGGTGCCGCCGCCGATGTCCACGATCATATTGCCGCTCGGCTCGGTCACGTCAAGACCGATGCCCAGCGCCGCCGCCATAGGCTCGTACACCATATAGATGTCGCGGCCGCCGGCGTGCTCGCACGAGTCGCGCACTGCCCTCTTCTCTACCTCCGTGGAGCCCTGGGGAATGCCCACCACCATCTTGAGGTTGGGAGTCAGGAACGACTTCTTGTAGTTTATCATCTTGATAAGCTCGCGGATCATAATCTCGGCGGCGTCAAAGTCGGCGATTACGCCATCCTTGAGGGGGCGGATGGTTTTGATGCCGGGGTTGGTGCGCTCGTGCATCAGCTTGGCCCGGGTCCCCACTGCCATAGGCTTCTCCGTGTAGGCATCGATGGCGACGATGGAAGGCTCGTCGATCACCTTCTTGTCATTCATGAAAATGACGGTGTTGGCGGTGCCGAGGTCCATGGCCAACTCTTGTGTCAGGAAAGAAAAAGGCATAATATCTGATTTTTACTGTTTGCTAATGTTTGAAGTGTCTCTTGCCGGTGGTGACCATTGCCATACCGTGGGCATTGCAGAAATCCACACTCTCGCCGTCGCGGATGCTGCCGCCGGGGTGGATTACGGAGGTTATGCCCGCCTCGAAAGCTATCTCAACGCAGTCGGGGAAGGGGAAGAAGGCGTCGGAGGCCATCACTGCGCCGGTGAGGTCGAACCCGAAGCTGCGGGCCTTGGCTATGGCCTGCTTGAGGGCGTCTACGCGGCTGGTCTGGCCTATGCCGCTGGCCAGCAACATTCCGTCCTTGGCCAGCACAATGGCGTTGCTCTTGGAGTGCTTGACCACGCGGTTGGCAAAGAGCAGGTCGCGGACTTGAGCCTCGGTGGGCTTGGCCTCGGTCACAGGAGTGAGGTCAGCGGGGGTCTCCGCCACGGTGTCGCGCCTCTGCACGAGGGCGCCGCCCAGCAGGGAGCGGAACTTGATGTCGGAGGGGCGGACGGCTCCGCGCTCCAGAATTATGCGGTTCTTCTTGCTCTTGAGGATTTCCAGCGCCTCGCTGCTGTAGCCGGGGGCGATGATGACCTCGAAGAAGATTTTGTTCATCTCCTCGGCAACTTCCCTGTCCACAGTGGCGTTGGTGGCGATGATGCCGCCGAAGGCCGACACGGGGTCGCCCGCAAGGGCGTCTTTCCAGGCCTGGAGGATTGTGGGGCGCACTGCGCAGCCGCAGGCGTTGTTGTGCTTGATGATGGCCAGCGCCGTGCCGTCAAAGTCGTCTATCAGTTCGATTGCGGCCTCTATGTCAAGCATATTGTTGTAGGATATCTCCTTGCCGTGCAGCTGGCGGGGCAGCGAACCCTCCTTGCCGAAGAAGGCCGCCTCCTGGTGGGGGTTCTCCCCGTAGCGCAGCGCGGTGGCGTCCATCGAGCTGAAGGCGAACGCGCTCACCTGGCCGTCGCCGTTGAGGTAGCTGAATATGGAGGTGTCATAGTTGCTGCTCACCGCAAAGGCCCATTTGGCGAATCCGAGGCGCTCGGCCTCGGTGGTGCCGCCGTCGTGGCTCTCGAGGCAATCGAGCAGCTTGCCGTATAGCCTCTGGCAGGGGACGATGACCACGTCCTTGTAGTTCTTGGCCGCAGCGCGGATGAGCGAGATGCCGCCGATATCTATTTTCTCTATGATTTCCTGATGCGAAGCCCCCTTTGCCACATATTCGTCGAAGGGGTAGAGGTCCACCACCACCAGGTCGATGGGGGGAATGTCGTATTGCTGCATCTGACTGGAGTCGACATCGTTGTCGCGGCGGGCGAGAATGCCGCCGAACACCTTGGGGTGGAGGGTCTTGACGCGGCCTCCCAGAATTGAGGGGTAGCCGGTGAGGTCTTCTACTTTCTCTACCTCGAAACCTTTGGAGGCGAGGTAGTCGTAGGTGCCGCCGGTCGAGAGGAGTTTTGCGCCGCGGCTTGTGAGCGCTGCGGCGATCTGGTCAATGCCGTCCTTGTAGAAGACGGATATCAGAGCCCTTTGTATTTTTTTGATTGAATCCATATCAGATGAGTTGTGTTAGAGGCACAAATTTAGTCATTTTGCGGGAAATATGGTTACATTTGCAAGACAGTTTATAAATTAATGCGCGAAGCGCAAGATGCAATATCGGCTATGGGTGCCAGAAAGAAATATGCGATAATAGTGGCGGGAGGCAGCGGCAGCCGTATGGGCGGCGAGCTCCCCAAGCAGTTTCTGGAGATCGGCGGCAAGCCGATTCTGCGACACACCATAGAGCGCTTTCTCTCGCTCTCCTTTCCTGTGGAGATAATCGTGGTGATAAATCAGGAGAAGAAGGAGTACTGGAAGGATTATTGTGCGCGGACAGGCTTTCTGGAGCGTTACGCGATACCTTCCGGCGGCATAACCCGCTTCCATTCAGTGCAGAACGCGCTGCGGTATCTGCCCGACGAGAGCGTGGCGGCGGTGCACGACGGGGTGCGCCCCTTTGTGAGCGGCGAGTTTCTGGAGGCGATGTTCGGATATGGCGAGACGCTGGGCAACGCAGTGCCCGCCGTGGCACCGGTGGAGACGGTGCGCGAGGTCAGCGGCCCCGAGAGCTATGTCCTCCGGCGGGACGAAATCCGGCTGGTGCAGACCCCGCAGGTATTCCGCAGCGAAGTGCTCAAGGCGGCATACCGCCAGCCCTACAATCCCGCCTTCACCGACGACGCCTCCGTGGTGGAGGCATCGGGCTACCGCATAAACCTGGTGGAGGGGATGCGCCACAACATCAAAATCACCACTCCGGAAGATCTTGAGATCGCCAGGCTGCGGCTTGTGTAAAAGCTTAACCTTTTCGCTATGAAGAAAATATTGCTGATAATGCTGGCACTCTGTGTCTGCGCCCACTTTGCGAAGGCGCAGCGCAAAGTGGTGGTGAGCGGCTACATTTCCGATGCCAAGACGGGCGAGATGCTCATCGGGGCCGGGGTCGTGTGTGGACTCACCTCCAGAAGCGGGGTCATAACCGGCGCCGTTACCAACAACTACGGATTCTATAACCTGTCGCTGCCCGCCGGACGGCACACTCTCGAGTGGACCTACATCGGATACGCTTCCCGCACCGTGACGGTCGATTTGACGCGGGACACCGTGATAAACATCTCCCTGGAGCCGGGGACACTGCTGAAGGCGGCGGTGGTCACAGCCCGCAAGGAGGCGGGAATCCAGTCCACCAACACCGGCGCGCTGGAAATCCCCTCGCATCAGCTGGCCTCGATGCCGGCCCTCTTCGGCGAGACTGATGTGCTCAAGGCGCTGCAGTATATGCCCGGAGTACAGGGAGGCGTGAGCGGCAATGCGGGCATCTACGTGCGCGGAGGCGGCGCCGATGAGAACCTGATTCTGCTGGACGACATCCCTCTTTACGGAGTGAACCATATGCTGGGCATTTTTTCTGTCTTCACTCCCGAGGCGATAAAGAAGGTCACGATGTTCAAGGGATCGTTCCCCGCCCGCTACGGCGGCCGCCTCTCCTCCGTTATCGACGTGCGCACCAACGATGGCAACAGCAAGGAGCTGCACGGCCTTGTGAGCGTGGGCACGCTCACCGACCGCATCCATCTTGAGGGGCCCATCGTAAAGGACAGGACCTCCTTCTCCCTGAGCGGCCGCGTGCTGCACACATTCCTCTTTACGCCGCTGCTCAAGATGCAGGACATTCCGACCAACTACTATTTCGGCGACCTGAACGGCAAGATAACCCACAAGTTCCGCTCTGGCGACAGGCTCATCGCCACCGTCTATCACGGACGCGACCGCTTTCTGGTGAGTCAGAACGAGCAGGAGATATCGGACGGGGGCGAATTGCACACGACCAGGGCGTCTATGGGCAGGGTCAACCTGGACTGGGGCAACACGGTGGCGGCGCTGCGCTGGAACCACAGCTTTGCCGGCAACCTGTTTGCCAACACCACCATAGCCTATAACCACTACGAGATGGAC
The DNA here is from genome assembly GCA_963662035.1 of Bacteroidaceae bacterium. Classification (GTDB taxonomy): domain Bacteria; phylum Bacteroidota; class Bacteroidia; order Bacteroidales; family UBA932; genus Equibacterium. The sequence continues at coordinate 122,702 of CAVLDO010000001.1, read as the reverse complement.
ACCGATCTGATCTACCGCGAGAAGACCAAAAGTCCGGAGTACACTATGACGGGGAAGACCAGCTTGAACTACGACTCTGATATCAACGACGTCAACGTAAAGATTGATTTTGACTACAACCCCGCCCCGGAGCACCTGATAAAGTTCGGGGCGGAGTATATCTACCACAATTTCTCCCCGGAGAGCACAGACATCCGCCAGCATATGGAGATAGAGGGGTACTACGAGCAGGATACCGTGATAATGAGCCTCGGCGGCAAGACCTTCATAGGGCACGAGGCCTCGCTCTACATAGAGGACGACTTTGTGGTGGGAAGCCGCCTATCCTTCAACCCCGGCCTGCACGCAAGCCTGTTCTACACCCGGGGCAAGCCCTACATCTCGCTGCAGCCGCGCTTCTCGGGCCGTCTGGATGTGGGCGGCAATGTCAGCGTAAAGGCCTCCTACTCACGCATGTCGCAGTATGTGCACCTGCTCTCTTCCAGCGACATAAGCCTGCCCACCGACCTCTGGGTCCCCATCACCGGTAACATCAGGCCGGAAACAGCCGACCAGGTGTCGCTGGGTACCTACTGGGATGCCGGAGACGGCTGGGAACTCTCGCTGGAGGGGTATTACAAACTGATGGACAATGTGCTGGAATACCGCGACGGCGTAACTGTGATTCTGACCACCTCCGGCTGGGAAAACAAGGTCTCCACCGGCGAGGGGAGGGCCTACGGTGCGGAATTCTTTGTGCAGAAGAAGACAGGGAAGACCACCGGCTGGCTTAGCTACACCCTGGCCAAGAGCGAGCGCCGCTTCCCCGATGGCAGCATCAGCGGCGGAGAGTGGTATCCATACAAGTATGACCGCCGCCACAATATCAGCATAGTCCTCAACCATAAAATCTCCGACAGGATAGATGTCTGCGCCAACTGGAAGTTCCTCTCGGGCGGGGTCACAACCTTCAGCACCAGGGATTTTGCAGTTCTGGACATAAACGGCCACGCAGAAAATGTCGGTTATGCCCCCTGCCGGGGCAACTACCGCCTGCCGGAGAGCCACACTCTTAACGTCGGGGTCAACTTCCGCAGGCAGAAGCCCCGAGGAGAGCGCATCTGGAATATCGGGGTGTACAATGTGTACAACAATAAGAATCCCGACTTCGTATACACCGAGAGGTCAGCCGAGACTGCCGACGACGGCGCGCAGCACTCTTATGTCAGAATCAAAAAGGTGACGATGCTCCCCATCCTCCCCTCATTCAGCTATACCCGCACATTTTAAATTTTGGAAATGAAAAAGATCACGACAATAATGGCTGCCCTGACGATTTGCAGCGCCTGTCAGGGCCTGGTGGAAGAGATAGATGTCACCGGCAATGAGGAGATGCTGGTGATTGCCGCGCAGTTGCTGCAGGATAAGACATCCCACGAGGTGTACATATTCAGCAGCAGCGGCAGCACCTGCCGGAGCGAATATGGCGCAAAGGTGACATATTCGGTGAACGGCGGCCCGGAAACCGTGCTCTCTGGGATAGAGCCCGATTATGAGGATGTTTGGGGCGATGCGGCGCAGAATTACGCCGGCTACAGCTTTGATTATAAGCTCATGCCCGGCGACGAGGTGACCTTCACCGCCGCAAAGAACTCCGGCAGGGCCTGTGCCACGCTCACAGTGCCCGGCAGCGCCTGCACCTCCTGCACCCTGGACTCGCTGAGCCTGGTGGAGTATGTCGACGGCTACGCTTATACCAACCATTACTACGACATCACGGTGCACGACAAGCCCGACGGCCAGGTGCACTACTACCTGCTGCAGATGGAGGATGTCCTGTTCAGGGTGAATCCTGCGGGGCAGGATGTGGATTCTGTATTCATCGCCCACCATTTCGACAGCTCGAACGAGCCGCTGCTGCACCCTTCTGGTATGTCCATAATGGGCGAGGCGGGCATAGAGGGAAATGTATACAATCAGTTCACCAGCAGGAGTTTCAAAGGTGCTTCTTACACCTTGAGGGTGAAAGACAGCAGCCTTGGCTATACATTCGAGGAGTTTACTGGCACATTCGACACAGGGGACGCATTCCGCCTTGAGCGCCGCTCTAAAGTATATACCACCACATACGAGGAGTATGTCTATCTTACCAACATCTCGGCAGAGAGCCACTACATCATCGAAGAATTTACAGAGGCGGTGGTGTTCCCCTCCAATGTCACCGGCGGCCTCGGGTTTGTTGCGGCCGCGACTCCGGCGGTGGGCGCCATCAAGTATCCGGCGGTGGTATTCACCGGGGTAGATGTCGCCACCGCCTATGCCGAGATGGGGCTCTGGTAGGCTACTTCAGGCGGATGACCCTGATGCCGCGGGCAGATTTGTGCGTGAGAACGTAGTCGGCTATGCTCTGCGCCTCCAGCACCACCTTGCCAGCCCTGCTGGAGGCGTGGATGAAGTGCATACTGCCGCCGCTCTTCGCGGCAATCGCCACGTGACCGATGTCCAGCCCAGCGATGGGGGTGACAAAGCAGATGATGTCCCCCTCCCGGACCCCCTCGCAGAGGGCGGTTATGCCGCGTTGGGGCAGATACCAGTAACTGCGCCGCGACAGCTCCCGCTCCACCTCCCGGATTTCTTCCACGGCGGCCGGGTCATCTGCAAGCCGGGGGTAGGAGGCGGGATGGGTGCTCATAAAGCTGAACTCCTGTTTCAGAGGCACGCCGCCAAGCTGCTGCGAGACCTCCGTGAAGAGGCCCATATCCTCTCCCTGGGCAATCCAGCCGGAGGTGTAGTGGTTGCGCGATGTGTAGCCGGCCACAACGGCGCCCCGGTAGCGCAGGCTCTGCGTGTTGCGGCAGAATTGCTCGAAGGTGATGCTGTCGCTCTGCACGGTCTGCACCATAGAGAGGCACATCTCCACAAACAGTATGCAGTCGGTGCGGTTGAGGTCGATGGTCAGATGCTCGGGCTCCTGCTCAAGGGTGCCGGCAACATACTCTGTGCCCATAAACTGCCGGGCCGCCATCAGCAGAAGAGCGCTGCGGGGCAGGTCGCGGTGCTCCTTCAGGGCGTCGGCCACCTTGCGGAAAGTCTCTTCGGAGGCTTTGTCGCAGCGTACCGACGAGAGAAAATCGTTTTGGGCGCGGCAGCCCCACGAAGCTGCGGCCACCAAAAGCAGAATGCAGATTCTTTTAAGCATAACGGGCTATTCAGAGAGTTCTATCCAGCGCATCTCCTTAAGGTCGATGTCGGCCATAACCTGTTCTATTTCTTTTGACTTGCTGTTCAGGGCGGCGATGTCAAGGGTGCCGGAGCAGAGTTCCTGCTCCAGAATGGCCTTGCGGCTCTCCAATAAGGCAAGGTCTTTTTCCAGCTGCTCCAGTTCGCGCTGCTCCTTGAAGGAGAGCTTCTTCTTTTGCGTGGCGGCGCCTCTGGCCTTGGGCGCGGCGGCGGGCTTCTGCGCCCGTGCGGCGTGCGCCTGGCTTTTGCGCACCTCCTGAATGTATTCGCGGTATTCGCTGTAGCTCCCCACAAAGTCCTTGACATTGCCATCGCCGGTAAACACAAACAGATGGTCCACAATCTTGTCCATAAAAAAGCGGTCGTGGGAGACCATTATCACGCTGCCGTCGTAGCTCTTGAGATACTCTTCAAGCACATTGAGGGTGAGAATGTCCAGGTCGTTGGCCGGTTCGTCCAGAATCAGGACATTGGGACGCTGCATAAGCACCGTGAGCAGATACAGCCGCCGCTTTTCCCCGCCCGAGAGGCGGTCGATGCGGGTGTTGAACATCGACACGGGAAAGAGAAACTGCTGCAGAAAGGTGGTGACGGCAATGGGGTTGCCCCCGGCATCGCGTGCGGTCTCGGCTATTTCGCGCACCGCCTCCAGCACCGTCTGCTCCTCTTTGAAGTGCATCCCCTCCTGCCGGTAATAGCCGAATCGGACTGTCTCGCCGCAGTCCACTGTGCCGCAGTCGGGCTGCAGTGCGCCGGTGATTATGTTCAGAAAGGTGCTCTTGCCTATGCCGTTGCTGCCCACTATGCCGATTTTCTCGCCCGGGGCGAAGTTGTAGGTGAAGTCTTTGAGGATGCATTTGTCGCCGAAGCTGAAGCCCACGCCTCTGCAGTTGACAATCTTGCGCCCCAGGCGCGAGCTGCCCAGATTGATTGAGAGCTGCCGGTTCTCCCGGACGGGAGCCGCCTTGCTCTGCAGGTCGTAGAAGGCGTTCTCGCGGTAGCGGGCCTTGCCGGTGCGGGCGCAGGGGGTGCTGCGCATCCACTCCAGCTCCCGCCGGTAGATGTTGCGGTATTTGTCACTCAGGGCGCTGGCCACCGCCAGCCGCTCCTGCCGCTTCTGCAGATAATACTGATAGTTGCCTCGGTAGGTGTAGAGGTTGCCGCCGTCCAGTTCCAGGATGGTGTTGCACACGCGGTCCAGAAAGTAGCGGTCGTGGGTCACCATAAACAGGGTGCGGCGGCTTTTGGAGAGGTAGTCCTCCAGAAATTCTATCGCCTCCAGGTCAAGGTGGTTGGTGGGCTCGTCCAAAATTATGAAGTCGGCCCCGGCCACCAGCACCCCTGCTATATCCACCCGCTTGGCCTCGCCCCCGGAGAGCCCTTCGGTGGGCCGGTCGTGGTCGTGGAGCCCCAGCGAAGAGAGTATCTGGCGCGCCTGCTGCTCTATGTCCCAGATGTCGCGGTGGGTCTTGGCGGGGTCCACGCGGCCGACCACCTCCTGCAGTATGCTTTTGCGTGGGTCCAGGCGGGTCTCCTGCTGCAGAAAGGCTATCACAATGTTCTTCAGAAACTTGATTTCGCCACCGCGGTCGCTGGAGTCCCTGCCCGCGAGAATGTTCAGCAGAGAGCTTTTGCCGGTGCCGTTGGGGGCTATGAGGGCGATTTTGTCCCCCTCGTTTATGTTGAACGAGATGTTCTTGAACAGGACTTTGGGCCCGTAAGATTTGGAGATGTTCTCAACTTGAAGGTAACTCGGCATAGTGCAAACATACTAAAAAACCACCGGACATTCCGTCAGGTGGCTTTCGGTACAGTAGCGGGACCCAGGATTGAACTGGGGACCTCATGATTATGAATCATGCGCTCTAACCAGCTGAGCTATCCCGCCAAGTGGAGTGCAAAGGTAAAAGAATTTTTATATCTCCCAAAATTTATTCGCGTATCACCTTGACCTCTCCGTTCATACCAAGCTTGATGATTTGGGAGGAGCGGCCGGTGCTGCTCTCTTCGAGCGAAGGCTCCACGATGTGGTCTACGCCGTCCAGGATTGCGGCGTTGATCTCGGCAAAGCAGCCGGGAGTCTCCTCTCCGGAGATGTTAGCGCTGGTGGATACCACAGGGCGGCCGAACGCCTTTATCATTTCGCAGCAGAATTCGTTTTTCGGGATGCGGATGGCCACGCTGCCGTCCTCGGCGATCACCTTCTCGCTGAGGCCGACCCCCTCGGGGTAGATGATGGTCATCGGGCGGTCGTTGATCTCCAGCAGGTCAATGGCCATAGGGGGGATGGCGCGCACATACTTGCACAGCATATCGGCATCGTTCACCAGAATGATGAGGGACTTGCTGTCGCTGCGCATCTTGAGGGCGAATATGCGCTCCAGAGCATCGCTGTCGGTGGCATCGCAGCCAAGGCCCCATACCGTGTCGGTGGGGTAGAGCATAATCAGGCCGTCGGCAAGAGCCTTGACGGCCGCGTCAACTTCGTATTTGAGATCTTCGTTCATATTGTTAGAAATAAATGAGTGAACTCACGGGGTAGTGGTCGGAATAGGGCACCCTCACGATGTGGGTGCGGTCGCAGGAGACATTCTCCGGCACCAGCACATAATCTATGCGCAGCAGTGGCCACAGCACGGAGAATGTGGCGCCGAAGCCGCTGCCGCCGTCCACAAAGCTGTCTTTGTGCGATGCTGCCAGCCTGTGGTAGGTGTAGGACATCGGGGTGTCGTTGAAGTCGCCGCAGATTATGGTGGGACTGGTGCAGGCGAGTATGTGGTCGTGGATGGTGCCCACCTGCTTGCTGCGCCGGATGTTGCTGTGCGAGAGGGTCTCGTGCACAGCCACGACCTCGTCTGACAGATGCCCTTTGCCGGAGAGCCGCTTTACGAAGTTGGTGAACGAGAAGCCGGTGCTCTGCAGGTGGCAGTCGTAAAGGCGCACTTTGGCGTCGTTGATTCGCAGATCGCTCCAGATGCAGAGGTTGTGGGAATCCTTGAACGTGAGGGCTCCGCTGTCCACAATCGGATAGCGGCTGAATATTATGTTGCCGCAGTAGGAGCCGCCCTCCCGGAAGAAGTGGTGGCAGCGGTAGGGCAGGAACTTGAGGATGCGGCCTAAGGAGGCGGTGTCGGCGGTGTAGAATTCCTGCAGGCAGAGGATGTCCGGCGCCTCGCGCGAAACGAATTCACACACTTTGGCGAGGGCCTGCGCCTCGTTCATCCCCTTTGCGGCGGCGGAAAAGCGTCCTACGTTGTAGGTGATGATCTTGACCTCGTCGCCCGTTATGCTCTTTTCTTCCCGCCCGAATTTGACAAACAGGTCGGCAAAAAACAGCGAAGGGAGCATCGCCGCCAGCGTAACGACCACATAGGGCCGCATCCTTATCAGGCCGATGACAAGCAGCAGCGCATTCAGAAAAAATATCGGAATATAGTAGAGCCCGAAAAAGTAGGGCAGCGCCATAAAGGCGGGGTCAATGAAAATAGAAAGGTAGGAGATGCAGAGGCACAGGGCGCAGAGAACCACGAACACCCTGAACACAATCTGCCAGAGGCTGAGCCCGCGTTCGCTCTTTTTCTTGTACCAGGTCTTGTTGCGCTTGGGCTTTTCGCTCTTCGGATAGTGAATCTTGGCCATTTAGTAATACATCCTCCCCTTTTTCTTCCAGTAAAGTATCAGCGCCAGGCCAAACAGCATACCTCCCAGATGGGCGAAGTGGGCCACGCCGCCACCCATTCCGGTGATGCCGGTAAAGAGCTCTATCGCGCCGAAAATTATCACGAACCACTTGGCCGTGAGCCTCACGGGAGGGAAAATCAGCTGCAGCTCGGTGTTGGGCCAGAGCATTCCGTAGGCCAGCAGCAGGCCGTAAATGGAGCCCGACGCCCCCACGGTGGGGGTGCGCAGAATGTTTTGGGCGGCGATAATATTGCCGCCGCCAATCAGGCTTGCAACCTGCAGATGGGCCACCAGATTATGGCAGAGGGCCGCTCCGATGCCGGTCACAAAATAGAACAGCAGGTATTTTTTGCTGCCCCAGGTGCGCTCCAGCGGGGTGCCGAATATCAGCAGGGTGTACATATTGAAGAACAGATGCCAGAAGCCGCCGTGCATAAACATATATGAGACAAGCTGATAATGCCCGTAGAACTGCGACTCGAACGGGAAGAGCGAGAAGATGGAGTACATCCTATCCCCCGTGAGCTCCGTAAAGATCCACACGATGAAGTTTATCAGTATCAGGTTTCGGGTGACGGGCGGTATCGAGTCAGCGAAAGAGCGCCAGCGGTAACTGTTCATATCTTTTTCTCCAGTTCTTCGTTAGAAATGATTGCGATGCAGCGTGTAGCAAGGTCGGTGCCATAGGTGGCCCGCAGTGCCAGTATGTCATCCGCCAGCATCCGGGCCTGCACCGGGTTGAGGTTGTGGGAGAGCCTGCGTGCGGCCGAGGAGGCCAGCGTGGAGGCATAGGAGCGGATGTTCGCCCCTGAGATTTCGCTCTGCAGCGAGGAGGCCAGATTGTCCATCGCATCGCGCAGCGCCTCCTCCTCTGCGGGGAAGCCGTCGGGCACGGCGTAGGCTATGATGGTGTCGTTTCCGAAGTCGCGTATGTCAAAGCCCAGCTGGGAGACTTTTTCCATATTCTCCAGGATTATGGAGTAGATGTTGTGGCTCAGGGCCACCTGCTGGGGGTAGAGAGAGCGTTGGGAAATGAACTTCTCCTGCGAGAGAAACTCGAAGTATTTGTGGTAGAGCAGCGCTTCCTGCCCCTTTCGGATGTCGATTACAGCAAGCCCCTCCCGCACGGGAGCCACTATCAGCCTGCCTGTCACAATGACATTGGCGCTGTAGCCGTCGTCGTCGCCAAGGCCGTAGCCATAACCGGGGGCGGTGAGGCCGCCGTAGAGGTCGCCGCAGTCGCCGGGGGTGCTGCCAAAGCCGTTCTGCTCCGGGGTGCCGATGCCGCCGAAACCGTCTGTGCAGCCGCCGTTTTCTTCCCCTGCGCCATCTTTTTCAAAGCCGACCTCCTCTGCAGCTGCGCCGCTTTGCCGGAGGCCTTTCTCCAGGCTGCCGAACAGAGGGGAGCAGTCCATTCTCCGAGGATAGCCGAAGCCGCCCGACTGGCCGCCGGCATACGGATTGCCGCCCCCCGCCGGAGCGTCACTGCGCCCGGCGACGGGAAAATCCAGCACCTCGCCCGACTCGAAGTCGATCGTGGGGGCGAATGCGCCGCGCCCCAGCGCCTCCCGCACGCAGGCGGAGAGTATGTCAAAGATTATATGTTCTTCTGTGAATTTGATTTCAGTTTTCTGAGGGTGTATGTTGACATCCACCGTGGCGGGGTCGCACTCCAGAAATATGAAGTAGGAGGGGGTGTATCCTTCGCGCACCAGGTTTTCGTATGGCCGGCACACCGCCTTGTGCAGGTAGGGGCTGCGGAAATGGCGGCCGTTGATGAAAAAAAACTGGTTGCCTGTGGTTTTGCGGGCCTCTGCAGGGCTCCCCACAAAGCCGGAAATCTTTATTATGTCGGTTTGGGTGGCGATACCCACCAGAGCATCGGCCGTTGCGCGGCCGCAGAGATCGCTTATGCGCTGCTTGAGCGAGGCTGCGGGACGGATGTTATAGAGATCCTTGCCATTGTGCTTGAGGGTGAAGGCCTTGTCGGTGCGGGCGAGGGCCACGCGCAGGAAGGCCTGCTCTATCTGACGCATTTCGCAGGCATCGGACTTCAGGAATTTGCGCCGCGCCGGGACGTTGTAAAACAGGTTTCTCACCGCGATGTTGCAACCCTTGGGGGTGGCGACCGCCTTCTGTGAGAGAATCTGCGAGTCAGCCACCTCTATCTGGACCCCGGCTGCATTCTCTTCCCTTCTGGTCTTGAGTGTGACCTGCGCCACTGCGGCAATGGAGGCCAGCGCCTCGCCCCGGAAGCCGTAGGTGAGGATTTTCTCCAGGTCTTCGGCGCTGGAGAGCTTGCTTGTGGCGTGCCTCTCGAAGCAGAGGGCGGCATCTTCTGCACTCATTCCGCAGCCGTCGTCTATCACCTGCACAAGGGTGCGCCCTGCATCCAGCACAATCACCGATACGGAGCCGCAGCCGGCGTCAATGCTGTTTTCCATCAGCTCCTTGACCACCGACGCGGGTCTTCCCACAACCTCTCCCGCCGCTATCAGATTGGCTATGTTGCCGGGCAGTACTTTAATCATCCGTCTCGCTTGCATTTATGGGGGAGGATATCAGCGGACAAGCTGCACCAGACCCTGGCTCAGATAGTAGGCCACAGCAACGGCGGCCAGCACGGTGGCGCACATTATTACGGCGTGCAGCGGCTTGTTGCTCTTTTTCTCGTCCATACGGGTGGCGGTGTCCCTGGTGTAGGCGCTCCGTATATACTGGCCGGGGATGTAGGAGGCGGTGCGCCCCTGAACGTGGCGGGGACCGGCACTCTCCAGAGCCTCCTTGACTTCACTGTACGGGGCCACGCCCTTGAGATCCTCTGCGGCCTTCTGTGCGGTGACGGCCTTGTCGCCCGGGTACTCCTTGCCGTATTTCTCGTAAAGTTTCTTCAGGCGCTCCTTGCTCTCGTCCCAGTAGCGCGGGGTGTAGTTGAAGACTCTGTACTTGGGTCGCGGAAAAAATGTGATAGCCATAGTAGGAAGCTGTTTAGTGCTGTTTTCTAAATTCAAGCAAAGGTAATAAATTTGTCGTATGAAATGCGATTTCAGAATAGGAAACGGGTATGACGTGCACCGCCTCTCGAGCGGGCTGACGCTTACGCTCGGCGGGATAGAAATCCCGCATACAAAGGGGTGCGTGGCACACTCCGACGGCGATGTGCTTATCCACGCGCTGTGCGATGCGCTGCTTGGGGCTCTGGCCCTGGGGGACATCGGACATCATTTCCCCGACACTTCGGCCGAATTTGCCGGCATCGACAGCAAGATACTGCTCGCGCGCTCTTACGCGATGGTGAAAGAGCGGGGATATGTTCTTGTGAATGCCGATATTACCCTGCTGTTGCAGGCACCCAAGATAGCACCCTGCGTAGATAAGATGCGCTCTGTGCTCGCCCGCGTGCTGGAGGCTGATGTGGACGCGATTTCCATCAAGGCCACCACGGGCGAGAAAATAGGGTTCGTGGGGCGCGAAGAGGGGGTCGAGGCCTTTGCCACTGTGCTGCTGGCCCGGCAGTAGGCTTTAAGCCGATTTTCCGGAATCCGCTGCTGGGGCCTCTGCTGCGGGAGTCTCTGCCTCTGACCCGCCTGCCGGCTCTGCGGACTTGTCTGCCAGCCCGGTGCGGGTGTCTGCCTTATCTGCGGCTCTGCGGGCTGTGACGGCGTCTGGCGCCCCATTTTCCTCCACATTGGTGCGGATGATGACCGGCTGGTCCTGGTCGGCGTCCCCTTCCATCTGCTCGGGCAGGTCGATCTGGCGGTAACGCTTCTGGCGCCGTTCCCAGCGCTCGCGGGCATATTGCTGCATATCGCTGGCTTCGTCCATCTCGTCTATGATTTCCAGGCCCAGGATGGTCTCAATGATGTCCTCAAGGGTTATGATGCCGCAGAAGCACCCGTATTCGTCTATTATGAGGCCGATCTGCTCTTTGTTCTTGAGCAGCTGCTCCCAGATGTCGCTGATTGCCACCTCCTCGTTGAAGAGGGTGATGTCGCGCTTGATCTCTCCCAAAGTCACTTTGAAGCGGTCGTTTGCAAGCATCTCCAGTGCATCGTTGCGCAGAATGTAGCCTGTGATGTAGTCGGGGCTTTCTACATAGACCGGAATGCGGGAGTGGTGGTTGAACGCGGGGTCCTTGTAGAAATCCAGCAGAGTCATACTCTCCGGGGCCACGGCGGCCACCACGCGGGGAGTCATCACATCGTAGGCCTTGATGTTGTCCAGCTTGATGATGTTCTGGATGATCTTGTTCTCCCCCTTGTCAAAAACTCCCTCCTCCTCGCCGATGTTGGCCATTGCGGAGACCTCTTCGCGGCTCACGGTCTTTTCGCCGTCGTCCTTTACTATCAGGCCGGTGACCCATTCGGCAATTATCACAAGCGGGAAGGTTATCACTATCAGTATGCTTATCATCGTGGAGGTGAAGCCGGTGAGGCGTCTCCAGTAGGTCGCTCCGATGTTTTTGGGGATGATTTCGGAGAACAGCAGTATCATCACCGTAGTGAGCGCTGAAATCCAGCCGACAGCGGCATTGCCGAACAGGTTGGCTGCCTGCGCGCCGATTATGGCGGCGCCCATTGTGTTGGCTATGGTGTTGAGCACCAGGATAGAAGCCAGCGGGCGGTCGATGTTGGTCTTGTATTTCTTGAGCTTGGCGGCCGCCTTGTCCCCCTCCTCCTCTTTCATGGTGAGGTAGGATATCGGGCTGGACATGAGCGAAGCCTCCATCATCGAACACAAAAAGGAGAGGCCGACGGTGGCTATTATCGTGATTATGAATAGAGTCATATGATTGAATTAAGGGTTATTCCAAACTCCACTCGCTGCCCTCTTTAGTATCCTTGATGCGGATGCCCAATTTGCCCAGGGCGTCGCGCAGGGCATCGCAGCGGGCCCAGTCCTTCTGGGCGCGGGCCTGTTGGCGCTCTGTCAGAATTATGTCCATCAGGCCGCTGACGGTTTGTGCGCCGGCCCCCTCTTCCTGCTCGTCTTCCAGTCCCAGAATGCCGCACAGGACATCCTTGAATATCTTGCGCAGAATCACCAGAGAGGCGCTGCCGATCTGCAGCGACTTGTCTTTGACGCGGTTAACTATGTTCACCGCCTCGAATATGTGCGAGAGTGCCACCGGGGTGTTGAGGTCATCGCAGAGGGCATCGTAGATCTCCTCGTATATCTTGGCTTCGCCGGCGTCGGCCGCCCCTGCCGAGGCCTCCACCGACTCCAGGTCGCGGGCCGCCTGGAAGAGCTTCCTGAGCCCCTTCTCGGCCGCCTGCAGCGCCTCGTTGCTGAAGTCCAGCGTGCTGCGGTAGTGCGCCTGCAGAATGAAGAAGCGGATGGTCATCGGGCTGTATGCCTTCTGCAGCAGAGGATGTGTGCCGCAGAAGAGCTCCTCCAGTGTGATGAAGTTGCCGTAGGATTTGCCCATCTTCTTGCCGTTGATGGTGATCATATTGTTGTGGATCCAATAGTGGACACCACCCTTGCCGCGGGCGGCGGTGTTCTGCGCCAGCTCGCATTCGTGGTGGGGGAACAGCAGATCCATACCGCCGCCGTGGATGTCGAATTCCTCGCCCAGATACTTGGCGCTCATTGCGGAGCACTCCAGATGCCAGCCGGGAAAACCCTCGCTCCAGGGCGAGGGCCAGTGCATAATGTGCACGGGAGAGGCCTTTTTCCAAAGGGCGAAATCGTATGGGGATCGCTTGTCGCTCTGGCCGTCCAGATTGCGCGTGTTGGAAATCATCTCGTCCAGCGAACGCCCGGAGAGGATGCCGTATTTGTGATCCCGGTTGTATTTTGCGACATCGAAATAGACGCTTCCGTTGCTCTCGTATGCATAGCCGTTGTCCAAAATCTTCTGCACCAGAGCTATCTGCTCTATGATGTGACCCGACGCGCGGGGCTCGATGGAGGGGGGATTGACCCCGAGGCGCTTCATGGCCTCCTCATAGCGCAGGGTGTAATACTGGGCGACCTCCATAGGCTCCAACTGCTCCAGACGCGCTTTCTTGGCAATCTTGTCCTCCCCCTCATCGGCATCGTTTTCCAGATGGCCTACATCGGTGATGTTGCGCACATAGCGGACCTTGTATCCGAGGCTGCGAAACAGGCGCACCAGCACGTCGTAGGTTATGCCCGGACGGGCGTGCCCCAGATGTGCATCGCCATAAACCGTCGGTCCACAGACATATATCCCCACGTGCCCCTCATTAATCGGTTTGAAAAGTTCTTTAAGGCGTGAAGCTGTGTTATAGAGGTAAATGGCTCTCGACATAATTTGTGATTGTTTCTGTTACAAACCACAAATTTAGCAATCATTATGTTATTGACAAAAGACCGGGCGGTTATCGGAAGCCTGCGGGTGCGATTCCCTGCGGATCCCCCTCGCGGCAGACATCCACATAGCTGGCGGTGATTTCGCTGAAATACTTGCTTTCGCCGTCAATTCCGGTGTACTTGGAGTTGCGGATGCGTCCGTAAATGTGCACCGTGGCCCCCTTTCGGATCGACTCGAAGTCGGGGGTGTTCTTCCCCTGCCACATGGCGACATTGTGCCAGGTGGTCTCTTCGTGCAGGTTGCCGCTGCGGTCCTTGAAATGTTCGTTTGTGGCCACCGTAAAGCGCGCTATGCGCGTGTTCCCTACATTTGCAACCCTCGGGTCGGCGCCGACCCTTCCTAAAATCTCCACACGGTTGATCGTGACTCTTTCCATAAAATTGTTTTTTAATAATTAGCTGATGACCCACGCTGCGGCAAAAGTAGCGCGGCCCGCAGCGGATAACCATAACCCAGACGTTTATAAACGTTTAAATACGGCTGCGGCACCCTGGAGCGATTTTAAAAACGGAAATTAACAGCAAAAAAACGCGCCGGAGCAGGGGAGGAACCCCAACTGCTAACTATCTTTGGAAAAAAGAGTATGAGAATGGAGAAGCGTTGCAAAGAGTGCGGGGCTCCGCTGGCGGGTCGCTCGGACAAGCAGTTCTGCTGCGATGGATGCCGTACGGCCTATCACAACCGGCTCTACCGCGCACAGCGGCAGCCCGAGGCGGTGGTGGAGTGCATCTTGCGCCGCAACCGCCGCCTTCTGTCGCAGGTGCATTCCGGCGGCAGAAAGTCGGTGTGGCTCTCGCAGCTCTCCCGCCTGGGCTTCGATGCTCATTTCTTTACCGCAAAGCAGCCGCGCGGAATATTTGCGGCGGCGCTCTATCACTGCTACGAATACACATTCACAATCCGTCTGGGGCGGATTTGCTCCATAAAAAAGTTGCCCGGTAAGGAACAAATCTATGAGAATTGGTAGATTTGCGATATGAATCATCTCTTGGAACCTTCGCGCCTGGCCTACGGCGCCCCTCAGTTTGACAAAATACAGACCGCCGATTACCTGAGCGCCTTTGAAGAGGCAATCTCAAGGGCCAGACGGGACATCGACAAAATAGTGGAGAACCCTGCCGAACCGGATTTCGAGAACACGATTGAGGCACTTGAAGAGAGCGGGAGCGACCTTGGCCGGATTTCGGCGATATTCTTCAACCTCAACGAGGCGTGCACCTCGCCCGAGATGCACGAAATCGCGGAGAAGGTCTCTCCGATGCTGAACGAATACAGCCTGTACGTGAGTCTCAACCGGGCGCTCTTCGCAAGGGTCAGGAGCGTGTATGAGCGCCGCGGCCGGCTGGGTCTTGACCCGGTGCAGATGCGCCTTTGCGAGCAGACCTACCGCTCGTTTGCACGTGGCGGGGCAAATCTGGAAGGGAGAGACCGCGAGAGGTACGGCGCCGTCAAGCAGGAGCTGCAGCTGACCTCGCTGCGCTTTGACAAGAATGCCCTGGACGCGACCAACGCCTACACCCTGCACATAACGGATGAAGCCGACCTGGAGGGGATGCCCGCTTATGTGGTGGATGCGGCGGCTCAGGAGGCCGTATCGCACGGCTGCGACGGCTGGCTGTTTACCCTTCAGGCCCCCAGTTACCGCGCGTTTATGGCATACAGCACCAACCGCGCCCAGCGCGAGGCGATGTGGCGCGCCTACAACACCCGCGCTTTGGGCGGAGAGCAAGACAACAGCGGCAACATCCGCAAGATAGTGTCTCTGCGGGAGGAGGGTGCCCGCCTGCTGGGCTACAGGTCTTTCTCCTGCTTTGCCCTTGAAGAGCGGATGGCCAAGAACCCGGAAACGGTGAACGCTTTTCTGGCCGACCTGATGGCCCGCTGCCGTCCCTATGCCGCCAGGGAGAGGAAAGAGCTGAAAGAATATGCCGCCGCCCACGGTTTCGAGGGCAAGGTAAAGGCCTGGGACTTCAACTACTGGAGCCGCCGTCTCAAGGAGGAGCGCTACAGTTTCACGGCAGAGCAGCTCAAGCCCTATTTTGAACTTGGAGCGGTGCGCTGTGCAGTGTTCTCGCTGGCCACGACCCTTTATGGTCTCACCTTTGAGCGCAGAGAGGACATCCCCGGCTACCATCCCGATGTGGAAGTTTATCAAGTGAGCGACGGGGAGCGCTTTATGGGGCTTCTCTATATGGACTTCTTCCCCCGCGAAAGCAAGCGGCAGGGAGCCTGGATGACCAATTTCCGCGAGCAGTACATATCCGGCGGGCGGGAATACAGGCCGCTGGTGTCCCTGGTGACAAACTTTACCAAGCCCGTGGGGGACACCCCCTCGCTGCTCACATTCGACGAGGTCACGACCATGCTGCACGAGTTCGGGCACTGCCTGCATTCGCTGCTGAGCGAAGGGCGGTATGCCAGCCTCACCGGCACCAACGTTACGCGCGATTTTGTGGAACTCCCCTCGCAACTTATGGAGAACTGGGCATACGAGCCGCAGTGGCTCAATACTTTTGCGCGGCACTATCAGACCGGGGAGATGATTCCTGCCGAATTCATAGAGAAAATTGTGGCGGCCAGGAACTACCACGCCGGATGCGCCTTTGTGCGCCAGCTGCAGTTTGGCCTGCTGGATATGGCCTGGCACAGCGGCGAGCCTCTGCCGGACTGCACGGTGCCCGAATTCGAGCGCCGCGTGTGCAAGCCGGATTCCAAGAGCGATGAGGCATCCTCTACGGCGATGTCAACCACCTTCACACACATCTTCGCCGGCGGTTACGCCGCCGGATATTACTCGTACAAGTGGGCCGAGGTGCTTGCCGCCGACGCTTTCGAGTATTTCAAGCAGGAGGGGATTTTCAACCGTGAACTTGCCGCCCGCTTTCGCAAGCGGCTGTTGAGCCGAGGCGACAGCGAGGATGCCGATGTCCTTTACCGCAACTGGAGGGGGCGCGACGCAAAGAGCGATGCGCTGCTGAAAAGTAACGGACTGTCCGATTAATTGAGCCAGACGGAGGGGTTCTGCTTTTCGCTCCCCTTCCACACCTGGAAGTGGAGTTGGGCGCTGCCGCCGTCAGTTTCGATGGAGCCCAGCACATCGCCCGCCTTGACCTTCTGCCCCGGTTTTACATTGGTTTTGCCCAGCTTGCAGTAGAAGGTGAAGTATTCGCCGTGCTGCACCAGAATGCAGTGGCTGTAGCCCGGCAGCAGCATTATCTGCTTCACGGTCCCCTCGAACACGCACCGGGCCTGGCTGCCGGCGGCTGCCGTGATGGTGATGCCGTCGCTCTCCGGCAGGGTTATGTTTTTGTAAATCGGGTGCTTGTGCACTCCGAACTGCTCGGTCACCACCCCTTTCACGGGCCAGGGAATCTTGCCCTTGTTCTGATAGAATCTGCCCGAGACGCTGTAGTCTATCTTGTCTTTCTTGGCCAGTTCGCCCTTCACGGCCTTCTTGACCTCTTTGTTGAGGCGGTCCATCTCCTTGCGCTTCTTCTCAAGCGCGGCCTTGTATTTCTTTTTGTCCTTGGCCAGGGTGTTGACCACCTTCTGAGTCTGCCTTTCTTCGCTCTTGAGGGCGGAATACTCCATCTGACGGTCGCGGCGCAGCGAATCGGCGCGGCTATACATTGCCTCCAGCTGCTCTTTCTCGCTCTGCAGCCGCGCCTGCGAGAGCATAATCTCCTGCGCCTCGGCGTTCATCGTTTCTGAAAGCCCTTTGAGATAGTTGAAGCGGCGGTAGCCCTGCCCCGGATTTTCGCTTGCGAGCAGGTACATCAGCCAGAGGCGCCGGTCGCGGTTTTTGTAGGTGTTGTAAACCAGTGTCGAGTAGTATTTCTGCAAGGTGTCGAGATTGGCCTGCAGGTCGCTTATCTGCCTGTCTTTTTGGCTTATCTGCGCCTCAAGATCCTTTATGGCGCGGTCTGACTCTTCCACCAGCTTTTTGCGGTTGGCGCTCTTTTTCTGCAGCAGCAGAAGCTGGTTATAGCTCTCCTTGTGTTTGGCGCTGGTCTCCTTGAGCTCTTTGTCGATAAACTTGATCTCTTCTTTGAGGCGGTTGATGGCGCCGGCTCTGTCGGCATTCTGGGCTCCCAGACTCTGGAATGCCAGCAGAAAGGCGACTGCAGGGATTACTATGTGGCGCCACGCTCTCATTCTCCCAGGCGCTCGGCCTGCTTGGAATATATGGCCGCCAGGTCTTCTTCGCCAAGGGCCTTGAGCACTGTGGCGTAGTGGCGCAGCATCACGCCGCTCTCCTTGCCGCCGTAAATCATCGCGTGCTTGAAGTGGGCCTTGGCTTCGAGATCCTGCCCCGTCAGGTGCAGAATCCAGGCGTAAGTGTCCAGATAGGTGGCGTTGTCAGGCTCTTTTTCTATGGTCTTGCGGCTCATTTCCAGCGCTTTCCGCAGGTCTTTGGGGATCTTTTTAACGGGCGCGGTGTATTTCAGGCAGATGTAATATGCGTAGTTGTTGAGCACCGGCGCGTAGGAGCCGTCTATCTTGAGCGCCTTCTCATACAGGGCGAAGGCTGTCTTCTGGTCTCCCTTGAGGTGGTAGAGGTCTCCCAGCGCACTGTAGAACGAGAGCCGCTGCTCATCGGTGGTGGACACCGCGAGCGCCTGCCTGTAATCCTCTATGGCACTGTCGGTTTCTCCCAGCTGATAGAAACAGCTGCCTCGCAGCTGCAGCAGGTCCAGATTGCCGGGGAAGCGCTGCAGGGCCACCGTGGCGGATGCGGTCACCGCCGGATAGTCGCCGCTGTAGAACTGCATCAGCGGATAGACGAAGTTGAGGTTGAAACTTTCGGGGTAATTGTCGGCGTTGCGGCGGGCCAGCGCAATGGCGTCATCGACCCTGCCCCTCTTGTAGAGGTAGGTGCTGGTGAGCGACAACACGGAAGAATCGGCCGGAGCCGACATATACAGCGCCATCATCATAGTGTCCACCTGTGGTGCGAAGGTGTAAACGAACTGCTGCTGCTCAAGCAGCTCGGCCATATACTGGCATTTGGCCTCGGGCATCAGGTTCTGGTCGGATAGAAAAGGGGTGATGTTCTCGAAGTAGAGGTCGTACTGCCCCAGGGTGCGGTGGATGTGGGCCTTGCCGTAGAGCGCCTCGCTGTCGGAGGGGTTGGCCGCAAGCGCCTCGCCGTAGTATCGCAGCGCCTCATCGTTGTTGAAGTTTGAGGCGTAATATTGCGCCAGAAGGCATGCGGCGCGGGGAGATTTGCTGCTGTTGTAATAGTCAAGGAGATAGTCCATAGCCTCCTGCATCTTGTTCTGCGAGAAGAGTATTTCGCAGCGGTAGGTCGCCAGGGCGTCGGAGGGGCCTATCTTGCCCTCCAAAGAGTCCAGGGCCGCGAGGGCTTTGTCGTATTGCTGCGAGGCTGAATATACGCCTATCAGGTCGGAATAGAGCGATGTCTTGCCGGGGTGGCCGGCTATGAGCTGCTCCAGAATTTCGGCGGCTTCGGCATATTTGCCTCGGGAGATGAGGTTGTGGGCCAGCGAGTAGCTGTACCAGTAGTTGCCGCCATCGATTTCCACAGCCTTGGAAAGCATTTCTCCCGCAAGAGTGCTGTCGCGCAGCATTGTGGAGATGTAGTAATATGCGGCGTCGTTGTCAGGCTCCTGGGCTATCACCTTGCGCATCTGGGCGTAGGCGGCCTTGACATCATCGTGATAATAGAGGCGCAGGGCCTCCAGAAAGGCTTCTGACTGCGCTTCGGCCCCGATGGAGAGCCCCAGAAGCGCCAGCGATACGGAGAGTATTTTTCTGAAAAGTTTCATATATTCTCACAAAATTAGGAGAATCTTTCAAACAAAAATCAATCCACGCTCCTTTTTGGAATCGTATGCGCCGTTTTGCAAAACGTAACTGTTTGCGGCGGCGGAAGTTTCTGCTGTCGCAAATGCTGCTGCGAGGCTGTAAATTCGGCCTAAAAAAGACTATGATCTGCAAGACATACGCGGCGGCTGCCATCGGGCTGAATGTGGTGACCGTGACGGTGGAGACCGACATCTCCGCAGGGGTTGGGCTGTATATCGTGGGAATGCCTGACATTGCCGTGAAGGAGAGCCTGATGCGCATCACAACCGCCCTGCGCTGCAACGGATATTCGCTTCCGGGCAAGCGGATAGTGATAAACCTGGCTCCGGCCGACATCCGCAAGGAGGGCTCATCGTTTGACCTGGCGATTGCGGTGGCGCTGCTCTGCGCTATGGAGGTGGTCCCGGCAGAGAGGGCCGGCGAATACATAATAATGGGCGAGCTGGCTCTGGACGGCACCGTGCGCAACATAAACGCCACCCTTCCGATAGCCGACACCAGCCTGGAGAGGGGCTTCAAAAAATTCATATTCCCCCACGATTCGGCAATGGAGGCGGTGGACATCAACGGCGCCGTCATATACGGAGTGCACCGGCTGCAGGAGGTCATTGCCATTCTGTCAGACGAGCCGCAGGCGGATAATCTGGTGATGCGGCGCGCCGCTGCACGTGCCCCCGAACGGCACAAGGGGCCGGACTTCAAAGATGTCAAAGGGCAGCAGGAGGCCCGGCGCGGGCTGGAGATAGCGGCGGCGGGGGCCCACAACATCATTCTCATCGGCAGCCCGGGCTGCGGCAAGACCTTGATGGCGGGCTGCCTGGCATCGATTCTGCCGCAGATGACCAAGGAGGAGTCGGTGCAGACCAGCAAGATTTATTCTGTGGCGGGCAAGTCCATAGGGCGCAGCGGCCTGCTGCGGGAGCGCCCGTTCCGCGCTCCGCACAACAGCGCCAGCAAGGTCGCCCTGCTCGGGGGCGGAAGCGATGCGATGCCGGGAGAGATTTCTCTGGCCCACAACGGCGTGCTCTATCTGGACGAGGTAAATCTGTTCAGCCGCGCCACGTTGGATCTGCTGCGGCAGCCGCTGGAAGACGGCAAGGTGGTGATATCCAGAGCCCGCTATAGGGTGGAGTACCCCTGCAAGTTTATGTTCGTGGCCTCTATGAACCCCTGTCCGTGCGGCTATTATGGCGACGAGAGCGGCAAGTGCCGCTGCTCCCAGAACGAGATTTCTCACTTTATGACCCGCGTGTCGGGGCCGATGATGGACCGCATAGATATGCACATATATGTAAAGCGGGTCCCGGCCGAGGTGCTGGTGTCGGATGCGCAGGCAGAATCGAGCGCCGTAATAGCCGGGCGGGTGGCTCGGGCGCGGCAAATTCAGATCGAGCGCTTTGCCGGGGAGGGCATCTTCACCAATTCGGCGATGTCGGCAGAG
This sequence comes from Bacteroidaceae bacterium, assembly GCA_963662035.1. Lineage (GTDB taxonomy): Bacteria > Bacteroidota > Bacteroidia > Bacteroidales > UBA932 > Equibacterium. The sequence continues at coordinate 102,192 of CAVLDO010000001.1, read as the reverse complement.
CTGATTGCAAAGCACTGCAGCCTAACGGCCGAGCAGAGCAGCTTTCTGAACAAGATAATAGACAAGCTGAACCTTTCGGCGCGGGCCTACAGCCGCATACTCAAACTCTCGCGCACGATTGCCGACCTTGCCGGCGAGGAGCGCATCACGCGCGAATGCATAGCCGAGGCTATCCGCTACCGCAATCTCGACCGCTTCTAAAGTCCGGCGGCCACAATGCAGCCCAGGCCGGCGATAAAGAGGGCGAACATCAGGGCCAGCAGGCTGTAGACGCTCCGTCCGGAACCCTTGAACTCCTTCCAGATGAACACGCCCCACAGGGCTGCTATCATAGGCGCCCCCTGCCCGAGCGCATAGGAGACCGAGGCTCCCGCCTGCCCCATCGCGATGTTGTTGAACACGGTGCCGAGAATCCAGATTACGCCCCCGAGCATACCCACGAGGTGGGTGGGGAAGCTCCCCCTGAAATAGTCGCGGTAGCTCACCGGAGCCCCCGTGAAAGGCACCCTCATCACTATGGTGTTGAAGATTATGTTGCTGGCGAAGACCGCCAGGGAGAACAGCACGCCGGCGGTGTAGGGGGTAACCCTGCCTGCGGCTGGTGAGGCGAAGTTGCTAAGATCCATTGCGGAGGCCACAAAGCGGGACCAGAAGGACATCAGCACGCCGGCCAGCACTGCCAGAATGATACCCTTGCGGCTGTCTTTGGCGCTGACCGTGCCGCCGCCGCGCTTGCCCGAGGCGATGCCGTTGCAGATAACCGCCAGCACCACCAGCACTACGCCTGCCGCCAGCAGCGCCACATTGCCCGTAGTGCCCTGCTGCACATCCACAATGTAGTTGTTGACAACTCCCAGCACCAGTGCCAGCCCCACACCCAGCGGGAAGGCCACCGACATTCCGGCGATGGAGGTGGAGGCGCTCAGCAGAATGTTGGAGGCGTTGAATATGGCGCCGCCGATGAGTATGCTCCACAGCGCGCCCTTGTCTACCTGCGCGAGGTCTTGGATAAAGGGCCGCCCCTGGCTGCCGATGCTGCCCATCGTCAGGGCCAGAATCAGCGAGAAGAGCACCATACCTATCACATAGTCCCAATAGAAGAGCTCGTAGCGCCAGCTTTTTGCCGCCAGTTTCTGGGTGTTGCCCCAGGAGCCCCAGCAGAGCATTGTGACAAAGCAGAATATGACAGCGAGAGTGTAGTTGCCAACTATGAACATAATATCAAGGTTTTAGTGTTATAAATCTTTGCGGAAGGGGATGGAATTCTGGGCCCCCATCTTCTGCACCGTGAGGGCTGCGGCGCGGGTGGCGAATGCGGTCGCCTCCTGCAGGCTGCCCCCCTCTGAAATCGCCACGCATAGGGCGCCGCAGAAGGTGTCGCCCGCCGCAGTGGTGTCCACGGCGCGCACTTTCTGCGCGGGCACCACGACCGGGCTGTCCCCCTCGCAGATCAGAGCCCCCCTACTGCCCATCGTCACAATCAGTTTGCCGACCCCCTTGCCCTGCATCACCTGCGCCGCACGCAGTGCAGAAGCGGTGTCGGTGACCTGTATGCCGCTGAAGTCGGAAAGCTCGGTCTCGTTGGGGATGAAGAGGTCTATGTTGCGGAAAATCTCCTCCGGCAGTGCCGCGCTGGGGGCGGGGTTGAGCACCACCATAGCCCCCGCTTTATGGGCGATTTCCGCCGCAAGCGCCACTGCGCTCACGGGAATCTCCAGCTGGAGCAGCAGTATCGAGCAGCTCTCAAGACTGCTGCGGCACGCCTCGATGTCGGCTGCGCAGAAGTCGCCGTTGGCGCCGGAGGCCACCACAATGCAGTTCTCGCCGTTAAAGTCCACGGAAATCAGCGCTACCCCCGAAGGCTGGTCGCTATAGAGGATACCGCCGGTGTGCAGCCCCTCGCTCTTGTAGTGCTCTATCGCATTCTGAGCGAAGAGGTCGTGCCCCACCTTGCAGATGAACTCGACATCGCCTCCGAGACGGGCGGCGGCTACCGCCTGATTGGCCCCCTTGCCTCCGGGACCCATAGTGAAGTCACCCCCCAGCACGGTCTCGCCGGGCTTGGGAATGTGGCGGGTCTTGACGGTCATATCGGTGTTGCTGCTGCCGACAACAAGAATGCGGGAATTTGTTTTCATAATCGGAAATTACTGCCCAAATATAGCAAAAAAGAGGCTCCGCAAAGCACTATCTGTCTTCCAGAGAGTTCAGATCGAGCAGATTGTTGAGCAGCGCATACACCGTGAGACCGGCGGCGGAGCGGATGCCCGTCTTGCGGCTGATGTTCTTGCGGTGCGACATCACCGTGTAGGCGGAGATGTTGAACAGGTCGGCTATCTCCTTGTTTTGCATCCCTTTTGCCACGCACACCAGCACCTCCTTCTCGCGGGCAGAAAGAAGCGCATCGTCGCCCTTGGATTGAGCGCTTCCGGCGTGGATGGCATCGTTGACCTTCTTGAGTATCGATTCGATCCCTTCTCCGAGACTTATCACGGCATCGTACTGGCGCAGGGTGTCTTCGTCGCAGACTCCCAGCGGGAGGGCCAGCACAGGGGCGTCGCTGCACTGCGAGAGCATCTGCCGCGCCTGGAGCCGCTTGCCGAAAGAGAAAACAGACGGGCTCATTATTATGGCGTCGGCGCTGATGCTCTGCAGTTTGCCCAGGAGTTGGGAGTCGCACGGCAGGGTTGATACAATTATCTCCCCCGACTCCTCCAGCAGCGCCTCCAGCCCTTTGGATACGATGGCGGAGGGGATGATGAGCAGCACTCTGTGTCGGTCGTCTCTCACCGGTTGTCCTCCATCCGTTTAATCAGCGGCATCAGAATGTTGTCTTCCACGGAGGTGTGCCGCAGCAGATCGTCCCGCACCGTATAAAGATAGGAGAGGGTGGAAAGCGCCACTTCGCTCTGCCCCGTCTCGGGCAGATACTTCATCACGATGTTCTTAAGGTCATCGATTTTCTCGCCGATGTCGGTGTGGTCGTCGTCCATCACGCTGTCGAACCCCTTTGGGTTCTGCCCTGCGGCAAGGGCCCGGAAATAGGGGAAGACACTCTGCTCCTCATATTCGAAATGCTTCTTGAGCTCGTTTTTGTAGTCGGCAAAAAAAGAACCGATTATCTGCCCCGCCCGCTTGTCGCCGCTCTCGAGAATCCTGCCCAGATATCCGTCAAGAACATTGAGGGAAGTCCGGGTGTAGTCCCTGTGGGACATACTCAGATATTTGAGCAGGTCGGTGGCGCAGATTCTGTCCAGATCTTCCGAGCAGGGGCGGTAGTCCTTGAAGGTGTACACCTTGCAGAGCTGCAGAAAGGTGTGCTCGTCCACGTCGTGCCGCCGGCAGAGCTCTGATACGGTGGATTCACCGAACCCGAGCCTCATCCCCAGCCGCGTGAGAACACCCAGCAGCTTGTAGTTGAGGTCAATGAGGTCGGCGACCTTCATTGTGCCGTAGATCAGCGTAGAGCAGGGGTGGTTGTGTGCGCGGTTTGTCATAGGGGATAAAGGTAGGCATTTTTTCGCAAAGGCAGGCTCTCTACAGGGCGTCCACGAATTTTACCACGGCATCGCGGTCCTCTTTGGAGAGGTTGTAGAAGGCCTCGGCGCTCTTGTAGGCATCGCTATCTTTGCTGTAGCCGTGCCACATTATGGCCTCGGTGGTGTTGCGGGCGCGGCAGTCGTGCAGACGGTCTGCACGGCCTGTGTTGGCCTGCGAAAGGCCGCGGCCCCAGAGGGGAGTGGTGCGGCACCAGCTGCCGTGGATGTCATTGGCCATATCGAGCCTGTGGTGGATGAGGTCGGTGTAGGGGTAGATGGTCTGGTTCCGGAATCGGGGCAGCGGCTTGTCCGCAATCAAGGCGGGGGTCCAGTAATTATCATCCGTTGTCTCCCACTTGGGACGGTGGCATTCGGCGCAGCCCATCCGGTTGAAGAGCTCTTTGCCCCGCTGCACATCGGCCTCCTGCAGGCCTCTGGCGCGGGGTACCGAGAGACCGCGGTGCCATACCATAAAGTCGTAATACTGCTCGGCGCTCATCTCGTCTTCGCCGCCCCAGGCCTCCACAAAGGTATTTGCGTACTCTTCGGCGTCTTTGGCAGAGTTGAGGCCCAGCAGATGCTCCACAAGATAGGAGATGTTTTCGCGGGTGCCGTTGCCGTAGAAGGGGGTTAGATACTTGGGCAGCAGGCCGGCATCCCCCTTCTCCTTGATGTAGTCGATAACGGAGGCGGTGCTTCCCATCTTCTTTGCCCACGCCTTGGTGGTGTAGAGGTAGCGGCGGTCGGCGCGGGTCACGTTGGTTATGTTCCAGATGGCGTTGGCGCCGGGGCCGTCCTGCAGCGATGCGCGGGTCATTGCGTAGGTGAATCGTTTGAGGGCCTTGGTGCCCGCCTCCACCTTGGTGCCATCGGCATAGGCGCCTGCCGACAGGGTGTACATCGCGCCGGAAGTGAAATCACCGGCGGCGCTGTCCCAGAAGTTGGGGTTGAGTTCGACATACTGCGCCTCTTTCTGATACTGCGCCTTGATGCTGTCCTGCGGAATGGCGTCCAGCAGGCCGGTGCCTATCACGCCGATTGTGGATTCCAGACGGAAGGCCACCGCACCGCTTTGGTAGGGGGTCGGGTCGGTGTTGAAAGCGCTCTCGGGGATGGAGACCTCCGGGTAGATGAGCTGATAGCTCTCGCCGTCGGCGAACTGCATCGGCAGCCCGCTGGGCATTGCGCCCACAGGCAGCCAGTTTATGACAATCTGATCCTCGTCGATCGGAGGGAGGAAGGGTTCCACCGCCATTGTCTGGGGCATTCCGGTGACCTCGGAAACATAGGGGCCGTCGTTGCTGTTGGCCCCGTCATCGGGGTGATAGATCACCAGCAGGTATCCGTTGCCCCGGGCGCGGACGGTGTTGGCCTCATAGGTGCTCTGCCATTGGCCGTGGCCGTAGCCCGGGTGGCAGTCCAGGCAGGACTTGCGCACCATAGCTGGGCCGAGGCCGTCAAAAGGCTCGTTGGTGAGGGTGAAGTCTCTCTTGAAGAAGGCCTCGCCCACATAGAAGGAGCTGGTGAGCCCCTGCAGGGCCACGGCGGGGGCGGGGTCTTCGTAGCACCCCGCAAGGGCGTTGGTGGTGGTGCCGAGCTCGCCGCCGGGGTACCATTCGCAGGCGTCGAAGTTGCCCACCGACTTGCCGATATAATCTTTCTCACCCTTCTGGCTCTGCTGGGGATTGTCCTGCGTGCAGGCGGCAGATAGAGCGACAGATAGAGCCAGAGCTATATTTTTATATATTTTTTTCATAAGTGGTTTTTTCGTGTAAAAGCCTGCAGCGCGAATGTCTGCAGGCGAACAAAGACAACTATAAAACTAACCGAAAATAAGAACTAATCTTTTATGTCAGATGAGGCTTTCTCAAGAGCGTCGTTGAGGGCGCTGACGGCATCGATGGCCTCTGCCACGCACGCCGCCTTGGGATTGTCAACAAAGGCGGAGCCGCTTTCAATGCAGGCCTCCAGCGCGCTTAGGGCACCCTCCAGCTTGCTCTTGAGATTGGCCGCATTCTCTGTGTGGTTCTTCTCCAGAAAGCTCATAAGCGAGCCCTTTTCTGCAGCAGTCGCACCGGCCTTGCCGTAGAGGCTGTACTGGATGGAGAGAATGTTGTTCTTGAAATCCAGGAAGGACTTCTTGCTGTAAGGGCTCTCGATGTAGAGCGGGTCCTCTCCGGTATAGGCCATACCCATTTTACTGGAAAACACCTCGTTGGCGATGTTGCCGCAGCCCGCCACAAGAATTGTCTGGGCAACCTCCTGCCAGGTGGTGTAGGTGCTGCCGGCAGCGGCGGCGTTGAGCATATTCTCTCCGTAGGAGCGGTCGGTGCCGTTCACCGTGGTGTTGAGTTCAGCCTCCTCTACCAGCTCTTTCTGCTCTGCGGGTGCCTGGGAGTTCCAGGAAACGTTCAGCTCATAGAGGTAGGTCATCAGGTCTTCGGCGACTGCGGTGGCAAAGATTATCTCCTCCCTGCCGGTGACGCCAGTTCCGGCAAACTGCTCTGCGGTTTCGACCCCCTTGAGAGCCTCGACGCTGCGGTTGGCCCCGTTGCGGAACAGTATGAACTCGATGCCGTGGAAGCCCAGGGCCGACTCTCCCACCTCGTCGATGGCGCCCCTGCCCTCGTTATCAAGGTCATCCACAACCGCCTTGTTGCTCAGGTTGTTGGCCAGACGCTGCGCATCCAGCGGCCAGGAGTCGATATGGGGGTCAATCTTGAAGTCGGTGGCTGCACCGAAAAGGAACGCCTCCGACTGTTCCCAATAAGCGCGGGCCGCCAGAAAATCCTCGCAGGCCTTGTCTATGTCGGCCTGGGTCCAGCTGTCGGCCCCGGCCTCTTTCATTGCGCGGAGGTCATTGTAGAGCTCTGTGCCGGCCGCCGCCAGATTGCCGTAAATCGAATATACCACATTGGGGACGTAAGCCTCTACGGCCTCCTTGATCTCTTTTTCGTAAGAAGAAAGTTCGCTGCTCCCTTCCGGATTGCAGGCAGTGAGCACGAGTGCGCCTGTTGCGATGGCTGATAATGCGCCTAAAATCTTTTTCATATATCTTTTGTTTGTCGGTTATCTTTTAAAGAATGCCATATAGGCCACGCCCAGCGAGATGGAGGGCTCGGGATTGTATTCGCTGCTGAGAAAGCGGTGAGAATATTCGCACTTTACGGCGATGTCATTTACCGGGAACCAGTTGAGCCCCGCCGCAACCCTCACCTTGCGGGTGTAGGTGGCCGACTGCTGCCCAGAAGCGGGGATGTAGGGGTTGTAGGCCTCGCCGCGGCCGAACACATAGAGCTTCTGCCCCCTGTCCTTGGGTCTGAACCAGGGCATAATGTCGTATCCTGCTTCAAGCCCCACCGAATAGGCCCCCTTGCCCACGGGGGTGGAGGAGTAGGGGGAGTCGTTGGCCGAGCGCACCGCCTTGGCCTTGCTGATGGCCGCGCAGTCGCCCAGCGCCGCATAATCGGCATTGCCGCGCACCGTGAGGCGGCTGCCCCTGTAGGCGAAGTCAAACGAGCCGATGCCCAGCGTGCCGCGCGTCTTGTCGTATGTCAGCCCCTCGCCGTGCAGGTCGTTGGGGTAGGTGTTGTGCATAGTGTTGCCCACATAGCCGCTCAGACTCAGACGCAGATTTCTGAAGGAGGTGTTGTCGATGCGGGCGGCGAAACCGCAGGTGTTGGCCACCTTGAACTCGTAGGGCGACCCCGCGCCGTTGCTGATAAAGTTGTCGGTGTCAAACATCATCCCGTCCAGCCCGGCGATCATCAGCGCCTCGTATTTCCAGTCGCCGGCCACTCCCCAGATGCTGATGCCCGTGTCGTGCCAGGTAGAGGGGAAGATGGTGTTCTCGCCTTCCGGCCGGTAAACCGTGAAGTAGTTGAGCGGTTCGTGAGAGTTGTTGAGACCGCCCACCGGGACAATTATATGTCCCATACGGACATTGAGCTGTGGCAGGAAGCTTTTCTGGATCCAGAACTGCTCTATCTCCACTTCGCCTCCCTTCTCTATCTCGTGTTCGAACTCGCCTGCCTCCTCGTATTCGCGCTCTATGGCGGCGCCGGTGCCGGTGTGCTCAAACTCTATCTCGCTCTGCATAATCCACCCCTTGCCGAAGTCGTAGCCCAGATAGATCACAGCATGGGGGATATCGAACCTGCCGTGCCCCGGGGCGTCGGCATACTTCGAGGGGTTCGCATAAATATAGGGGCTGTCGCTGTAGAAGTTGCGGGTGAGGGCCACCTCCCCGTAGCCGCCGACCATAAGGAGGCTGTGGCCTGCCTCCTGAGCGAATGCGCCGGTGCCGGAGAGAAGGAGTGCCGATGCCGCCGCCGCGATTTTTGCCGTTCTGTACATACTCTTGGGGTCCATTTTTTACGATGGCAAAGGTATGGCGCCCCCCAAAGCGGGGCAATCCCCAAAAGTGGCTAAATGCAGCGGGAGCAGCTACCCCGATTTGGTGGTGCTCAGTTCCAGAGGATGCGGGCGCGGACGCAATCTTCTCCCCCGGGGGTCTTTACGCAGAAGAGGGTCCCTTCCGAGGTGTCCTGCCAGTACACGTCTACAGTCTCGCCGTGGCGCACCTCGTGGATGTAGTTTATTTCCAGACGTTTGAGAGTGCTGGTGTAGAGCTTGTCTATGGGATAGGAGTCCAGCATCCACTGCAGATACTGCATGCTGTTGGTGTGGCCGTTGTAGTCGATGTCGCTGTAGGAGACCTTGACCCTGTGGGGCACGGCGCCATGCCCGGTTTCTGGAGAAGGCAGTTTGCCCGGCATCTCTACGGGTACTGTGAGCCCCGCCACGCAAGCCGATATGGCGCTGTCTGCGGAGATGTTCACCGGGCGCCGGGTTTCCAGATTCAGGATTGTCCACTCCGAGGTGGCGTAGCCGAGCGTATCTCCGGCGGCGTTTTTCACCACAAAATCTCGGCAGGTAAGGATGCGGCGCACGCTCTCCACCCAAGTCTCTATGGTGATGGTGTCCTCTTCTGCGGGCATCGCGCTCATTTCCACGGCAAAGCGCAGCAGCACCCAGCTCACCCCGCCGCTGTCTATCAGCTTGAAGGCGCCGAAATTGCGGTCGACGGCCGCCTGACCCGCCACATTGAGCAGCACGCGCTCCAGTGCCACCGCCCTGAAGTGCCGCTTGCTGTCAAGGTCCTGCGGGAGCACTTTATAAGTGTAAGTGTTGGTGAGAATCTTCTCCATAGTGCCGGCAAATGTATGAATTTTTTATCTTTGTGGAGCCGTGCCGGCTGCTGCCGGTCCGGAGTTTTTGTAAAATAAAACCTCATCAGAAATGAATAGAATCAAGTTTTTTGCCGCCGCAGCGGCACTTATGTTCTGCGGCGCGCTGCAGGCGAAGGTGACTTTGCCGTCTGTGATAAGCGACAATATGGTGCTGCAGCAGAATTCGCAGGCAGCCCTTTGGGGCACGGCCCGTCCGGGGGCCAAAGTCACCGTAGTGACAAGTTGGGACAAAGCCAAAGCCACCGCCGTGGCAGATGCCGCCGATGGCCGCTGGAGCCTTACGGTGGCCACTCCGGCCGCCGGCGGCCCCTACGAAATCACTGTCAGCGACGGCGAAAAGCTCACTCTGCGCAATGTGCTCATAGGCGAGGTGTGGATAGCCTCCGGACAGTCCAATATGGAGATGGCCGTGGCGGGCTACACTTCACAGCCGGTAAAAGGTGGCGCCGAGGCGGCTATGAGCAGCCGCGCCAGCCGTCAGATCAGAATCTGCAATGTGGCCCACCAGTCCTCCACAACGCTCTGCGATAACACGCAGGGCAGTTGGGAGGCGTGCAGCCCCGCCACAGTATTCGGCACCAGCGCCACCGCCTGGTTCTTTGCCGACGCCCTGGAGAAGGCCCTGGATGTCCCCGTAGGCATAGTGGCGTGCAGCTGGGGCGGCAGCACAATGCAGACCTGGATGCCTTACGAGCTGCTCAAGGCCGACTTTCCCGAAATCGACCTCGGAAGTGTGGAGGGGACTCACCCTGTCAAGGTGGAGAGCCAGGATGCCTGTCTGCTCTACAACGGTATGCTTGCCCCCATCGCCCCCTACACCTGCCGCGGCTTTTTGTGGTATCAGGGAGAGAGCGACCACGAGAATCCGGAGCTGTACATCCGTATGCAGACCGCCTTCGCGGGGATGCTCCGCACACTTTTCAAAGTCCCGGACGCCCCCTTCTACTATGTGCAGATAGCCCCATACAGCTATAGCGCCCCCGACTCCTTTCTTGGCGGCTACTTTTACGAGGCGCAGCAGAAATGCCTGCAGACCATCCCCCACAGTGGAATGGTGACCACCTGCGACATCGGAGAGGAGAATGTGATACACCCCTCGCACAAAAAAGAGGTCGGGCAGAGGCTGGCATATCTGGCGCTCGGGCACGACTACGGCTTTGACTTCCTCTGTCCCGACGCCCCCACCTACAGCAGCGTGACTTTCGAGAACGGACGGGCGCACGTCTTCTTCAATGTAGACGAACGCCAGCTCTCCCCGCTGGGCGTGCCGCTGGAAGGGTTTGAGATTGCAGGCGCCGACCGCGTGTTCCACAAGGCGGAGGCGGCGGTGGATCTGGCCCGCAACAGCAGCGTCATTGTCTTTAGCAGCGAGGTTCCGGAGCCGGTGGCGGTGCGCTACTGCTTCCGCAATTGGTGCCGCGGCAACCTCTACAACAGCTGCGGCATGGCTGCCGCCCCCTTCCGCACCGATGACTGGAATCTTTAACCGGAACTGAAGAGAATGAAAGAGATAATTTGCAGGAAAGAGGATATCGGCGAGGCCGCACGGCAGTTTCTGCAGGCCGTTGAAGGGCATAACATAATAGCCTTCTACGGCAATCTGGGGGCGGGCAAGACCACCTTGACCAAGGCGATATGCGACTGCCTCGGGGTGAGCGACAATGTCTGCAGCCCCACTTTCACCATTGTGAACGAATACCGCGCCGCCGACGGGCGCGGGGTATATCACTTTGACTTCTACCGCATAGACAAGCTGCAGGAGGCGGTTGACCTCGGACTGGACGAGTATTTCTACAGCGACGGCCTCTGCCTGATGGAGTGGCCCGAGAAAATCGAACCCCTGCTGCCTGAAGATACTGTGCGGGTCACCATAGAGCCGATTGACGAAACCACCCGCCGCATAGCGATAGATCTTTAAGGCAATGTATGTAGGGCTGATTTCCGACACGCACGGCATATTTGCCGACGATGTCAGGCAGTTTCTTGACCCGGTTGATGTCATCTGGCACGCCGGCGACTTCGGCACGCTGGAGTGCGCCGATGCCATAGCCGCCTTCAAGCCCCTCGTGGGGGTTTACGGCAACTGCGACGGGGCCGACACAAGGCTGGTGTATCCCCGCTTCAAGGTGTTCACCGCCTGCGGGGTGAAGGTGGCTATGACGCACATCGGCGGATTCCCCGGCCGCTACGACTGCGAGGCGCTGCATCTGATAGAGAAGGAGCGCCCCGCGCTGTTTGTGTGCGGCCATTCGCACATTCTGCGCGTGATGCGCGACAAAAAGTCGGATATGATGGTGTTCAACCCCGGCTCCTGCGGATTCCAAGGTATCCACACAGTGCGCACAGCCCTGCGCTTCCATATCGACAATGCTCAGCTGCACGATATGGAGGTGGGGGAATGGCAGCGCCGCGATGCGATATAGATGTTGTTATGGAACTTTTTTTCTCTGCTGACATAGCCCTCGGGGGCAGGACTCTCGACCGGGAGGAATCGAACCACTGTATCAAGGTTCTCCGCCACCGCGCGGGGGACGAAATCCACATAATCGACGGCCACGGCAATCTTTTCCGCTGCACAATCACCGACCCCGACCCAAAGGGGACCGCTTTTGAGGTGGAGGAGACGGTTGAGGGCTACGGCTCGCATCCCTACCGCCTGACGATGGCCGTGGCGCCGCCCAAAAACATCGACCGCTTCGAGTGGTTCTGCGAAAAGGCCACCGAAATCGGGGTGGATGTGATTGTCCCGCTGCAGGGGGAGTATTCGGAGCGCAAGGTGTTCAAAGGGGAGAGGTGCGGCCGCATACTGGTGTCGGCCGCCAAACAATCCCACAAAGGGGCCATCCCGCTTCTGGAGCCGCTTGTGCGGGTGGGGGATTTTCTGCGGCGCGACTTTGCCGGCGCCCTCAAATGCATCTGCTATTGCGGCGGCGATGACTCCAAGCGGCCTCTTGTGGAGGTGCTGCGGGAGGCTGTAGAAACGGATTATGTGGTGATGATAGGGCCGGAGGGGGATTTCTCCCGCGAGGAGATAGCCCTGGCGCACGAATGCGGCTGGCAGGTCGCCTCGCTTGGGGAGAGCCGGCTGCGCATAGAAACCGCCGCGCTCACCGCCGTGGCGGCGGCATATCTTTTACATTCCGGAGATTAGAGGCCCCCGGCGCTCTCTTAAAGCACGGTGCAGAGCAGCGTGGCGGGGGTGCAATCGTCTACACGCACGGTGACATACTCGCCCTTGCGGTGGCCTCCGGCGGCAAACACGCACGCCTTGTTTTGCGAAGTGCGCCCCATCAAGTCGCTCTCTGACTTTTTGGAAGGGCCCTCCACAAGCACCTCAAAGCATTTGCCCACATCGCGGCGGTTGCTCTCCAGCGAGAGTTCGCTCTGCAGGGCGATGAGCTTCTCCAGCCGGGCCGTCTTGACCTCGGGCGGTATATCATCTGCAAAATGGCGGGCCGCCCTGGTGCCGGGCCGCTCGCTGTACTGGAACATAAAGGCCGAGTCGAACCCGACTTCTCGGAAAAGCCTCAGCGTGTCCTCAAAATCGGCTTCGCTCTCGCCGCAGAAGCCCACTATGGCATCGGTGGTGATGGAGCAGTCGGGCATAATCTCGCGGATGCGCGCCACCCTTTCCAGATACCACTCGCGCGTGTGGCGGCGGTTCATCCGCTCCAGCACCGAATTGCTGCCGCTCTGCACAGGCAGGTGGATATGCTTGCAGATATTGGGGTATTTGGCCATCGTGAGCAGCACCTCGTCTTTCATATCCTTGGGGTGGGAGGTGGAGAAGCGCACCCTTATTTCCGGAGAAATCTCGGCCACCATAGCCAGCAGCTGCGCAAAGGAGGTCTGGGCGCAACTATACGAATCCACGTTCTGCCCCAGCAGGATTATCTCCCGGCAGCCCGCCTCCACCGCTTCGCGCGCCTCGCGCAGAATGCTCTCAACAGATCGGCTGCGCTCCGCCCCCCGTGTGTAGGGCACCACGCAGTAAGAGCAGACATTGTTGCAGCCGCGCATAATCGAGATATAGACGCTCACTCCGTCAGGATCCATTCTCACGGGAGAGATGTCTCCGTAGGTCTCCTCGTGCGAGAGCAGCGTGTTGATCTGCTTCTGTCCGGAGTCAGTGAGCGTCTCTATCAGGCGCGGCAGGTCGCGGTAGGCGTCGGGCCCCGCCACCAGATCCACTGCGGGGTGGGAGAGGAGCTTCTCTTTGAGCCGCTCCGCCATACAGCCCAGGATGCCCACTATCAGCTGCGGATTGCGCTTCTTGGCCTGGCGGTAAATATCCAGCCGGCCCAGGATGCGCTGCTCGGCATTGTCGCGGATCGCGCAGGTGTTTATCAGCACGAGCGACGCCTGTGCGGCATCGTCGGTGCGGGTGAATCCGATGGTGGAAAGTATCGACAGCACTACCTCGCTGTCGTTCACGTTCATCTGGCATCCGTAGGTCTCTATCAGGACTTTACGCGATATGGTACGGTTATTGTTCATAGGGTGGCTTCCAAATAGGGCACGAAGTTAGTTTTTATTATTATCTTTGCCTTAATATGAAGAGATATTTCGCACTCGCGCTGCTGCTTTTTTCACTCGCGGCCTGCCTCCCGCTCTCGGAGCAGGTCTCCGTGAGCGGCTGCCGTCTGGAGAGCGTGGACAACCTCTCGATGGGGATGGGTGAGCTTTCCGTGGGCGCATTTCTGGTGGTTGATGCCGAGAACAGCTCTTCCAGGGACATATCCCTTTCCGAATTCAGTGCGGAGATCTTTTCAAAATCTGACAAAAAGCTCGCGACCATAACTCTCGCCGCCGAAAATGGGGCGCAGAAGCCCACACTGCCGCGCAAAAGCTCGGGCGAGGTGCGCCTACCCCTGCAGATAGAGTTCGACAACCCCATCACCGCCATCACGATGGCCGCGATGTCGCTTCAAGACTACGGCAGCAAGGGATTTACGGTGAGCTACGACTGCACTTTTACCTCCGGCCTTATAAAAAAGCACTTCAGCGCAGAAAAAGTGCCGGCGGACGAGGTGATAAATATGTTTTCGAAATGAGAAAGGCACTTCTGACAATATTCTCGCTGCTGATCTGCACGCTCGCCTTGAGGGCGCAGAACGAGGCCCCGGTCGTGGATTCGCTCTATGCGGGGCAGACGGCCGTGGATTCGACCCTTGTGGGCAGGGATATCTTCAAGATGCTCTCCACAAAAAGCCGCACGGGCGAGGGCTCGGTCACTATAGAGCAGAGCCAGAGCGTGGCCGGCGCTATGAGAGCCCATATCAGGGACAATGCCGACAAAAAGATAAGCGGCTACCGCATCCGCATATACTTCGACAACAAGCAGAACGCCCGCACAAAATCAGAGCAGGTGGCAGACGAATTCAAGGCTCGGCACCCCGGAGTGGGGGTTTACCGCGAATATGCCAATCCCTATTTCAAGGTGACCGTGGGCGATTTCCGCACCAAGGAGGATGCCAAACAGTTTCTCTCGCTCATCAAGGCCGCATATCCCTCGGGCTTCATAGTAAGGGAGAAAATCAATTTTCCAATAATGTAGATGGCAAAACAAGGGTTGACACAGGAATTGCGGCAGACGCAACGCCTCTCGCCGCTGCAGATTCAGACAATCAAGCTGCTGGAACTTCCCACGCTTGAACTGGAACGCCGCATACAGCAGGAACTGGAGGACAATCCGGTGCTGGACGAGGCGCCGGAAGAGGAGACTCCCGAGGAGGAGACCCCCAAGAATATATCTCTCTCAGAATACGGCAACAGCGATCCGACCCCGTCGTACAAGCTCTATGTTAACAATCAGGGCAAAGACGAGAAGCCGCAGTACAACACCTTCTCGGTAAAGGAGAGCCTGCAGCAAAACCTTGAGAACCAGCTGGGATATTGCAAGATAGACGAGCACACGGAGCAGATGGCCAAATTTATGATAGGGATGCTGGACGAGGACGGCTACCTGCGACGCGACCTTGAGAGCCTCTGCGACGATATAGCCTTCAAGCTGAACATAGAAACCACCCCCGAAGAACTCGAGAGCATACTCAAGATAATCCAGGGCTTTGAGCCGGCCGGAGTGGGGGCCCGCAATCTGCGGGAATGCCTGCGGCTGCAGCTGGATGTGGACGATCCCACCCCGGCGCAGAAGAATGCCAAGGCCATAGTGGACGAGTGCTTCGATGCTCTGGCCAAGAAGCATTACTCTAAAATAATGCAGCGTCTGGGATTGGACGAGACGCAGCTCAAGGCTGCCATCGACGAGATAACCCGTCTGAACCCCCGCCCCGGCGGTCAGATAGACGATACCTACTCAGATCAGGCACAGCAGATTGTCCCCGACTTTATTCTTGAGCTGAAAGACGGCGTGCCCGTGATCACGATGCCCCGCTTCAATGTCCCCGAGCTCAGGGTCAACAAGAATTATGCACAGATGCTGATGCAGGCGGCGGGCAAGTCCTCCCGCCAGGAGAAGGAGGCGGTGACCTTCGTGAAATCCAAGCTCAACAGCGCCAAATGGTTTGTGGAGGCGATAAAGCAGCGTCAGAAGACCCTGCAGAACACTATGAACGCGATAGTCGCATTCCAATACGATTATTTCATAGACGGTGACGAGACCAAGCTTAAGCCGATGGTGCTCAAGAATATCGCAGACAGCACCGGGCTGGACATATCCACAATCTCACGCGTGGTCAACTGCAAGTATGTGCAGACACACTTCGGCATCTACCCGCTGAAATATTTCTTCTCGGAAGGACTTATGACCAAATCGGGCGAGGAGGCCTCCACCCGCGAAATCAAGTCCATCCTCACCGAATGCATCCAATCGGAGGACAAGCACAAGCCTATGACCGACGAGCAGCTGGTAGAGGTGCTCTCTTCAAAGGGCTACAATGTGGCCCGCCGCACTTTGGCCAAGTACCGCGACCAGCTGGGCATACCCATCGCCCGCCTGCGCAAGGAGCTTTAAGGCTTCTCAAGTGCGGGCAAACTCCTCTTCGCTGAAGCTGAAATAACGGTTGCCGGCCACTATTATGTGGTCCAGCAGGGCTATTTCCAGCAGTTCGGCGGCCCGCTTGAGATTGCCCGTCTCCTGAATGTCCCGCTTGCTGGGGCGGGCGTTGCCGCTCGGGTGGTTGTGCAGCAGAATGATGCCACCGGACAGCTTTTCCACTGCACGGCGCAGAATCATCTTCACGTCCAGAGTGGTGGAGGCGGTGCCGCCGAGGCTGATCCGCTCGCGCGCGATAAGTCGGTTGGCGCGGTTGAGAAACAGCACCCAGCACTCTTCGTGGTCAAGATGGGACATCAGCGGAGCCATAATCTCCATAACGCTGCGGGCGTCGGTAATCACAACCTCTTCTGATTCGGACGGCAGAAGGCTGCGCCGACCCGCCTCGAATGCAGCCAGCAGAGTCACCGCCTTGGCGGGGCCGACTCCGCCGACCCCCGTGAGCGAGTCTGCAGAGAGGTTTGAGAGCCGCCTTAAAGAGTTCTCCGCAATGCCCAGCAACTCGCGGCCCAAATCCAGCGCGCTGCGCTCTGCGCTGCCTGTGCGCAGCAGTATCGCCAGCAGTTCGGCGTCCGTCAGAGCCCCGGCCCCCCGCTCGAGCATCTTCTCCCGCGGCCGCTCTTCCAATCTCCAATCCTTGATGCTTTTCCCCTCCATAGTATGCGCATAAAAAAAACTCCCCGAATTTGGGGAGCTTTTATTTTTTGAGAGAACAAAAATCTCAAATTATGCGAGTTTGTTGATGTAAACAGCAATACCGCTTTTCAAATTCGCCGCTTTGTTTTTGTGAATGACGTTGATTTTTGCAAGTTTGTCGATCATAGCGAAAACCTTGGGAGCCATCTGCTCTGCTGCGGCCTTGTCTGTGGTGTTACGGATTGCCTTGATGGCGTTCCTGGTGGTTCTTGCATAATACTTATTATGCAATCTGCGCTTCTCGTCCTGACGGAAACGCTTGTCTGCTGATGCGTGATTTGCCATTACTTTAATATTTTATAATAAGTAGTGGGTAGGAGAATCGAACTCCTCTTCCAAGAATGAAAATCTTGTGTCCTACCGATAGACGAACCCACCATTCTGCACTACACCGCAAAATCGGGAGTGCAAAGGTATGCAAAAAATAGTTTAAAGCAAAACAATTTATTCGTAAGAATAGAGAATGGCCTCCACTTGCCGCACATAATTGCGTTTGTCATACTTGGGGGCGTACACAAAACCGTCCAGAGTGATGATTTCGCCGCCGTCCTCGCTAAGGAAGGTGTGGGACACGAACGGGCCTCCCATAAAGTCGTTGTAGGCCTCCCACAGGCCGCGCATCTCCAGAACATCCCTCCCGTTTATCTTGATGTTGTCATATCCGGGGAAGATGTCCGGGTTCAGCATCATATAGCTCCCCTCGCGGGTGCAGGGGATGTGTTTTCTGGTCATCTCGTTGCGCTTGGCAGCGAGCGCCTCGGGGGTGAAATCCGCAGGCTCGCTGTAGGGATACTTCCAGATGAGGATGCTCTGGATAGTGTAGGTGGTCTCGTAGGAGATCCAAATGAAGTCGTCGGCAACCTTCTTTACGGTGTAGCCGGAGGGGAAGTGGGGGCTTGCGCCGAACATCTTCTTCACGCTCGCATAAAGCTCCTTGTTCTCGAACTCGCCGATGTTCTGCAGCACGCGGCTGCGCTCTGTCTGGCGCAGGGTGGCCAGAATCTTGCCCCCTCTTTCCGCAATCAGATTGGCGGCATCCTCGGCAGTGGCGGCCGTGACGCTTATCACCAGCTGCGGGGAGGCCCAGACGTTGCTGTAGAAGGTCAGGCTGCTCTCGGAGTATTTTTTGTCGGTGTCCAGCACAATTATGTTGCGGTGCACCTGAAACACCTTGTTGAAGGCCTGCTGGGGCACGTTGAACAGGTCGTAGAGGGGCTCCGCCTGGGGTAGGTAGGGCACTTCGCTGCTGAGCAGGTCGCGCAGCCTGCTGCCCGGGTCCCCTTCCCACTCCGCTTTTGAACACACGACGGCCACTTCTCCCGGCTTGCCGCTGGAAGAGGGGAGGCTTTTGCCACGGGAATTCTCCTTGCAGCCCAAAGTGAGCATGGCCGCCGTAATCAGAACCGAAATTCTGCAGAATATCTTGAACATATGTCGTTTTTTTAGAAAAGACTGCGTATGTCGTTGCCGAACGCCAGAACCATCAGCGCCAGCAGGAATATCATTCCGATGGTCTGCGCCACCTCCAGAGTCTTGTCGCCGGGTTTGCGGCCGGTGATGATTTCAATCAGGATGAACAGTATGTGGCCGCCGTCCAGCGCCGGAATGGGGATTATGTTGAGCACCGCCAGCATTATGGAGAGCATAGCCATAAGGGTCCATACCCTCTGCCAGTCCCAGTAGCCCGGGAAGATGCGGCCGATGGTGATGAAACTGCCCACCGACTTGTAGGCCTCGGTCTTGGGGGAGAAAATCAGCCCCAGGTCCTTGACATAGCTGGAGATATAATTGCACGCCTTTTTGATGCCGGCGGGAATCGCGGGGAAGAATTTGTATTTGTGCTGCGTCACGTGGAACATCTGCGTCAGATCTCCCTGCAGCATCACCTGTATTTTGCCTGCGGTGTCCACCTGCAGGGTCGCCCTGCGCCGACTGCCGGCGCGGTCTATGTCCAGCAGCACCGAATCGCCCTTGTGCAGCAAGAGTTCCGCCCGTATGTCCTGCACCAGCGTCATCGGCCTGCCATCCACGGCCACCACGCGGTCGCCCTTCTCGAGGCCGCTGCCGCTGTTGATGGAGCCCTCCATATATCCGTCCACCACAAATGGGTATGCCGGGGAGAACATCCCCGCCGAATTCAGCATCCGGGGGATATACTCTTCGCCTACGTGTATGGTGATCGTGTCATCGCCCCTCTTCACCAGGACGTCGGTCTCTTTGGCGTGCACCAGAGCAATCTGCAGCTGGGAGAAGTCGTCTATCTGTTCGCCGCCGATGGAGAGGATCCTGTCGCCGTTGCAAAAGCCCATCTCCCGCGAGAGGTCGTTCACGGCGATGCCGTACACCGCATCTTCGTTGCGCAGATACTCCTCGCCCCAGTGGCTCAGCACCACGGCATAGAGGACTATAGCCAGCAGAAAGTTATAGAAAACGCCGCCGAACATCACCAGAAAGCGCTGCCATGCGGGTTTGGTGCGCAGTTCCCACGGCTGCGGCTCCTTGCAGAGCGAGTCGGAGTCCTTGGTCTCGTCTATCATTCCGGCAATGGCGCAGTAGCCGCCCAGAGGAACCCAGCCGATGCCGTATTCCGTATTATCGGGATACTTGCGCCAGTCGTCGTCGGGCAGGGCCGAGAGGTCGCTGCCGGGGGGCAGCGGCTCGGTGTTTTTGGAGAAGAACTTCACGTGCAGCCTGCCGCCGAACCATTTGCACTTGAACAGGGAGAACTTGGGGTTGAAGAAGAGGTAGAACTGGTCAACCCTCGTCTTGAACAGTTTGGCGAATGTATAGTGCCCCAGCTCGTGTATGAGAATCAGCACCGAGAGGGCGAAAAGTACCTGGACTATCTTGATTAAAACTACCATAATGCGTTAAATGTGTGTAATCTCGCATGCAGCGGCCATCGCAAGGGAATGAGTGTCGAAAATATCATCAATCGAGGGATTTTTCACAAAACCGGTGCGCGCCATCGCCTCAGAGATTATATCAGGGATGGCGTAAAAACCGATCCTGCCCCGCAAAAATGCGGCCACCGCCACCTCGTTGGCCGCATTCATAGCGCAGGTGGCATTGCCGCCCCTTTCCAATGCCTTGCGGGCTATCTCCAGGCAGGGGAAGCGCACGGGGTCGGGCTCTAAAAAGCTCAGAGAACCCAGTGCCGGGAAGCTGACCCGCTGCGAGTCAAGGCTCAGGCGGCGGGGATGGCTGAGGGCATATTGGATTGGGACTCGCATATCGGGGGCGCCCAGCTGCGCTATGGTGGCTCCGTCGCGGTACTGCACCATAGAGTGGATTATCGATTCGGGATGCACCACCACCTCGATGCGCTCTGCGGGGATGTCAAACAGCCACCGGGCCTCTATCAGCTCCAGCCCCTTGTTCATAAGGCTGGCGGAATCTATCGTCACCTTGGCCCCCATATTCCAGCGGGGATGCTTGAGGGCTTCGGCAGGGGTCACTGCGGCAATCTCCTCCCGGCTCTTTTTCAGAAACGGGCCGCCCGAGCAGGTGAGCAGCAGCTTCTCCACATCGCCGTGGCGGTTGCCCTGCAGGCACTGGAAGATGGCGGAATGTTCGCTGTCCACCGGCACTATAGCGGCCTTGCATCGCGCGGCGCTCTCCGTGACCAGGGCGCCAGCCGCCACCAGGGTCTCCTTGTTGGCCAGGGCGATGGTCTTGCCCGCCTCGATTGCGGCCAGGGTGGGGCGCAGCCCCGCAAACCCCACTATTGCGGCCACCACCGTGTCGATGTAGTCGGCGGCCATCTCGCTGCAGACGGCCTCGATGCCGCAGAGCACGCGGATCCCCAGGGGGCGCAGCGCCTGCGAGACCTCGCCATAGAGACTTTGCTCGCATATGGCCACCGCCTGCGGGCGGAACCTGCGTGCCTGCTCTATCAGCCGCGCGGCATTGCCGTTGGCGGTGAGCAGCTCGGCCTTGAAAAGGTCGGGATGCCGGCTTATGACATCAAGTGTCTGGCAGCCGATAGAGCCGGTGGCTCCGAGTATCGCTATTCGTTTTTTGTCGGGGGTCATTTCAGAAACTGATATATTGGGCCGGGTCAACGGCTTCTCCTGCGTGCCACAGCTCAAAATGGAGATACAGGCCCGTGGCAAGGGCGCCGGTGCTGCCGGCAATGGCGATGGGGGTCCCCACCTTGATTTTGTCGCCGGCCTTCTTGAGCAGGCGCTCGTTGTGCTTGAACACCGACACCAGATTGTGCCGGTGCTGCACGATTATCACATAACCGTCTTCTTCGCTCCATCCGGCGCTGATCACGGTGCCGTCGAGAATGCTGTACACGGTGGCGTTCTCTTCCGCCGCCACGGTTATGTAAGGGTGATTGATTGCAAGGTTGAAGCTCTCGGTGACCATCCCCTTTATAGGAGTGAAGAAGTTGAGCCCTTCTATCTGCTCTATGCGCCCCTCGGCCGGATTCACCTCCAGCGCCGCCTCTTTCTCAACTATGCCGCGCAGCAGCGAATCCTGGCGGGCGTACATCGCCGCATAAATGTCAGCGTCACCGCTTCCGCCGCCGAGGCGGGCGATGCTGTCCAAATCGAGAGGCTCGCGGCCCGACATCACCCGCTGGATGTTGCCCACCATAAAGGCCCACTGCGAGATCTGCCGCTCCAGCGAGTCTATCTTGAGGCGGTTGCTTATCACAGCCTCGCGGCTTTCGCGCGAAGGGTAGCCGCGCACCGTGCGCCGCAGGGGGGTCAAGTCTATCAGCAGAAATGTCAGCACCATTGTCAGCAGCACCGCCCCCGCCAGGGCGGCTATCAAAGCGCGCGATGACACCTTTACGGAGAAAAGCTTCTCTCCGCGCTGCGAGTCGCTCACCGAAAAATTATAGGTTTTTCTGAATTTGGGCATTTCAAAACAACTTCCAATAAACTAAATTTGCGACCGATGAACAGAATAATCGGCATCGACTTCGGACGCAAGCGCACCGGCCTGGCGGCAAGCGACCCTCTGATGGTGTTTGCATCGGCCCTGGACACAGTCCATTCTGCAAATATAATAGAATATCTTCAAAAATATGCGCAGAATGAGACCATTATACGCTTTGTGGTGGGCTATCCGATGAATCTGGACAACACCCCCAGTGAGGCGGCGCGGGATGTGGACGCCTTTTTGAATCTGCTCAAAAAAAAGTTCCCAGACATTCCGGTCACACTTGAAGACGAGCGGTTCACTTCTGTGCTGGCCCATCGGGCGATGATAGACGGGGGAATGAAGAAGATGGCGCGCCGCGAGAAGGCCGCTGTGGACAAGATAAGCGCCGCCATCATACTCCAGACCTACCTTGACCGCCCGGGCGCAATCAAGCAATAAACAATCAACAAGATGATATTACCGATTTATCTCTATGGCTCCGAGGTTCTGCGCGGCAGGGCAAAGGAGGTCGATGTGGCCACGGCAGACAAAGCGCGCCTGCAGGCCTTTCTGAATGATATGCACGAGACAATGCACAATGCCGACGGCTGCGGCATAGCTGCGCCCCAGGTGGGGGTGGCGGAGCGCATCCTGGTGGTGGACGGCAACGACCTGTCTCAGACCTACCCCTATCTCAAGGGCTTTGTGCGCAAGATGATAAACCCGGAGTTCACTTTTAAGAGCGAGGAGCTCTCGGAACATTCGGAAGGGTGCCTCTCCATTCCCGGGGTCGATGCCGACATCAAGCGCCCCAAGAGGGTGACCGTGAGGTATTTCAACGAGAATCTGGAGGAGATGGAGGAGACGTTCGACGATTTTGCCGCCCGTATGGTGCAGCACGAGATGGATCATCTTGACGGAGTTCTCTTCACCGACAAGGCGGCCCCCATCCGCCGCAAGATTCTGGCAAAGCATCTTGCGAAAATCGCAAGGGGCCTTGCCCACACGGCATACAAAACCAAGTTAGTTTAGCGGCAGTTCTGCCGTGGCAGCGGAAGTTTGGGGTTTATGGCTCAGCGTGTCTGCTCCGGGAGCAGGCCCGGGGCGATGCGGAGGGTTATCTGCCGCTTGCCATCGTCGATGCTTATTATACATTCGTCGGGGCAGGGAATCAGAATGTCCCCCACCTCAAGGCACGGATTGCCCGGAATGTCCTCGAAAGCCGTAATCCGCCCCACGCTGCGGCCGCTCTCGTCTTTGAGCGTGTATCCCACAATGGCGTGCTGACCGCCCTCTTCCTCATCGTAGAGGGCGATTTCGCGTCCCACGAGTTCCTCGGCCTGCTCCAGGGTGTCTATGTCCTCCAGCTTCAGATAATATTTGACCCCTGAACGGGGTTCGAATTCTTCAATAAAAAAAGGAACCGGCAGTCCATCGAAAGTGATGAACACCGGTTCGTTTTTTATCTCCTCGCCGTCGTACTCGGGGGCGCTCACAATCACGCCGCCAAGCGTTCCGTACGATTTGACTACGCGCATCGCTTTGGATTAAGCCTCTGCGGGGGCCTCTTCAGCGGCGGCTTCCTGCTCTGCAGCGGCAGCCTCCTCGGCAGCTTTAGCCTCTTCTGCAGCCTTGCGGGCAGCCTCGGCTTCCTCTGCCTTCTTCTTTGCGATAGCCTCTGCGCGGGCATCGTTGACCTTAGCCTCGGCCTCTTTGGCAGCCTTGGCAACTTCTCTCTTGCCGGCAGCTACTTTGGATGCCTTGTCGGCAACCTTTGCATCCCTTGCCTCTTTCCAGGCATTCCATTTTACCTCTGCCTGAGACTCGGTGAGAGCGCCTTTGGCAACACCGCCATTGAGGTGCTTCTTGAGAAGGATACCTTCGTAAGAGAGGATGCGACGGGTGGTAGGGGTGGGTTGCGCACCCACGCCGAGCCAATAAAGTGCCCTTTCGCTGTCGATGACGATGGTGGCGGGGTTGGTGTTGGGGTTGTAGGTGCCGACCTGCTCGATGTAACGTCCGTTGCGGGGAGCGCGGGAGTCGGCTACCACGATGTGGTAAAATGCTGAATTCTTTTTGCCGTGGCGTGCCAGGCGAATCTTAACAGCCATTGTAATAGGTTTTAAAAGTTAATAATAACGGTTAACTTCCTTATCTTCACGAGATAAAGCGCGCAAATGTATAACCTTTCCGGCAAATGTCCAAATTTAAATCTCTTCGGCGTCGCTGGCCTCTTCCCGCAGAATCTTAGCGGCGGCGCTCTGTGCGGCGGTCTGCTGCAGCGCCTTCTCTGCGCGGCGGGCGCACACTGTGGCAACGATTTCTGTCGCCGAGTATGCTATAAGCGCGAAGCCGAACACTATGAACAGGGTTTCCCGGGCTTTGAAGGTGTCGCAGATCATCACTATGCCGAGCACGGCGATGGCAAACGGCAGGATGAACCAATAAAACCCAACGGGCACCGTATGCCGCAATAGCGACAGGTTAACAATCTGTCCCACTCCAAAAATCAGCATCACCGCCCCGAGGAAGTACATCAGCAGGCAGGCAAAGAAGCCGGGATAAATCACCAGCAGCAGGCCGAAGATTATGTCCAGCGCCCCGCTGACCATCACCAGGGTGTCGGATGAAGTGCGGTTGACAATCGCCAAAGCCACGGAGACGGCCCCAAGCACGATAAGGGCGGCGCCGAGGACCCGGAACACCGTGAACACCGCCAGCGTGGGCCAGATGACCATTGCAAGTCCGATCACCAGAGCGACCGCCGCCCTGGTGATGCTGTAAACCGGGCTGAAGAGAGATTTTATCAGATTCATGGCTTATTTGGAGGGCTGAACAAAAGCGATGATTTCGTTTTTCTTGACATTCGCGCCCTGGGCGGGGTAAACCGCGACATATTTGCCGGTTGCGGGAGCCTTGATCTCCTCCAGGCCGTAGTATGCCTGTACGCGGCAGATCACATCGCCCTCCTTCACGCAGCTGCCCACGGTGGGGGCGGTGGATTCGTCCACGACGTCATACTGCCAGATAACCTGTCCGGATACGGGGGCGTGAACCGCCGCTGCGTCGGGATAAACCTCGGTGACTTTGGTGACATCGATCTTGGGGACCTCCACCACGGCCCTTTTGACCACGATGGGGGCGCCGGCCTTTTCGCGGGCTGCGGCAAGATCCTTTTCAAAGCGCTGCTTGGCCACGCCGCTCTTGTAGTCGAGATACTGGCGCTCGTGCATTGCCAGCTCAAAGAGCTCCTCGTCGTCCCGGCCGCAGTCCCAGCCGTTGTCTTTCATCATCCGGCGGTAGTGGTCCAGCTTGTCGGGATATTCGTCTTGAGGGTCGCCCGTGTAGAATTCGAAGCCTTTCTTCTTTGCCAGCTCCACAATCTCCGGAGCCAGAGGGCCGGGCAGCTTGCCCGCCTTGCCCAGAATCATATTCCAGGTGTCGGGGTCGATGTTGTTCCAGCGGGGTTCGCCCTTGATGGTGCTCATCAGGTTGAGCAGCGCGGTGTTCTTGGTGTATTGGCTGAAAGGGGTCACCAGCGGCGGGTATCCCAGCTTGGGCCATACATACTCGACCTCCTGGAACAGCAGCACGGCCAGCTCGTCAAGCGAGAGCTCTTTCTTGCCCTGCTTCTTGAGCGAGAGGTTGATGGCGCCCTGGAAGCCCTTGAGATCGGCCATCATCGAGCCCATCATACCGCCGGGCAGGCCGCAGCCCACCAGCAGAGAGCTCATCTTGGCGTTCGTGGGCTCGATAAAATAGCCCAGGAAGTCGTCTATGAAGCTCTGGGTGAGGCGGCGCACCTCCATATAAGCATCCATATTGAGGTCTTTGACCAGGAAGCCGTCGGCCTTCATCATCTCGCGGATGGTGATGACATCGGGGTGAACCTTGCCCCAGGAGAGGGGTTCCACCGCCACGTCAAGATAGTCGGCGCCGGCGCGTGCGACCTCCAGCATGCTTGCGGGAGAGAAGCCCGGGCCCGTGTGGCCGTGATACTGCACGATAAGTTTGGGGTATTTCTTCTTGATGCAGGTGACCAGCTCGCCCAAAAAGGTGGGGCGGCCGATGCCGGCCATATCCTTGAGGCAGATCTCATCGCAGCCGTATTTCACAACCTTGTCCACTATGTCCATATAATAGG
This sequence comes from Bacteroidaceae bacterium, assembly GCA_963662035.1. Classification (GTDB taxonomy): domain Bacteria; phylum Bacteroidota; class Bacteroidia; order Bacteroidales; family UBA932; genus Equibacterium. Next base: position 76,668 of record CAVLDO010000001.1, on the reverse strand, counting down.
CGACGGTGTGGATGGGGGAGTGGGTTATGCTGAGGGCGACCTGTGAAATCATCCCCGCCTTCTTGGCGTACTCGATGGACAGACGCAGGTTGCGGTGGTCGTTGAGGCCGCAGAAAGAGCGGGAAATGTTGGTGCCCTGGGCGCACTTAACCTTGAACATAAGTTCGCGCACATCCTTGGGGACGGGGTTCATCCGCAGAGCATTGAGACCGCGCTCCAGCATATGGGTCTGAATGCCTGCCTTGTTGAAGGGAGCGGTCCATTTGCGCACCGCCACGTTGGGGTTCTCGCCAAAGAGGAGATTTACCTGCTCAAAGGCGCCGCCGTTGGTCTCCACGCGGTCGAAGCAACCCATATCGATGATTGCGGGTGCTACTTGAAGGAGCTGGTCCACTCTCGGAACGTATTTGCCCGATGACTGCCACATATCCCTGTAAACCAGAGAGAATTTGATTTCACGTGCCATTAGTTGCGAATAGTATTTAATAATATGAACAAATGTAGCCATAAAATGTTGGATATTGAAAAAAATGTTTACCTTTGTCCACCCAAAATACGGTGCCTGTAGTTCAGTTGGTTAGAGCGTCAGATTGTGGTTCTGAATGTCGTGGGTTCGAGTCCCACCAGGCACCCTGAAACAGTAAAGGACAGCCATTCGGCTGTCCTTTACTGTTTCAGGGTGCCTTTGGCACCACATAACCAAGGGGGCTTGCGCCCCCTCAAATCCCCCCGCCGCAAAGCGGCGAATGTCACCTGCCGCAAAGCGGCATAAAAAAAAGCGGCATAAAAAAGAGAGGATGACCTTTTGGTCACCCTCTGTTACTTTGAGTGGAGAATAAGGGAGTCGAACCCTTGACCCCCTGCTTGCAAAGCAGGTGCTCTAGCCAACTGAGCTAATCCCCCGCTGCAAAGGAATGCATTTTTTTTGATTCTGCAAAAAAATTATTCTGTCCGGTACAACATTACGGGGGGCGGGAGAAGCACGGCATCTGCTGCGGAGCGCCCGGCCCGGCTCTGCGAGGCCTGCGAGGCGGCGGGGCTGCTGCGGCGGTTGATGGCATCGTAGGCTGCGAATGCCTCAAAATCGTAACTCCAGTCGCTGCCGTAGGCAAGTTTGTGCAGGCGGTAGTAGATGGCCTCGCGCGAAGGGGCGTTGAACTGGTAGGAGTTCAGGCGCATCTTGCTATAGTCGGTGGGGCGGTAGGCACCGGAGGGGTAGCCGCAGGCGCCTTCATAGACGCCGATACCGTCCGACTGATAGCGTTCGTCTCCGATAAACTTGCTCCAGAGCACATTGGTCTCATCGGGGGTGAAGTCAACATTGCGGTAGAAGCCGCTCTGCTGCCACTGCTTGTATTCAGCCATCTTTTCTGCAGTAATCTCTCCGTATGAGCTGTAGAAATACTCGTCGGCAAGCTTGCCGAGGCCATGGCCGCACGCCTCGTGCTGCACGACGGCGGCAAACTCGGCATCGTCGCGGCAGAGAGGAATGTAGGCGATTGCCTCGCCGGGGGCGTAGTCGGCATCTGTGCTTAAGTAATTATACAGATAGGTGGTGCCGGCATAGGTGGCCTGATTCATTATCACCACAAGCATCGCCCGCTCCAGGTCGGACTGGCCAATCAGACTCAAGGCCCGGCTGCGCACAGCGCTGTGATTGCCGGTCACGACGGTGCCGGAACTGAATGAGGTGCCGAGGGCGGTGGTGGCGTCGTCGGCATAAATCTCGTTGAGGGAGACTACATTTATATAGCTGATGTCAAACAAATCCCGCAGCGACTTGAATGGCTCCACGGCAAAGACGGCCTCCACGGTCTTTTCCATAGCGGCGGCATAGGTTCCGTCGGCTATCAGGCGGTCGCTGAAGGCGTCTCCCATCAGTATCAAGGGGATTCCGGCCCCCTTGCCGGCCTTCTGCAGGCTCACCGAAGTGCCGTCCTGCGAAAAGTCGGATGAATAGTAGTAGTCAGGATTGCGGTAGCCGGCCTGGGACACCGTGAAAGTGGCCTGCATATCGCCGCAACTGAAATAGACGTTGCCGCTGCGCGCGGAGGTGGAGGTGTTGGCAGACACGGTCACCAGATAGGAGTCGTCCTGCCCGGTGACGGAGAGCCAGTCGCAGAGCGAGAGGGCCGTGCACCGGTCGATGATGTTGGTGGCAACGGAGACGGAATATTCCCCGCCGTCTGAGGGCGCAACCACGCTTTCTGGCGTGATATGCACATAGCTGTTTGCCAGCTGGGTCAGGGTGAAGGCGCGGCTGAAGTTCACCCGGCTGTTGGCTATGGTCACCGTGCATTTGCGCACCTCGCCGGTAGTGTTCTCAGCCACGCAGAAGGAGATGCTGCCATAGTCGGCCCCCGGCTCTGCCATGACCCAATCTTCGCTGCAGGAGAGCGTGTAGCGGAAGTTTGCGGTGACCTCTGCCGTGTAAGTCTCCCCTGCGGCGGCGACTTTCTTGTCGCTGACGCTCATCTGCAGTGACGGAATGCTTTGGGTGACTGTGGCACTGACCGCTTTTTCGTATCCGAGCAGGGTAACTGTGGCGGTGCGGTTCAATCCGGAGACGTTGGGGCTGCAGACGAACACTTTGCTGGTGGAGGTGGAAAGCTCTTCTATAGGCTTTATCCAGCTGCCGTTGGTGATGCTGACGCCGACATCGTCGCACTTGCTGTGCGCCACGGTAATCGTGTCCAGGTCGGGGCCCGCCGCAAATTCGCTCTGCTCCAGAACAAATGGGCAGCGGTCCACAATCCCGCTCTGGGAGATGTGTACCGTGTCGGCAAGGTTAAAGCTGCTTGCGCAGACGATAACGCTGCAGCTGCGCGGCCGGGCGGTGGTGTTTTCCGCCACATTGAAGGTGAGGCTGCCGTCGGAGGCGCCGCCCGCCGCAATCCAGTCGCACTGCGGCATAGACACCGTATATTCTATATTGGAGTCCACGTCAATGGAGATGCCGCCGCCCAGCGAATCCAGCTCGAAAACTGTCTGCGACAGGGCAAGGCGCGGGCCCTCCTGACTCACCGGAATGCTATATTCCCGGCCTGCCGCCGTGTAGATTATGCTGCCGGAGCGGCCGACTGTCCCTGTGTATCCGGACACGGAGAACTTGCCGCCGCCGTAGTTGAAAATCCAGTTGTCGGAGGTTGTGCAGGTGTAGCCGACATTGCTGTGGACGCTCACCTCAAAGGTCTTGGACTCGGGGCCCAAGCGGAATTCTGCGGGGCTGAAGCTGAACACGTCTTTTTGTGCCTGGGTGACGGGGAAAGAGAAGCTGTAGCCGAAGTCGCCGTTAAAGAAGGTGACATTGCCGCTGCGGGGCGACTCCAGGGCGCTCGCTTCTGCAGCGATGGAGTATGAGATGCCATCGGCAGTGGTGCAGGAGAGCCAATCGCCCCCCTCGCAGGAGACCGAGAGCGGGATGGTGCTCTCTGCGGCGATGAGCCGCGTGCCCCCTTCTGCAGGGAAGCTGATGTCGCCGCAAGGGTCAAAGACCACGCGAGCCGCGCTCTGTATAACCGACACGGTGAAGTTCCTGCCGCCGGCAGAGTAGATTATGCTGCCGGAGCGGTCTTCGCCGCCGCTGTTGCGCTCCACGGAGAACTTGCCTCCTCCCAAATCGGAGATCCAGCTGTCGGAAATGCTGTATGTGTAGTCCATATTGCTTTGGACAGAGACCTCGAATTCGCCTTGAGCGGGGCCGAGAATGAATTCCTTTGCGGATAAGTCAAATTGCGAAGGGATGCCCTGCAATACATTTATGGTGTCTGCCACGCAGTAGCGGGGGTTGCTGATTATTATGCTGCCGATGCGCAGGTCCCAGCCGGAGTAAGCCGTTGCGCTCCAGGAGATTTTGCCGCTGCTGAGGCTTGCCGAGAGCCAGTCGGCGCTGCTGGAAACTTCGCAACTGATGTTGCTCTCCACCTCCAGGGTGCCCGAGCAGGCTTCCGGCCCCGGGGTCAGGCGGTGCTGCGCGGCACGGATATATGCCTCGCTCTGGAAAATGTTTACCGAGAGAGTTTCGCTGTCAGAGCAGAAGGTCAGAATCCCCCTGCGGGAGGCTCCGGTGGCATTGAGAGCCACGGTGTATGTGTGGCACTCGCCAGAGCGGCCGCTCTCGGCAATCCACCCCTGCGCCCCTTGCGAGCTGCAACTGTATTCTACATTGGAGTGGACTGTGACCTTGGCCTCGCCCCCTTCGGGAGAGAAGTCAAATGAGTCGGGCGATACCGTAAAGGCATTTTTCTGCGCCTGGATTATCTCCACGCAAGATAGGGCGCCGAATTCGCTGTCGCTGAAGCCAAGGGTGCAGCTGCGCGCTTGCTCGCCCGCATTGGCGGCGGCGCTTATCAGATACAAGCCTCCCGGAAGGGAGTCGATTGTGCACCAGGGGGCATCCTGCGGCCGCACAAGGCTGTATGAAACATTCGCGGAGACTTTCAGGGTGTCGCGGCCGCCCTCCGTGGCAAACTTTATCTGCGGCCTGTCGGGGGAGATGCTGGCCGCCAACTGCGCGAATTCCAGGGTGTTTTTCTTGTTGCCGGAGCTGACGGTGACGCTCCCTGCGCGATGCTGCGGGCCGGTGTTGCGGCCCACGCGGAGGGTGCGCCGCAGCGGCATGTCGCTGTAGGTGACAATCTCTATAAAGTCGCTGCCGCTTAAGGTGTAACTTTTGTCGGACGGGAGGTCAAAGCTGAACTCGCCGCCGCCGGGGCCGTATTCAAACGGCACGAAGCTGTATGAGAGTATGTCTATGCCCTTCTGGGTGATGCGCAGCGTGTCGCTGACGTTGTAGTCGGGGTTGCCCAGGGGCACGGAACATTCGCGGTTGAAGAAGTCCGGGTTCTCCTCTACTGTCACCGAAACGGGAATGGCGGTGGGAACGCCGTCTTCTCCGGCATCGGTGCCGCTTGCGACGGCGGCCCATTGCGCGTCGGGGGTGCCGATGCTGTAGAAGACGTTGCTGCTGATGGTGGACAGAACGCTCCCACCTGCGGCATCGATGAGTAAATTCTGCGGCTCGGCCGAGATTTCCGCGCTCTCCTGACTGACGGTGACGGTGTGCGAGATGTCAGCGCCAAAGAAGGTCACCGCGCACGAGCGCTTTTCCCCTGTGGCGTTTTTATCCACCTGGAAGGTGGCGGATGCGCTCTGCAGCGCCTTTGTGGAGAGATTGCGGACCCAGTCTGCGCCGCACTCTATGCTGTAGTCTACATTGTATTCAAGCTTGGCGGTGAACGAGCCCCCCTCGGGGCCGAATCGGCAGCTGTCGTCTACTGTGACGTCCAGCACGTCCATCTGCTTCTGGAGTATGGTGATGGTGCCGTTGCCGCTCTTGGAGGTGATGTCTATGCGGGCGGTGCGGGTGGCAAGATCGCTGTTGGCCTCTACCTTGATCACGATAGTGGCACCGCCGCTGCCTCCTGAGCCGGGGTTGAAACTGCACCACTGTCCGCTTGAGGAGAGGGTGGCCTTCCAGCTGGAGCGGGGCTTTATTGAGGTGCGCAGCTCGCCCCCTTTTGCGCCGATAACCAGCGTGGTGTCTATCAGACGTGCAGCATCGCCGGGGCTGACGGGATCTTCGCCGCCGCCACATCCGGCCATCGAAATCAGAACTGTTGCAAGCGCCGCAAGGGCGTAGAGGCACCGTCTCATTTTATCAGGCGTTATTTCACGATGAGGGTCTCGCCGTGGTCGTTGACTATGGCGCGGAGCCAGCGCTCACGCTGTGCGGGGTGCTCCGGCGCAACCGGAACCTTGCCGTCGGGGGTTATCAGCTTGTAGCCCCCCTCTTCGTCGGTGACTTTGACATTGCCGTCGAGATATTTTACCAGCAGCTCCTTCTCAAGCTCCTTCCAGCGCACCAGCAGGCGGGAGGCCAGCTCGCCGGAGGCGGAGGTCATAGCGCGCACCGCCTTCTTGCTCTTGCCCCTGTCGAGATAGCCCATGGCCAGGGCGTCTGTGGCAGCGATCGTGCTGTCGCACAGCTTCTGATATTCGGCGATTTCGCCGCGCAGCTCGGGGGCCACGCGGTCGTAGAAGAGATATGCGAAGTGGGTTACTTTGTTGAACTGCCAGAAGGCGCTGGTGGCCGAATATTCGGTGAGGCTGCCGTTGTCCTCCGCAAAGGGGAGGGGAATGGCGTTCACGTTGGTATAAATGGGGGTCAGGGCGCTGGTGGCGGCATCGTCCACTCCGAACCAGAGCAGGCCCCCCACCTCGTCGGGCAGGTAGCCCCGGGCCTGGCCCAGCATCCAGTAGCCGGTCTGCTGGGTGGCTATGGCGCGCTCGTGCACATAGTGCTGCCCGTCGATTTCAAACTCCATAGGGCGCCAGCGGTAGGGGAGGCGGTTGTTGCCGGCCCCCACATCCTCGGTCATATCCATCGGAGTCCCTTCAAAGTGGTCGCGCATAACGTCAGCGAGGGCGGTGAGGGTCACTTTTTCTGCCGGCTTGACCCAGAGGGGCATCCGGTGCTTGAGGTTGTGGCCCATTGCGTAGTCCAGATAGTCGTTGGCCGGGGTCTTGTGCACTCCGTCGGCATCCTCCCACTCGAACTCTCCGCCGCAGAGGATGTTGAAGGCAGACCAGGCGCGGGAGTCGCAATAGCGGGCGCCGGAAAAATCCACGGGGTTGTATGCATCGCAGAAGCTGAACTCCTCGTCCGGGCCGCTGTACCAGCCCTTTTCGCGGGCAAAGGAGATGACATCTTTGCTGTAGAGGCAGTTGTCGGGGTCGTCAAGAGGGAATGTGCTGATGCGCGACTGATTGGCGTGGGCGCAGATGTAGCCGTCGGGGATGCGGCGGGCGACCCATACGCTGCCGCTGCCGTCGCCCTTGCCCACCATCTCCATAATCCACGCCTCTTCCTTGTCGGCGATGGAGAATGTCTCCCCTTCCGAGGGGTAGCCGTACTGCTGCGTGAGACTGTCCATGATTTCGATCGCTTCACGGGCGGTTGCGGCCCGCTGCAGGGTGGTGAAGATAAGGGCGCCATAGTCCATTATGCCTCCGCCGCCCCAGGTCTGCTCGCGGCCGCCGAATGTGGTTTCTGTGATTATCAGCTGATGCTGGTTCATATTGCCGATCTGCTGGTATGTGCTCTCTACCTGCGGAATCTCTCCCATAAACTCCCCGGAATCCCAGTTGTAGATCTTGAGCATTGCGCCGGGTTTCCACCTGGCGGCGGGGTTGAAGTTGAGCGAACCGTAGAGCTGGTGGCTGTCTGCAGAGTAGGTCACCATCACGGAACCGTCGGCTGAGGCCCCCTTGGTCACAATAACATTTGTGCAGGCGAGCGAGCAGACAGAAGAAAGCAGCGCAAACAGCGCGGTGGCATAAAATTTTTTCATTGTCGGAATAATTCTAACTTTGTCTTGATGCAAAATCTTCCAAAGGTAGTAAAAATGAGGATTTTCTGTAAAAAATCGCTGCTTGCGGCAGTTCTGCTTTTCGCGGCAGCCCTTTTATGCAGCGCCCAGAACGAGGCTCCGCAAGCCGGCCGGAGCTTTGACGACGCTCCCGAACCCGACTACGACGAAATCATAGCCAAGCAGGTGGAGGAACTCATAGACCGCTATAAACTCGATGATTCACAGGCATTCAGGGTCGATACCCTGCTGCAGCACTATGTGCCGGCATATAATGACGAACTCCGCAGGGTCAAAAGTTCCGGTGCGGCGCAGGCCGCATCGTATCAGTCGGTAATCGACAAGTGGGGCGATTTCTTCGACTCCCAGTACGAGCGGATATTCACCGACGAACAGTGGAAGAGCTATATGAAATCCTATGCCGGCAAGGAGAAGAAAAAGCGGGACAAACGCCTTGCCGCCTCCCGCGACTCCTCTGCCCGATAGCGGCTTCGGGTGCTTATTTTGACTTCTTCTTGGCGGCGGACTTGGGCTTTTCCGTGGAGGAGGTGTTGTCGCCGTAGTCCTTGACCCATACCTGACGCTCGAAAGCCTGGTCCAGAGAGATGAATGTCTCGGTGCTCTTGATGCCGTCGATGTTCTGGATGGTATTGATGAGCACGCGCATCATATGCTCGTTGTCGAAGCAGTAGATCTTGAGCATAAGGGCGTGGACGCCGGTGATGAAGTGGCACTCCACAACCTCGGGGAGCTTTTTGAGCTCTTCCACAACGTGTTTGTATTCGTTTGCGCTGGAGAGGGAAACCCCGATGTAGGCGCACACATTCAGGCCGAGAGCCTGCGGCTTTACAAGCAGCCGGCTGCCGGTGATGATGCCCATATTCTCCATTTTCTTGACACGCTGATGGATGGCGGCGCCGCTGATTCCGCATTCGCGGGAGATCTCGAGATACGGCATACGGGCATTCTTGACCAGCAGGGCAAGAATCTTGAGGTCAGTGTCGTCTAACTGATGAGGTGCGATAGGCATATTGTTTATTATTGGTTGTTGATGATCTTGATGCAATCCTCTGCCGACAGGGTCGCAGGGTCGGTGTTCTTGGGAATCTTGAAGTTCTTGCCGGCGTGCTTTATATAGGGGCCGAAGCGGCCGGTGCGGATCTCGATGTCCTGCTCGGGGAATGCGGCGATGTGCGATGCCGCCTCCTGCTCTCTCTTAGCGCGGATGACCTCCACCGCCTCGTCTTCGGAGATGGTGTAGGGGGAGTGGTTTTTGCCCAGCGAGTAGAATTTGCCGCTGTGGCGCAGATAGGGGCCGAAACGGCCTATGGCGGCCACGATTTCGGCATCTTCATAGCTGCCCACTTTGCGGGGGAGTTCAAACAGCTTGAGGGCCTCCTCCAGGGTGAGGGTCTCTATCAGCTGCCCCTTTTTCATCCCGGCAAACTGCTTGTCGGGGTCGTCGTTGGCCCCCTTCTGCACAATGGGGCTGTAGCGTCCCATACGGGCTATTATGGGTTTGCCGCTGGCGGGGTCGGTGCCTATCACGCGCTCCGAGCGGGTGTATTCGCCGTCCTCGAGCTTGGCCTTCACGGTGGCGTGGAAGGGGGCGTAGAATTCAGCTATCACATTGTTCCACACCTTCTTGCCCTCTGCTATGTCGTCGAAGTCCTCCTCTACCTTGGCGGTGAAGTTGTAGTCCAGAATGTCGGGGAAATTCTGCTCCAGATAGTCGGTGACCACCATTCCGATGTTCTCGGGGAGCAGCTTCTTCTTCTCCTTGCCCACCATCTCTTTAGTGGTGCCGCAAGTTATTTCGTCTCCCTTGAGAGCGAGGCAGGTGCAGGTGCGCTCTTGCCCGGCCACATCGCCCTTGGTGATGTAGCCTCTCTTGAATATGGTGGAGATGGTGGGGGCGTAGGTAGAAGGACGGCCGATGCCCAGCTCCTCCAGCTTTTTCACAAGGGTCGCCTCGCTGTAGCGCTGGGGCCCCTGGGAGAGCTTTTCGCGGGCGGTGATTTCGTGGCACTGCATTGCCTGGCCGCTCTTGAGGGAGGGCAGGGATGCGGCCAGGCTCTCTTCCGGCTCATCGTCGCGCCCCTCTATGTAAACCTTGAGGAAGCCGTCGAAGAGCACCTTCTCCGCTTCCAGGGTGAACTTGTGCTCAATTTTGTCCCCCTCGATGTTCACTGTGGTCTTCTCTACCTTGGCATCGGCCATCTGGCTGGCTATGGTGCGCTTCCAGATGAGGTCGTAGAGCCGCTTCTCCGCCGCCGTGCCGGTTATTTCGGTATTCTGTATATAAGTGGGGCGGATGGCTTCGTGGGCTTCCTGCGCCCCCTTGCTCTTGGTTTTGTATTGCCGGGGCTTGGAATATTCTGCGCCGTAGTTGCCGCAGATGAACTCTTTGGCGGTGTTGATGGCCAGCGACGAGAGGTTCACCGAGTCGGTACGCATATAGGTTATGAGACCTCTTTCGTAGAGTCCCTGCGCCACCTGCATGGTGACGCTGACGCTGAAGCCCAGCTTGCGGGCAGCCTCCTGCTGCAGCACGCTGGTGGTGAAGGGGGCTGCAGGTGAGCGGAAGCCGGTCCGGGCCTCTATGTCGCCCACGGAAAAGCTGCATCCGATGCACTTCTGCAGAAATTCGCGCGCCTCTTTTTCGCCACTGAAGCGCTTGTCCAGGACCCCGTGCAGGCGGCTGCGGCTGCCCTGCGGGGTGAAAGTGCCCTCCACCTTGAAATAGGGGCGGTAGTCGTAGGCGGTGATTTCACGCTCGCGGTCCACTATCAGGCGGACTGCCACCGACTGCACGCGGCCTGCGGAGAGGTTCCCCTGCACCTTGCGCCAGAGGATGGGAGAGAGTTCGAAACCTACCAGCCGGTCCAGCACGCGGCGGGCCTGCTGCGCCATCACAAGATCCATATCGATGTCGCGCGGATTCTCCAGCGCGTTGACAATGGCGCTCTTGGTGATTTCGTGGAAGGCGATGCGCTTGGCTCCGCCCGCCTTGAGCCCCAGAGTGTCGTAGATGTGCCAGGCGATAGCCTCCCCCTCGCGGTCTTCATCGGATGCGAGCCACACCATATCGGCCTCCTGTGCCGCCTTCTTGAGGTCGGCCACCACTTTTTTCTTGTCTGCCGAGACTTCGTACCTGGGCGCAAAGCCGTGCTCCACATCAATGCAGTTGTTGTTCTTGGGCAGATCGCGTATATGCCCGTAACTCGATTTTACCACATAACCCTCCCCAAGAAACTTTTCTATAGTCTTGGCCTTTGCCGGGGACTCCACAATTACAAGATTCGGTTTCATTTATTATTCATAAAGCAGCCTGCAAAGTAAAGGATTAATTTCTACATTTGCGAAAACTTCTCAAATGAAAGATAACACTCGCAAAACAATTATAAAATGGTGGTGGATATTTTTGACCGTCCCATTTGTTTTAATCGGGTTCTGGATATTGTGTGTGGCCCTTTTTGCCGAGATCCCCTCTTTTGAGGAACTGGAAAACCACAAGAGCAACCTGGCCACAGAACTCATCAGCTGCGACGGCAAGGTGCTCAGCACCTATCATATAGAGAACCGCACCTTCGCCACCTTCGAGGATCTGCCGCAGTGCCTCATAGATGCGGCGGTGGCCACCGAGGACGCCCGCTACTACCAACATTCCGGCATAGATTTCCGCGGCCTGGCCCGCGTGGCGGTAAAGACCATCGCGATGCGCCACAGCTCCGCCGGCGGCGGCAGCACCATCACCCAGCAGCTGGCCAAGACGCTCTTTCCCCGCGAAGAGAGCTACTCCAGTTTTCCCGGCGCGAAGTACATACACCTTATAAATATAAAGTTCAAGGAGTGGATCACTGCAGTAAAGCTGGAGCGCAACTACACCAAGAACGAGATAATCACGATGTATATGAACGCCGTGTTCTTCGGCAGCAACGCCTACGGCATCAACACTGCGGCCCGCACTTTCTTTGACAAGACTCCCCGGGAGCTCACCACGGAGGAGGCGGCCACGCTGGTGGGTATGATAAACAAGCCCACCCGCTACAATCCGGCCCTGCACTACGACTACTCGATGCAGCGGCGCAACCTGATACTCTCCCGTATGAAAAAGTACGGCTACATAAGCAATCTGGAGTGCGACTCGCTGCAGCACACCGACATAGTGCTCAGATATCAGCGTCAGGACCACAACAGCGGCCTCGCCCCCTACTTCAGGGATATGCTCCGCCGCACGATGAATGCCGATATGCCCAGGCGCAGCGACTACCGCAACGCCGTGGATTATCAGGTGGATTCCACCGCGTGGGCCGATGATCCGCTCTACGGCTGGCTCAACAAGAATCTCAAGGCAGACGGCACGCAGTACGATCTGGACAAGGACGGCCTGCGCATCTACACCACCATCGACAGCCGTATGCAGCGCTATGCAGAACAGGCGGTGCGCGAGCATCTGTCGGGCGACCTGCAGCCCACCTTCGACCGCGAGCTGCGCGGCAAGCGCAACCGCCCTTTCAGCAACGATGTGGACGACGAGACGATAAACCGCGCAATGAATCAGGCCCGCCGCTGGAGCGACCGCTACGCCGGGATGAAGAAGGCGGGAGTTTCGCAGAAGGATATACTCAAGAGCTTCGACACCCCCGTGGAGATGACCGTGTTCTCCTGGAAGCGGGGGAGCATAGACACCACTATGACCCCCAACGACTCCATCCGCTACTACAAGTCGTTTCTGAGGGCGGCGCTGATGGCTGTGGAGCCCAACACCGGCAAGGTAAAGGCCTATGTGGGCGGCCCCGACTACCTCTATTTCAAATACGACAACGTGAGCCAGGGACGCCGCCAGGTGGGCTCCACAATAAAGCCCTACCTCTACACGCTGGCGATGCAGGAGGGTTACACCCCTTGCGACAAGGTGGTGAACATCTCCCGCACTTTTATGGTAGGGGACGACACGTGGACCCCCAGGAGCACCGACAAGGAGGAATATATCGGCCGCACGGTGACTCTCAAATGGGGCCTGACCCACTCCTCCAACAACATATCTGCCTATCTGATGAAGCAGTTCGGCCCCGAGGCGATGATTGAGATGTGCCGCAAGATGGGCATACAGAGTTATCTGGATCCGGTATATTCGCTGTGCGTGGGCTCGTGCGACATCTCCGTGAAGGAGATGGTGTCGGCCTACAACACCTACCCCTCGCGCGGAGTTTATGTGAACAGCATGTTCGTGGAGAGGATAGAGGACAGCCAGGGCAACCTGCTGGCCAACTTCTCCACCCGCAAGAAGGAGGCGATCAGCGCCGAGACAGCCTATCTGATGGTGAATCTGATGCAGGGAGTTGTGAATGAGGGCACCGCCGGCCGCCTCAAATGGAAATACGGCATCCAGGGGGCTGCGGGCAAGACGGGCACCACCAACGACAACAGCGACGGCTGGTTCATAGGCTATGTGCCCCGCCTCACCGCAGGCGTCTGGGTGGGTGCCGAGGATCGGCAGGTGCATTTTGAGAGCACCGCGCTGGGGGGCGGCAGCAATATGGCCCTGCCGATATGGGGCATATTTATGAAGAAAATTATGGCCGACCCCTCGATCGGCATCTCCAACGGCGAGCAGTTTGTGGCTCCCGCCGGCTGGAATATGAACTTGAACTGCACCGGCGGCGAGGAAGATCTTTCTGCCGGAGGTGGCGCGGGAGCGAGCGAGGAGAGCGAGTATTTTGATTAGAACAGTTTAGATTTTTTGGGAATGAAACCGAATATTGCGGTAATTTACGGCGGGCCTTCGTCAGAGAGGCCCATATCGATTCTGAGCGGCCGCTATGCCGCTTCTGTCATCGACCGGGACAAATACAATGTATATGAAATCCTCTTCAACACCGACTGCTGGCAGCTGGTGGAGTGGGACGCGGAGCAGATGAGCGTCAAAGGGGTCGTGGACAAGGGCAACTTCTCCTGCGGCGGAGTCAAATTCGACTGCGCCTGCATTATGATACACGGCATCCCGGGCGAGAACGGCCTGCTGCAGGGTTATTTTGAAATGCTGGGAGTGCCCGTGACCACCTGCAGCTCGTTCGTGTGCACAATCGCCTTCAACAAATACTCCTGCAAGCGTCTGCTGCTGGACACGGGGGTCAAGATGGCGAAGGACGTGTTCCTGCGCCGCGGCGACAGCTTTGATGCGGAGGCCATAGTGGCGCGTCTGGGACTCCCGCTGTTTGTGAAGCCTTCCGACGGCGGCAGCAGCTTTGGGGTGACCAAGGTCAAGAGCGCAGGCGAAATTGCCGCAGCGGTGGAGTGCGCCTTGAAAGAGAGCGACACGGTGCTGATAGAGAGTGCGATAGCCGGCCGCGAGATGACCCAGGCCATCTATACCGACTCGGGCCGTGCGGTGGCGCTGCCCATCACAGAAATCGTGACTCAAAACGAATATTTCGACTACGACGCCAAATACAACGGCAAGAGCAGCGAAATCTGCCCCGCCCCCATTTCTGACGACCTTGCGGCGGAGATAACCCGCTGGACGGAGAAGATCTACGCCCACCTGGGGGCCGAGGGCCTCATCAGGATGGACTACATTGTGGCCGAAGACGGGGTTTACTTCCTGGAAATCAACGCCACCCCCGGCATGACCCGTATGAGCCTGGTGCCCAAGATGGTACGCACCAGCGGCCGCGATATGAAGGAGTTCTTTACCGCAGTGATAGAAAACGCACTTGGGAAATGACTCTCAAAGAGCATATCAAGGCTATAGAAAGTGCCCTGTGCGGGCTTTATCCGATGGAGGAGGCTCACGCGATAGCGGTCAGGACTGTGACAGGGCTGCTCTCGGTGCCCGACTACAAATATCTTAGCGAACCCGATGCGAAGGTAGATGCCGCCCGGGAGGAGTTGCTTTGCGCTGCAGCGGCCCGTCTGGCCAAAGGGGAACCGATGCAGTATGTGCTGGGGTACACCTGGTTTGCGGGCCTCAAGATAAAAGTGGCGCCGCAGGTGCTCATCCCCCGTCCCGAGACGGAGCAGCTCTATGGCCTGGCGGCCGATGACTGCGACAATCTTATGCGCTCCAGCGGCGATGACAGCTTCAACATCCTGGACATCTGCACCGGCAGCGGCGCCTTGGCATACGCATTCGCGGCAGAGTTTCCCGAGGCGCAGGTGTATGGTTGCGATTTGAGCGACGACGCCCTTGCGGTGGCCTGCCGTCAGAGAGTCAAGCTGCAGGGGGCGCGCCCCGTGCTGTTCAAGGCCGACGTGCTGCAGGATCCCCCTGCCGGACTGCCGCAGTTCGATTTGATCGTGAGCAATCCGCCGTATGTTATGGAGAGCGAGCGGGAGGCGATGCGCCCCAATGTGCTCGACTGGGAGCCGGAGATGGCCCTTTTTGTTCCCGACAGTGACCCGTTGCGCTTCTACCGCGCGATTGCGGTGTGGGCCGAGCGGCTGCTCAAGGATAACGGCAGCCTGTGGCTGGAGATTAATGAGAAGCTTTCCGGCGAAACGGCGGCGCTCTTTACGGGTGCGGCTGTCATTCAGGACATCAACGGTAAGGATCGGTTTGTGGTCGTAAAAAAGTAGAAATCCGGTGAAAAACTGAAAACAAAATAGATATGGCTAAAGAGAAAACGGTGTGGTATTGCACCTCCTGCGGCAACGAGAGTGCCAAATGGATGGGCCGCTGCCCCGCGTGCGGCGAGTGGAACACGATGGTGGAAGAGCCCAGAAGAGACAGAAAACAGGCCTCGGCGCCCCGGGGCAGGGCATTTCTGGCCACAGAGGCCGGTGCCCGCCCCCTGACCCTCAACGAAATCTCCCTCACCGACGAGAACCGATTCTCCATAGGTCTTGAAGAGGTGGACCGGCTGCTGGGCGGCGGAATGGTGCAGGGGTCGATGATTCTGCTGGGCGGTGAGCCTGGCATAGGCAAATCGACCCTGGCGCTGCAGATTCCCCTTGTGGGGCGCGGTCTAAAGACCCTCTACGTCTCGGGCGAGGAGAGCCCGAGGCAGATAAAGATGCGGGCGCTGCGCTTGGGCGGCGACGCCTCCAGCTGCACGATTCTCTCCGAAACGGTGTTGGAAAACATACTGGAGCAAGCTTCTGCTGCGCGGCCCGACCTGCTGGTGGTGGACTCTATCCAGACGATCTACAGCGAGGCGCTGGAATCATCCGCAGCAAGCGTGTCACAGGTGAGGGAATGCGCGGCCAATCTGCTGCGCTTTGCAAAGGAGAGCGGCACATCGGTGATACTCATTGGTCATATAACAAAAGACGGCACCATCGCCGGCCCCAAGGTGCTGGAGCACATTGTGGATGTGGTGCTGCAGTTCGAGGGGGATACAAGGGGTGCCTACCGCCTGCTGCGCGGCATCAAAAACCGCTTTGGCAGCACAGACTCCCTATCTGTGTTTGAAATGACGGGGTCGGGGCTGCGGGAGGTGCTCAACCCGTCGGAAATCCTCATCCCTATGCACAGCGAGAATCTCAGCGGAGTGGCCATAGCCTCGGTGATGGACGGCAGCCGCCCCTTTATGATAGAAATACAGTCGCTGGTGAGCACGGCGGCCTACGGAATGCCTCAACGCAACGCCAACGGCTTTGACTCCCGCAGGATGAATATGCTGCTGGCGGTGCTGGAAAAGCGTGCCGGATTCAAACTGGCCTCCAAAGATGTGTTCCTGAATGTGGCGGGCGGCCTCAAGGTGAGCGACCCGGCGTGCGATATGGCGGTGGCGGTGGCCATCCTCTCCAGCAATTTTGACATTCCGCTGCCGCAGAGCAGCTGCTTCTGCGCAGAAATCGGCCTCAGTGGCGAAATCCGCCCCGTGAACCAGGTGCAGCGCCGCATTGCGGAGGCCAAGAAGATAGGCTTCAAGAAGATCTACATTTCCGCCTTCAATAAGGACGGCGATTTGCGGGAGAGTGGCATCGAAGTTGTACCGGTAGCCGACATCCCTGCACTTTGCAGGCTTGTATTCAAATAGATATGCGTTTGTGCAAAAAACTGTTACCGGTGCTGGCGTTGATGCTTTTCTGCAATGCCGGATTCTGTCTCAAAGCCCAGGATGTGCTGCAGTATGTGATTGATGCGCAGGGGGATACCGTTTATGTTGACGAGATAAGCCCGGCCCGCATTCATCCCAAGAAATACCTCTCCAAGCGGGAGTGGCGCAAGCGGGCGCGCAGAGTGCACAACTTCAGCAAGGCATATCCCTATGCCCTGTTCATAGCGCAGACGATACGCGAGACCGACAGTCTGTTTGCCGCCCGGGGCTACAACAGCCGCCAGCAGGACAAATACATCAGCAGCATGAAGGATGAGCTGCTCAAGGAGTTCGAGCCGCTGTTCAAGGGGCTTACTCTGAGCCAGGGACTGATGATGATACGCCTTGTGGACCGCGAGGTGGGGATGCCCCCATACGACATAATCAAGAAATATCTTGGCAAGGTCAACGCCGGCTTCTGGCAGGGGGTCGCCAAGCTTTTCAAGGGCGACATCAAGCAGCGCTACGAGCCAGAGGGGGAGGACGCCGACCTGGAGCAGCTGGTGCAGGCCTGGAACTATGGCGAATTCGACGAGCTGTATAGGTTCCTCTTCGGCAGGGAGCGCCCGGAAATCTACATACCCGAGAAATTCCGCGAACCCTACTACAAGTCGCTGGAGCAGAACAAGGAACGCGGCCGTCTTTCCCGCCGCAAAAAGGAGCGTTAGCGTCCGCCTTTCCCCCAAGCCGAAAAGCCCTCCCGCAAGAGATTGCCGGGAGGGCTTTTCAGCTATATCGGTACCCTTCCCGGGGCTGCGGGCCGGCGTTTGTGCATTCGGTCGCAAAGTGTCGCTTTTCCTTTACGGTGCAGATTTGTAATACGCTGAAACGCAATAAAATCAATATTAAAAAAATCGGTCGGAAATCCCATGAAAAACCCAAAAAAGTTTTGTAATTCCGATAAAATCACTACCTTTGCACTCCTTATTTCCGACACTGTCGCTGGTAAGGTGTTGATTAACAGAAACTTAGAAATTATTTAAATAACAAGACAATGTTACAACCTAAGAAAACCAAATTTAGAAGGCAGCAGAAAGGCCGTATGAAAGGGAACGCAGGCAGGGGCAACCAGCTTGCTTTCGGCTCGTTCGGTCTCAAGACAATGGAAAGCTGCTGGCTCACAGGCCAACAGATCGAGGCTGCACGTCAGGCAATCGCCCGTCGTATGAAACGTGAGGGTAATCTTTGGATCAGGGTGTTCCCCGATAAGCCTTACACAAGAAAGCCTGCCGAGGTCCGTATGGGTAAAGGTAAAGGTAACCCCGAAGGATTCGTTGCCCCCATCACTCCCGGCCGCATAATTTTCGAGGCTGAAGGCGTGCCCGCAAGCGTTGCCAAAGAGGCTCTCGAGCTCGGTGCTCAGAAGCTCCCCATCTCCTGCAAGTTTATCGTGAGAAGGGATTATGTTGAATCAATGAATTAAAGAGAATAGAAATGAAATCTAAAGAAATCCGCGAGATGTCTCTCAAGGACCTCGAAGAAAGGATCGAGACAGAAAAGCAGAATCTCTCCGTCACCAAGATGAACCACGTCATCTCTCCTCTGGACAACACCTCGGTGATTGCCAAGTCACGCCGCGACATCGCCCGTATGATCACTATTCTCGAAGAGAGGAAAAAGGCTGAAAACAAATAATAATAGATTTGACTTATGGAAAGAAATCTTCGTAAAGAAAGAGTCGGGATTGTCGTAAGCAACAAAATGGACAAGTCTATTGTTGTTGCAGTCAAGACAAAAGAGAAACATCCCATTTACGGTAAGTTCGTGAACAAGACCACCAAGTTTGTGGCTCAGGATGAGAAGAATCAGTGCAGCGAAGGCGACAAGGTCCGCATTATGGAGACCCGCCCTCTGAGCAAGACCAAACGTTGGAGATTAGTAGAAATCGTAGAAAAAGTTAAGTAATATGATACAGCAGGAAACACGTTTATCAGTAGCTGACAACAGCGGTGCAAAAGAGGTTCTCTGCATCCGCGTTCTCGGGGGAACCCGTCATCGCTACGCAAGTGTAGGCGACAGAATCGTTGTGGCTGTAAAGAGCGCCATCCCCGGTGGCAACACCAAGAAGGGTGCAGTCTCCAATGCAGTCGTAGTCCGCACAAAAAAGGAAATCCGCCGTCCCGATGGTTCTTACATCCGTTTCGACGACAATGCTTGTGTGCTGCTCAACAAGGCAGGTGAGGTTGTTGGTACCCGTATCTTCGGCCCCGTCGCACGTGAGCTCCGCGAGAATTATATGAAAATCGTTTCACTTGCCCCTGAGGTAATTTAATTATTGAAGTATGAAAAAGTTACATATCAAAAAAGGTGATACGGTTTATGTGAATGCCGGCAACGACAAGGGCAAAACCGGTCAGGTCCTCGAGGTTCTCAAAGACAAGGACCGCGCTATCGTAGAGGGCATCAATATGGTGAGCAAGCACACCAAACCCAACGCTCAGCACCCGCAGGGCGGCATTATCAAACAGGAGGCAGGCATACACATCTCCAACCTCCAGGTGGTTGACCCCGCAAAGGGCGGCCCTACCAGGATCGGACGTCGTCTGAACAAGGACGGCAAACTTGTACGCTACGCTAAAAAATCAGGGGAGGAAATCAAATAATGGCAACCAAGAAAGAAGTATCGGCAGCTCAGGCTCCCGTAGCCGCGGGTTATGTTCCCAACCTGCGTGCCAAATACAAAAACGAGATCGTCGACAAACTGATGAAGCAGTTCTCCTACTCCACGGTGATGCAGGTCCCCAAGCTTGTCAAGATCACTCTCAACGAGGGTGTCGGCCAGGCTACCCAGGACAAGAAGCTGGTGGATGTGGCTCAGGCAGAACTCACCGCAATCACCGGTCAGAAGGCGATACAGACAGTTTCCCGCAAGGATATCTCCAACTTCAAGCTGCGCCGCGGCATGCCCATCGGCGCCAAGGTGACCCTGCGCGGCACCAAGATGTACGAGTTTCTCGAGAGGCTCATCGCCATCTCCCTGCCCCGTATCCGCGACTTCAAGGGTATCGCAGAGAACTTTGACGGCCGTGGCAACTACACTCTCGGCATCAAGGAGCAGATAATCTTCCCCGAAATCGACATCGACAAGATCGTGAAGGTTATGGGTATGGAGATAACCTTCGTTACCAGCGCAAACAGCGACGAAGAGGCATACGCACTGCTTCGCGAATTCGGTTTACCTTTTAAAAACATCAAGAAATAACATAGTATGGCAAAAGAATCAATGAAAGCCCGCGAGGTAAAGCGCGCGAAATTAGTTGCCAAATATGCAGAGAAACGTGCTGCCTTGAAGGCTGCCGGCGATTGGGCCGCTCTTGACAAACTGCCCAAGAACTCCGCTCCTTGCCGTATGCACAACCGTTGCTCTTTGACTGGCCGCCCCAAGGGATATATGCGTCAGTTTGGCATAAGCCGTATTCAGTTCCGCGAGATGGCCTCCAACGGCCTCATCCCCGGCGTGAAGAAGGCCAGCTGGTAGAAATTCAACATTAAACAACAATAAGGATATCGGGCGCCTGACACATATAATAATATAAGGCGTCGCTATCGTAAAAAAACAAAACAAAATGACTGATCCTATTGCAGATTTGCTGACGAGAATTCGCAACGCTTACGCAGCGGGCCACAAGACTGTGGAGGCTCCCGCTTCCAAGCTCAAATGCGAGATCGTCCGCGTATTGCACGAGAAGGGCTACATTCTCGCGTACAAAGTAATCGAGGGCACACCTTCCAACACCATCAAGATCGCCCTCAAGTATCACCCCACAACCAAGAAGGCTGCCATCAAGAAGATTGTGCGCGTCAGCCGTCCCGGTCTGCGCCGCTACACCGGTGCCGATGACCTGCCCAGAGTCCTGAACGGAATGGGTATCGCCATCATCTCCACCTCCAAGGGTATCATCACCGACAAGGAGGCCAAAGAGATGAATGTCGGCGGCGAGGTTCTCTGCTTTGTATATTAATGCCCCAAACGCAAATAATTAAAATTTCAGAATAATGTCAAGAATCGGAAAACAACCTGTACACCTTCCCGCCGGCGTCACCGCAGAGGTAAGCGCCGACAACGTGGTTAAGGTTAAAGGCCCTCACGGCGAGATGTCCCAGAAAGTGGACAGGGACATCGAAGTCAAGATTGAGGGGAATGAAATCATCCTGTCTCGTCCGACAGACCAGCCCCGCCACCGCTCGATGCACGGTCTCTACCGCGCCCTGCTGGCAAATATGGTGACCGGCTGCCACGAGATGTTCACCGTAAAGCAGGAACTTGTCGGCGTCGGTTACCGCGTTGATGTTCAAGGCCAGGTGCTGATCTTCAGCCTCGGCTACTCCCACGACATCCACTTCCAGATCCCCAAAGAGGTCAAGGCGGAGGCAGAAGCCGTCAAGAAAGGCGCAAACCCCGTGCTTGTTCTCAAAAGCTGCGACAAGCAGCTGCTCGGTCAGGTGGCTCACAAAATCCGCAGTCTCCGCGAGCCTGAGCCTTACAAGGGTAAGGGTATCAAGTTCGTCGGCGAACAGCTTCGTCGTAAAGCCGGAAAATCTGCTTCAGCTAAATAACAGGAGGATTGAATTATGATGACTAAACAAGAAAGAAGACAAAGAGTTCACTATCGCATCCGCAAGGTGGTCAACGGTACTGCCGAGCGTCCCCGTATGGTAGTGTTCAGAAGCAACAAGCAGATTTATGTTCAGGTGGTAGATGACACCAAGGGCGTTACTCTGGCCAGCGCATCTTCACTCGAAAAGGCTCTTGCAGAAAAGTGCAAAGGTCTCTCGGGCGTGGAGGCTGCCAAGGTGGTCGGCGGCTGCATCGCGCAGCGCGCCCTGGAGCAGGGTATCAGCACGGTTTCTTTCGACCGTGGAGGTTACCTCTATCACGGCAGAGTTAAAAGTTTGGCAGACGCTGCCCGCGAGGGTGGTCTTAAATTCTAAAGGCTATGGCAGATATCAATATCAAGAAAGTCAAGACAGTCGATCTGGAACTCAAAGATAGGCTGGTAGCGGTGCAGAGAGTGACCAAGGTTACCAAGGGTGGCCGTCACTTCAGTTTTGCCGCGATCGTCGTTGTAGGCGATGAAAACGGTGTTGTCGGTTATGGCCTCGGAAAAGCCAATGAAGTTACGACAGCCATCTCCAAGGGTATCGAAGATGCGAAAAAGAATCTCGTTAAGATCCCTCTGAGCAAGAAGACAATCCCCCACGAGCAGGAGGCCAAGTTCGGCGGCGCGCGCGTGTTTATGAAACCTGCGGCGCCCGGTACCGGTGTAAAGGCCGGCGGTGCGATGCGTGCCGTGTTCGAGGCAGTCGGCGTGAACGATGTCATTGCAAAATCCAAAGGTTCATCCAACCCTCACAACCTGGTGAAGGCAACCGTAGCGGCTCTTTGCGAGATGCGCGACGCCTACACCGTTGCCGGACTTCGCGGCATTCCTATGAGCAGGGTATTTAACGGTTAAGGAGATCCCAAGTTATGGCAAACAAAGTTAAAATTACTCAGGTTAAAAGTACCGCCAGCGCCACCAAGCGCCAGCAGGCAAATATGCTTGCCCTTGGTATCCACAGGATGCATCAGACCGTAGAGGTCGAGCTGACCCCTGTTACCGCCGGCATGATTGAAAAGGTTCGTCATCTTGTAAAAGTTGAAGAAGTAAAATAGGGAGAGCAATACTATGAAATTGAACAATCTTAAACCCGCCGCAGGTTCTGTAAAGGATGTCAAGCGCATCGGTCGCGGACAAGGTTCGGGATACGGCGGAACTGCCACCCGCGGTAACAAGGGTGCGCAGGCCCGTAGCGGTTATTCACACAAGATCGGATTTGAAGGCGGTCAGATGCCTATCCAGCGCCGCCTCCCCAAATTCGGCTTCAAGAACCCTACGAGAGTGGAATTTGCAGTTGTCAATGTAGCTGCCCTCCAGGCTCTGAGCGAGGCTCTCGGCACATCCACCGTCACTATCGACGATATGGAGACCGCAGGTCTGGTACGTCCCGGTATGCCGGTGAAGGTGCTGGGCAACGGTGATGTCACTGCAAAGCTCGATGTCACTGCACACGCATTCTCCAAGAGCGCGATCGCGAAGATTGAGGCGAAAGAGGGTACGACTACAGTTCTCTAATAAACTATGGCAAATTTTACTCAGACATTAAAGAATATCTGGAAGATCGAAGAGCTCCGCAAGAGGATACTCTACACGATTGCGCTTATAGCGGTCTACAGACTCGGCTGCTACATCGTGATCCCCGGTATCGACGCATCGCAGCTCGCCGGTCTCCAGAGGCAGTCATCCGAGGGCCTGCTCGGCCTTATGAATATGTTCTCGGGTGGTGCATTCGGTAACGCCTCGGTGTTCGCACTGGGCGTTATGCCGTATATTTCTGCGTCCATCGTCATCCAGCTTCTGGGTGTGATGTTCCCCTTCTTCCAGCGCCTGCAGCGTGAGGGAGAGAGCGGCCGCAGAAAAATGAACCAGTACACAAGGTATCTCACCATCGTTATCATCGCTATCCAGGGTCCCGCGTATATCGCCAACCTGCGTGCCCAGATTCCTGCCAGCGCCTTCCTGGCGCAGATCGGCAGCGGCTGGTATGCACTGGTGGCCACGCTGATTCTGCTGGGCGGTTCGATGTTCGTGATGTGGCTCGGCGAGAGAATCACCGACCGCGGCGTGGGCAACGGTATCTCCCTGATAATTATGATAGGTATCATAGCACGTCTCCCTCAGGCGCTCTACCTCGAGCTTATGGAGAAGTTCACCAAGACTACCGGCGGTATCCTGATGTTCATCGTGGAGCTGATAGTCCTCTTCTTCGTGTTTGTGGCCACCATCGCCCTGGTTCAGGCAGTGCGCAAGGTTCCCGTGCAGTATGCCAAGCGCGTCGTGGGCGGCAAGATGTACGGCGGCGTGAAGAACAACATCCCCCTGAAGGTGAATGCGGCAGGCGTAATGCCCATCATCTTTGCGCAGGCGATGATGCTCATCCCGCTTCTGTTCACCCGCTTCGACGTTACAAAGGGTCTCGCGGCCGTTCTCAACAACCCCGTGGGATTCTGGTATAACTTCATCTTCGCTGTAATGGTCATCATCTTCACTTACTTCTATACGGCGGTGACGATCAACCCTACCAATATGGCAGAGGATCTCAAGAAGAACGGCGGCTTCATCCCCGGTGTCAAACCCGGCAAGAAGACGGCCGACTATCTTGATGCTATTATGTCCCGCATAACCCTCCCCGGCTCTTTCTTCCTGGCGATTGTGGCAATCCTGCCCGCCTTCGCCCAGCTGCTCGGAGTCAACAACCAGTTCGCACCCTTCTACGGCGGTACTTCACTGCTGATTCTCGTGGGCGTCGTGCTGGACACTCTGCAGCACATCGAGAGCCACCTGCTTATGCGTCACTACGATGGTCTTATGAAGACGGGACGTCTCCAGGGCCGTTCAGGAATGTAACATTCTTTATACAGTCAAGTAGAAATGATCAAAGTCAGAACCGAAGAAGAAATAGAGCTGCTCAGGGAGAACGCCCTGATTGTTTCCCGCACCCTCGCGGAGGTGGGCAGACATGTGGCTCCCGGTGTAACGACGCTGCAGCTTAACGCCATTGCCGAGGAGTTCATCCGCGACAACGGCGCCGTGCCGGGCTTCTTGGGTTATGGCGGATTCCCCTATACCCTCTGTACCTCGGTCAACGAGTATGTAGTGCACGGCTTTCCCTCGGACTATGTCCTCAAGGAGGGCGACATCGTCTCGGTGGACTGCGGTACAGTGTACAAAGGGTATTACGGGGACTCGGCCTACACCTTTGCCTGCGGAGAAATCAGTGCGGCTGACCGGGAACTCCTGGATACTACTGAACACTCCCTCTACAAAGGTATCGAGGCCGCCGTTTGCGGTTGCCGCACAGGCGACATCGGATATGCGGTGCAGACCTTCTGCGAGTCGCGCGGCTACTCTGTGGTGCGCGAGCTTGTGGGACATGGCATCGGACGCGATATGCACGAATCCCCCGAAGTGCCCAACTACGGGCGCCGCGGGCACGGCGTAAAGCTGGTCGAAGGCAATGTGATCTGCATCGAGCCGATGATCAACCAGGGCGTCAAGGATGTTTATCTGGCGGACGACGGCTGGGGCGTTTATACGGCAGACCGCAAGAAGTCGGCTCATTTTGAGATGACGGTTGTGGTGCGCCGGGGCGCTGCCGAGAGACTCACTACATTCGACTACATAAAGAATAATAAATAAACAATCGACGGAAAAAGAACTATGCCCAAACAGTCATCAATAGAGAAGGACGGTACTATCGTGGAGGCGCTCTCCAACGCAATGTTCCGCGTGGAGCTGGACAACGGACACGTTATTATCGCCCACATTTCGGGCAAGATGAGGATGCACTACATCAGAATCCTGCCCGGTGACAAGGTGAAAGTAGAGATGTCTCCGTATGATTTGACCAAAGGAAGAATTTCCTTCAGATATAAATAACATTAAATTGATCATAGCGATATGAAAGTTAAAACATCCATCAAAAAGCGCAGTGACGATTGCAAGATCGTCAAACGCAAAGGCCGCTTGTATGTTATTTGCAAGAAGAATCCGAAATTCAAAATGCGTCAAGCATAATTATTAATAGAATAAACTTAAAAAGTAATAATAAATTATGGCACGTATAGCCGGAGTTGACTTACCAAAAAACAAGCGCGGAGTTATAGGCCTTACCTATATCTACGGCATCGGTCGCAGTTCCTCCCAGAAAATCCTCGCCGAGCTCGGCATTGATGAGGACATCAAGGTCAAGGACTGGAACGATGACCAGATTGCAGCAATCCGTGGTAAGATTGCTGAAGAGTACAAAATCGAGGGCGAGCTCCGCTCTTCGGTTCAGATGAACATTAAACGACTGATGGATATCGGTTGCTATCGCGGCATCCGTCACAGAGTCGGTCTTCCTGTCCGCGGTCAGAGCACCAAGAACAATGCACGCACCCGCAAGGGCCGCAAGAAAACTGTCGCCAACAAGAAGAAAGCTACTAAATAGGAGACTTGAATTATGGCAAAAAAGACTACAACAAACAAAAAGAGAGTTGTTAAGGTTGATGCTTACGGACAACTTCACGTCTCTTCAACTTTCAACAATGTAATCGTCTCCATCACCAACTCCACAGGCCAGGTCATCAGCTGGTCTTCTGCTGGTAAGATGGGTTTCAGAGGTTCCAAGAAGAACACTCCCTATGCAGCCCAGGTTGCTGCACAGGACGCTGCCAAGGTTGCTTACGACCTGGGTCTGCGCAAGGTGAAGGCTTATGTGAAGGGCCCCGGCAGCGGCCGTGAGTCCGCTATCCGCACCGTGCATACCGAGGGTATCGAGGTTACTGAAATCATCGACGTAACACCGCTGCCCCACAACGGTTGCCGTCCCAAAGGTCGTCGTAAAGTTTAATCTTCTAAAAAGGAATCAGAAATATGGCAAGATATACAGGGCCTAAAACCAAAATAGCCCGTAAATTTGGTGAGCCGGTCTATGGACCGGACAAGTATCTGGACAAGAAGAACTATCCTCCGGGACAGCACGGCTTGGCCAAGAAGCGCAAGAAAGTGTCCGAGTACGGCGTTCAGCTGGCGGAGAAGCAGAAGGTTAAATACACTTACGGTCTTCTGGAGCGTCAGTTCAGCTCTATGTACGAGAAGGCGGCAAAAATGAAGGGCCGTACAGGTGAGAACCTCATCACCCTTCTTGAGAGCCGTCTCGACAACCTGGTATACAGAATGGGTATCGCTCCCACCAGAGCGGCTGCACGTCAGCTGGTGAGCCACTGCCACATCACCCGCAACGGTGAGGTCTGCAATGTCCCCTCCACCATTCTCCGTCCCGGTGACATTGTTGGTGTGCGCGAGCGTTCAAAGAGCCTTGAAGTGATTCAGGACAGCCTCTCCCACGGGACCGGCAAATACTCCTGGATCGAGTGGGACAGCGACAAATGCGCAGGCAAGTATCTCAATACCCCTGAGCGTTCTGAAATCCCCGAGACAATCAACGAGCAGTATATCGTCGAGTTGTACTCCAAGTAGCAGCGTGAATTAAGCACTAACACCAATAAACAAATCAATTTATGGCAATATTAGCATTCCAAAGACCTGATAAGGTAATAATGCTGGACGCTACCGATACCTTTGGCCGTTTCGAGTTCCGCCCTCTGGAACCCGGTTATGCGACTACAGTAGGTAACGCGCTTCGCCGCATTTTGCTCTCATCGCTGGAGGGTTTTGCCATCACCAGGATCCGCATCGAGGGGGTCAAGCACGAGTTTGACACAATCCCCGGTGTAATGGAGAATGTGGTTGACATTATCCTTAACCTCAAACAAGTCCGTCTGAAGAGAATGATAGAGACCGAGGAGGGCGAAACTGCAACAGTGACTGTTAGTGGTAAGCAAGAATTCACCGCAGGAGACCTCGCCAAGAGCCTATCTGCCTTTACGGTACTCAACCCCGACCTGCACATCTGCACGATGGAACCCGACGTGAAAATCGTGATGGAGTTCTCAATCGGCAAGGGTCGCGGCTATGTCCCCGCAGACGAGAACAAAGACGACAAAATGCCGATCGGAACCATTGCGATCGACTCGATATTCACCCCCATCAAGAATGTGAACTACCGCAGGGAAGACTGCCGCGTAGAGCAGAAGACCGACTATGAGTCTCTGATTATCGAGATCACCACCGATGGTTCCATTACTCCCAAGGATGCGCTCAAGGAGGCGGCCAAGATACTTATCTATCACTTCATGCTCTTCTCCGACGACAAGATCACCCTTGAGGAGCAGGCTGCGCCCGAGAACAAGAACCTTGACGAGGAGTCGCTGCGCATACGCCACCATCTTATGACCAAACTTCAGGATCTGGAGATATCCGTCCGCGCTCTCAACTGCCTCAAGGCTGTGGAGATCGAGACTATCGCCGATTTGGTTTCCCACAAGAAGGAGGAGCTTATGAAGCTGCGCAACTTTGGCAAGAAGTCTCTCACCGAGATTGTGTACCTGGTAGAGAACAAGCTCAAGCTCAATTTCGGAATGGACATTTCTAAGTACAACATTGATAAAAAAGAATAACAGGATATGAGACACAACAAGTCAATCAACCATCTGGGTCGCAAGAGCGGACACCGCAAGGCGATGCTTTCCAATATGGCCTGCTCTCTTATTATGCACAAGAGAATCGAGACCACAGTGGCTAAGGCAAAGGCTTTGAGGATGTATGTCGAGCCCCTCATCACCAAGAGCAAAGACGACTCGACCCACTCCCGCCGTACCGTGTTCAGCTATCTGAAGCAGAAAGAGGCGGTGACCGAGCTCTTCCGCGTTGTGGCACCCAAGATCGCAGACCGTCCGGGCGGATACACCCGCATCCTCAAGACAGGTTTCCGCGCAGGTGACGCAGCCGATATGGCTATCATCGAGCTGGTGGACTTCAACGAGGCTGCACTCGCCACCGGCGAGAAGGCTTCTGCCAAGAAGCCGGCAACCCGCCGCAGCCGCAGCAAAAAAGCCGACGCCCCCAAGGCCGAGGCTCCCAAAGCAGAGGAAGCGCCCAAGGCCGAGGAGTAGAATCTCCCCGCAGCAAAGCACGGCGCACTGCAGACCGCAAGGCCTGCAGTGCGCTGTGCTTTTGTTTTACCCCGGAATTTGCATAACTTCGCCCCGATTAACCCCGATTTTGTATGAAAAGGACAATTCTATCCATTATATGCATTCTGGCCTCGGCGGCCGCAGTTTCTGCGCAGGACATTCACGACGGCGCGTCGTATCTGCTGAACACGGAGCGTTCGCTGTGGTACGGCACCTCCTGCTCTGCGGGCCTTGCGCGTGAGGATATGGCATTGTGGCGCAATGCGGCTCTGGGCGGCAGCATCACCGGCGGGTCGTTTACCGACGCCTGGGAGGCCTCCAGGCAGAACACTGTGACTCTGGGCGGGGATATGCTTATGGACATCGCCGGATTCAAGGTGGCGGCGGAAGTGAACTTTGACGCCGACCGCCTGCACAATTCGCGCTACAACAATTCGCTTTATTCGCTGGAGCTGGATATGCCTTTTTTTGTGGCGCTCAACGACGATGAAGAGTTCCTCTGGAAGAGGGGCAGCGCTTCTGCGCTAATCCGCGCGGCCAGCCCGCTGCTGCTTGATGACGCCCTCTCGCTGGGGCTGGGCCTCAATATCAAGGGCAAGGTGGCCGATAAAAACAAGGCGCCCACGGCCCGCTACAGCGGCTTTGAATTGGAAATCGCCCCCAGCGCCACCTATGCGATCGATGAAGAAAACACGCTGGGCCTGACCCTTTCGTATAAAACGATGCCGGAGAGCAGCTGCATCAACAAAGGCGGCGAGGCCGTCTCCGTGGCACTGATGAACGGCCTTGGCTCGTTCAGCAACCGCTGGGCGGGTGGCGATGCAGGCATCGGCGACATCAGCTACTCCGCCTCATTGATGGGGGCGGACCTCTTTTACAACCGCCCGGGCCTGCTGCTGCGATTCTCCCTGCACAAGGGGAGCACGACAGTTTCGCAGGCCGGCACGACAATAGGTCAGGTAGACAAATTCCTGATGGGGGCGGGCCTCAAATATCTTGCTGGGGGCGACCGCGGGCGCATCTTGAACCTTGATGTGGACTACAATCTTAACTACTGGCTCAAAGGGGGCACAACCACAGCCGACAACAGTCTGGCCCGGGCTAATCTGGGCTACACACGGTACACATCAATAGCCACAGACGGCAGCTTTGACTGGACATTCGGGGCGGGCGCCGACTTTAATCTGATAAATTTGCGACGCTACGTGCCCGATGCTACCCTCAAGGGCAACGGCATCACCCCGTATGTGAAACTGGGCAAGAATCTGAAGCTGGCACACGAGAGTTCGCTGCTGGTGACGGGCAATCTGGGATATAACTTCGCCTTTGGGGCGGACTACAGCTACGGCGGATCCAATGTAGACGGCAACTATTTCGTGAACGATATGTACAGCGACGAGGCGGAATACCTCGGCAGCTATTACCTCCGCGCAGGGTTGGACGCCCGCTACACTTACCGCCTGAACACGCTGCTCTCGGCTTATGCGGCGGTAGGGGGCGTGATGCTGGTGCCCACAATGGACTCAAGCTCCAGAGCGGCTCTGGCGCTGACAGTCGGGGTGCTGTTCTAAAATGGCAAGGATGCGCCGCGCGCAAGAGCGATGCGAGCGGCGGCATCGGCGGCAGCTTTAAGCCGTGCGAAGGATGATGGACTCTGCTGCTGTGCAGTGGGTTAGAAGAGGCCGTGCAGCTGCGCGGTGATAAGGTCGCAGACGGTGCTGAAGTCGGCCGGCTCCTCCTCGAAATTGAGGCGGTCCACATCCAGAATCAGCAGTTTGCCGTCTTTGTAGCCCGAAATCCACTTCTCGTAGCGCTCGTTGAGGCCGTTGAGGTAGTCGATGCGGATGCTGCTCTCATATTCGCGCCCGCGCTTCTGGATTTTGCCCACTACATTGGGCACCGAACTGCGCAGATATATAAGCAGGTCGGGCGCCTTGACCAGCGAGATCATAAGGCTGAACAGGTCGCTGTAATTCTCGAAGTCGCGGCTGCTCATAAGCCCCATATCGTGAAGGTTGGGGGCGAAGATGTTGGCATCTTCGTAGATGGTGCGGTCCTGCACTATAACATCGCTGCTGCGCCCAATTTCCACTACGTCGCGGAAGCGCTTGTTCAGAAAATATACTTGGACATTGAACGACCAGCGCTCCATATCTTCGTAAAAATCGGCGAGATAGGGGTTGTGGTCTACAGGCTCGAAGCGGGGGGTCCACTTGAAGTGCTCGCAAAGCATACGAGTGAGGGTGGTTTTTCCGCTGCCGATATTTCCCGCGATGGCGATGTGCATTGTACCGTTTTCTTAAGATTGAACACACAAAATTACTAAAAGACTTTTTAATTTTGCGGCTATGTATAAGGTTTTTTATTTCAACGCGCTGAGAGTATGCAATTATGTGGTGTACAACGGCGGCGGCGAGTGCGTGATCATTGACCCCGGGGCGGGCAGTGAGGCGGAGCGCACCCGGCTCGAAAACTTTATAGAGCAGCAAGGGCTTTTGCCGAAGGCAGTCCTGCTGACCCACGGCCACTTCGACCACGTGCTCTCGCTTAGGCAGACAGTGCAGAGGTGGCGGGTGCCGGTGTATATGCACCCCTGTGACAGCGGCACATTCGCCTCGGCGGCGCACATCTGCCCCGCATTCGGCTTGCAGTATGAGCCCTATGAGGGGGAGATTCTGGACATCCGCACCTGTACGGAGCTTTTGCCCGAGGGGCTGCGGTTTGAGATAATCCCGACTCCCGGGCACACGCAGGGGGGCGTCTGCCTCTATCTGAAAGAGGATGGGCTGCTGTTCAGCGGCGACACCCTCTTTTGCGGCGGGGTGGGGCGTACCGACCATCCCGGCGGCAACTTTGACCAGTTGCTCTGCAGCATCAGGGAAAGAATACTGCCCCTGCCGCCGCAGACCGATGTATTGCCCGGGCACGGCTATGCCACCACCATCGAAGACGAAACGGCGGCCAATCCCTTTTTGCAATAGATGGACAGTATCGTAATCACAGGCGCACGGTCGCACAATCTCAAGAACATATCGCTCTCCATCCCCCGGGGCAAGCTGGTGGTGGTGACGGGCGTGAGCGGCAGCGGCAAGAGCTCGCTGGCCTTTGACACGATTTATGCAGAAGGTCAGCGCCGCTATGTGGATACCCTCAACACCTACGCACGGCAGTTTATGGGGATGCTGGAGCGTCCCGATGTGGACGACATCAGCGGCCTGAGCCCCATCCTGGCCATAGAGCAGAAGACCGTGGGCCGCAATCCCCGCTCTACGGTGGGGACATTGACGGAGATCTACGACTTCTTCCGCCTGCTGTATGCCCGCGCGGCCCTGGCCTACTCTCCCGTGACCGGCAAGGAGATGGTCCGCTACACAGACCGGATGATAGCTGATCTGATAATGGAGGAATACCCCGGACGCAAGCTGCTGCTGCTCTCGCCGCTGGTGCAGGGGCGCAAGGGACATTACAAAGAGCTGTTCGAGCATCTAATAAAGAAGGGCTACACGCAGGTGATGGTGGACGATGAAATGCGCGACCTCTCCACAATAACTCCGCTGGACCGCTACAAGACCCACTTCATATACCTTGTGGTGGACAAGCTCAAGATAGATGCAAGCGCGCGCAACAGGGTGGTTTCTTCGCTTGCAACGGCCCTGTCGCAGGGCAAGGGGAGCATCGCCCTGATGGAATATGGCGGCGGCCCCCTGCGCTTTCTGAGCAAGAACTATGTCTGCCCCGACACGGGGATGTCGTTCAGCGCCCCGGCACCGCATACATTCTCGTTCAACTCGCCGCAGGGGGCCTGCCCGCATTGCGGCGGTCTGGGCAAGGTGATATGTATGGAGCGGGAAAAGATAATCCCCGATGCCGGCCGCTCGATTGCCGATGGCGGGATAGTCCCGCTGGGCCCCTACCGCAAGAACGCCCTGTTCGACACCATAGAGGCGCTGGCGAAAAAATACCGGTTCTCCCTCAAAGACCCCATCGGCACCATTTCAGAAGAGGCGCTGAGCGCGCTGCTCTACGGCTCGGAGGAGCTGCTGAGGGTGGGCAGCGGCAGCGAGCAGCAGATGGTGACCTTCGAAGGGCTCATTCCGCGTGCGGCGGCCGCCTCGGAGGGGGATGACGCCCCGCGCAAAGAGCAGCGCTATGTGGAATACACGGTATGTCCCCAGTGCGGCGGCACGCGGCTCAAGCAGGAGTCGCTCTGCTTCCGTCTGGACGGCAAGAATATAGCTGAGGTGGCGGCAATGGACATCGACGCTCTCTACAATTGGGTCAAGGTGCTGCCGCTGCATCTTGACCACCGCCAGAAGATTATCGGCGGCGCCCTGCTCAAGGAGATTGGCGACAGGGTGGGCTTTCTCAAGGATGTCGGGCTGGGATACATCTCGCTGGACCGCCCTGTGGCGACCCTTTCCGGCGGCGAGAGCCAGCGCATCAGGCTCGCCACGCAGATCGGCAGCAAGCTGGTTAATGTCCTCTACATTCTGGACGAGCCCAGCATCGGGCTGCACCAGAGAGACAACGACAAGCTTATAGCGTCGCTCAAGACGCTGCGCGACGAGGGTAATTCGGTGTTGGTGGTGGAGCACGACCGCGACATTATGGAGCAGGCGGACTGGCTGGTGGATCTCGGGCCCGGAGCGGGCGAACTGGGGGGCGAACTGCTCTACAACGGCTCGCCGAAGGATATAGCGTCTGCCCCGCCGACCCCCACCACCGATTATCTGCTGGGGCGCAAGGCCATCGAGGTGCCTGCGGTGCGGCGCAAGGGGAGCGGCAAGAGCCTGGTGCTGCGCGCCGCAAGGGGCAACAACCTCAAAAATGTGGACCTGACAATCCCGCTGGGGTGCCTGGTGGGGGTCAGCGGCGTGAGCGGCAGCGGCAAGAGTTCGCTGATTTCGCAAACCCTGATGCCGCTGCTGAATAATAAGCTATATCGTTCGCTCTATCCGGTGCTGCCCTACGCCGCGCTGGAGGGGATCGAAAACATAGACAAGGTGATTGAGGTGGATCAGCGCCCCATAGGACGCTCTCCCCGCAGCAATCCCGCCACATACGTGAATGTGTTCACCGCCATCCGGGAGCTGTTCGGGCAGACGCCCGATGCCAAAATCAGGGGCTTCAAGGCGGGGCGTTTCTCTTTCAACACAGCCGGCGGCCGGTGCGAGGCGTGCAAAGGGGCCGGCATCCAGGAGATTGAGATGCGCTTTCTGCCCCCCGCGCACGTGACCTGCAAGGAGTGCGGCGGCAAGCGATACAAGCCCGACACCCTGGCGGTGCACTACAAGGGGAAGAACATAAACGACGTGCTGGAGATGACGATAAGCCAGGCGTGCGAATTCTTCAGCTCCAACCCCTACATCTATCCCCGCATCAAGGCCCTGGAGGATGTGGGACTCGGCTATGTGAAGCTGGGGCAGCCCTCCACGACCCTCTCCGGTGGCGAGAGCCAGCGGGTGAAGCTGGCCGCCGAGCTGAGCCGCAAGAGCACCGGAAACACCCTCTATCTGCTGGACGAGCCCACCACGGGGCTGCACTTCGGCGACATAAAGCAGCTTATGGAGGTGCTGCAGCTGCTGGTGGATCAGGGCAACACGGTGATTATAATAGAGCACAATATGGATGTGCTCAAGAGTGTGGACTATCTTGTGGATATGGGCCCCGAAGGCGGGGCGGCCGGCGGCAGCATCGTGTGCTGCGGCACCCCCGAGGATGTGGCCCGCTGCAAAGAGTCCTACACCGGCAGATACCTTAAGAAGATGCTTTGACCTATTCTCCGATTTCGGAGAGGATTCCCTCCATTTTGGCGTAGTGCTCCAGAGTCCAGAGCACAAAGCGGATATCCACGCACACGCAGCGGTTGCCGGAGGCGGTGAAAAAGGCGTTGCTCGAGAGCGACTCCTTGTTGCCGTCAAATGCCAGTCCGATGAGTTCTCCGCGCGCATTCAGCACGGGGCTGCCGGAGTTGCCCCCGGTTATGTCGTTGTCGGTGATGAAGTTTACCGGCAGGGCGGCGGCATCGGCAGAATCGCGCAGCAGCGATCGCCAGTCGCTCCTAAGGCAGAAATCGTGGGCCGTGGTGTCCTCTTTGGCCAGTATTCCTGAGGCGCAAGTCTGCCAGGGAACCTTTCTGCAGCCTCGGCGGAAGTTTTTCACGGTGCCGAAGGTCAGACGCATTGTGGAGTTGGCGTCGGGGTACTGCTCGATTCCACGCTGCCGCAGCCCCTCGTAGAGGGCGCGGGTGTACTCACGCCCCAGCTCTGTGGCGGACACCCCCTGCTCAATCTCTTTCTGCACCGAGGTAAAGGCGGTGGCGTTGATGTCGGTGAAAAAGCGCATCAGGTCATCTTCGCGGGTGATATGCCGCTCAAGCCAGAGATGGTCCGCCATAGCATCGTAGTCGCTGCCGAACCGGCTCTTGAGCTCTTTCTGGAAAGGGCCGAGATACTTTTCGGGGACATTTTCGTAGAACTCCTCTATGCTGTAGCGGAAAAGGTCCCGCTCCACGCGCATATCCAGCGCGGCGTATTCCTTGTCCATATCCAGCCCCGACACATTGTTTTTGAGCTTGAGGCAGATGAGGTTGAGGCCGCAGCCGCGCACCAGTGTCTCACGGTAATAGATTTCGCCGCGCTGCACATCGCCGATGTCGTCGTATTTGGCCTTGATCGCCCTGGAGAGGGAGTCGCAGCAGCGCATTTTGCGCTCCAGGCGCCGTTTGCGCCGGGCGACGCCATCCTTTTTGTAGCAGGCCACCTGCCCTTCGTTGAGCTCCTGCACATTGCTCAGCGAGAAATATTTGTCGGCATATTTGAGGCGGACGGCGGGGTCGGCGTCCATCCAGCGCCGGATGATCTCCATCTGGCGGCCGCGGATGCGGTTGGAGATGGGCAGCGAGACATTCTGCTCAAAGCTGATTTTGGCCGAGCTGCTGTAGCGGTCGGTGCGGCCCGGATAGCCGATGACCATAGCAAAGTCGCCGGGGGCGTAGCCGCTGCGGCTTATCTGCAGGTGGCGTCGGGGATTGAGGGGGACGCCGTCTTTATAGATGCGGTAGAGGGCAAAGTCGCACTTGTGCTGGGGCCACTCCCAGTTGTCCACATCCCCGCCGAATGCGGCGATGCTCACGGGAGGGGCGGCCACGAGGCGCACGTCGTCGTATACTTCGTAGAGAGCCATATAGTAGCGCGAGCCGGCCCACATCGACGAGAGGGAGGCCTCGTAGCCTGCTGTGGCATAGCGCTTCTCCATAATCCAGCTCAGACGGCGCAGCCCGGTGGATTTGCCCGAGCCGGCCTCCTGTTCTTTAAGCGCACAAACCTCGTCGGTGACATCGATTATGCGGCGCAGCAGGTAGGCCTTCTTTCCCTTTATGGCAATTTCTTCGCTGCGATCCATCGCCCAGAAGCCATCTTCAAGATAGTTGTGCTCCGGGGTGCTGAGGGCATGCACATCGCCGTAGGCGCAGTGGTGGTTGGTCACCAGCAGCCCTTCAGGCGAGATGAAGCTGCCGGTGCAGCCGAAGTCAAGCGACACTATGGCATCGCACAAGCAGCCGCGTTCTTCGTTGTAGATGTCGCCGGCGGAGAGCTCCAGCCCCTTCTGCTGCATCTGCGCCTCCAGGGCGCGGGAAATGGCGTTCACCATCCACATTCCTTCGTCGGCGCGGGCGCCGAGGCAGCACAGCAGCGCCGCCAGGGTCAGAAAACCTCTTTTCATACTACTCTGCATATGCATAGGGGCGGCAGACGCCTTTTTCCGTGAACTTTATGCGGGCGTCCTCTTCACGGACGTCATCTTCGGCATAGGTGATGCTCCATTTGTCCATAGTGATGAGCTCCCAGAGCTTCTCCTCTGTCATAGGGTCGGCAAAGCGGATCTGCAGGGCGGGCTTGTAGTCGCCGTTGAGGTTGAGGTAGAGGCCGATGACCCCCTCCTCCTTTGAGATGTGGTTGCTCAGGTAGGGAAGGTTGCGGCGGACGATGGGCTTTTCGTAGTTGGGATCGGCAATCTCGTAAATATACTGAGGCTTGTCTTTATAGACCTCCTTGCGGCCGAGCACCACAGTTGAGTCGCCGCCGGGGTAGCGCCCCTTGTATTCTGCCTTGAAAGGGGTGAACATCTTGTGCAGATAATCGGTGGTGGCGATGCGCCCCTGGTCCTCTTCCATCTTCACGAACACGAAGTCTACCGGGGTGCTCTTGACTCCGCCGCCGTGCACGGGCATATCCAGCGACTTTTTCTCCACAACGGAGCGGAAGAAGCCGCTGTCCAAAGCCTCGGCCGGGTCGGCGTAGACCCTTACTATAAGCGGGCAGGCATATTCCGACTCGAGGCCGAAAATCCGCTTGCCGGTGAGGCGCATCTGCAGCCCCAGATAGTTGAGGTCCAGCTTGTCGAACATTCTGTCGGTGCGGATGGTGAGTATCTTGAGGCTGTCCAGCTCTGCGGGGTCGGGGGTGGCCACCTTGAAGGCGGAGGGTTCGAACACCTTGCCGCGCAGGGTCTGCTCGTCTATTGCGGCGGGGTCATACTTGATGACCACGGTGTGGCTGCCGACATAGGTCTTGACGCCGTACACGCCGCGGATTTTCTCCATCTTGCTCTTGAAGGCCATAGAGCTGCCGTAGCATTTGACGGTCTTGAGGTTCTCTATCTTGAGGGTGGACAGGGCCAGGCTGTCGGCGGCTCCCCAGCTCTCGTTGATGGTGGGCAGCTCGCTGCGCTCTCCGGCGAAATAGGCCGCCAGGGCAAAGAGCACCGCCAGCAGGGCGGGGAGATATCTGCCCGCGCCGCAGCGCTTTTTACCCCCCCCCGCCGCTCCGATGCCGAGGGCGCCCACAGGGCAGGCCGCCACGCATTCGCCGCAGAGGGTGCAGTCAACAAAATTGAGCTTGTCGCCGAAGTCGGGCACCGATATGTTGTAGGGGCACACCTTGCGGCAGCGGTAGCAGCTGTGGGTGCAGGTGTCCTGATCAACTCTCACGTGCAGCAGCTGCCCCTTGGGACGGCCGCAGAAAATCTCCAGCAGGTAGCCGATGACGCAGAGGGCGGCCAGCGGCCATACAAAGCTGAAATGCACCCCGCAGAGGCTCAAAACCCAGAACACGAGCCCTGCGCCCGCCAGGGCAAGGTAGAACTTGAAGGTGTTGGAGAGGGCCCCCAGCGGGCAGATGTATTTGCACCAGAAGCGCTTTATAAAGAGGGCGGGCACAATCACCAGCGCCAGGGACGCGAGACTCATCCAGAGCACTATCTCCCCCTTGAAGCCGGTGGCGGCGGCGTAGTAGGGGTCCAGCTTCTTGCAGAAAAGCTCGCTGCTGGAGATGGTCATATAGGCTATCCAGAACAAAAGGGCATACTTGATGATGCGCAGAAGCTTGTCGGCGGCGCTGCCGCTCTTGATTTCGAGGCTCCTCAAGTGCAGCGAATGCCCCGCCTTGCCCAGCAGATCCTCCACGGTGCCGATAGGGCAGAGGAAGGCGCAGAATAGCTTGCTGAACAGAATCACGGCGATTGCCAGGCCTATGCCCATCATAATCTGGGCGGAGGACATCGAGCAGGGGAGGGATCCTCTGGAGAGGAAGGTGCCGAAGGCCTGCAGACCCCCCATCGGGCAGTAGGCTTCGGGGTCGGCCGGCTCCATCGCGGGGAACAATTTGGCCGCCAAACCGCTCAAAAAGAAAATCAAGGCCGCCAGCACTCCCCATTGGAGCAGATATTTGGGCCAGTTCTTGCAAATCAGGGATTTCTTGCTCATAGCTATTATTAGGGATATAATATTAGTGCAAAAGTAATTAATTTTGCACGCTGTGAAAACAAGAAGACTGATACTGCTGATTTTCTGCTTTTTTGCCTCTGTGCAGGCGTTTGCCCAGACATACACTCTCTCCGGTGTGGTCAGCGACAGGGAGAGCGGCGACCCGGTGGAATTCGCCGCCGTGGCGATAGAGGCCACCGGGCAGTGGGCCACGGCCGATGCCAAGGGGCGCTTCTTCATCTGTGGCATCGGCGCGGGAACCGTACAGGTCAAGGTCTATTGCCTGGGATATGTCACCTGGCAGCGGGAAATCAAGATTTCAAGGGATATCACCAACTTCTCGGTGGCGCTCTCGCAGGACAACCTGGCGCTGGAGAGTGCCGTGGTCACCGCACAGGAGAATTCCTCCTCCGCCACCACATCGCGCAAGATAGACCGCGCGGCGCTGGAGCAGGTGCAGATGCTGAATGTCTCCGACATAGCCAGCCTACTGCCGGGCGGGACCACCGTGAACCCGGATCTGACCGGGAGCGGCGGACAGATAGCCATCCGCAGCGCCACCTCGGGCGAGGGGGGCAACTCCACCTTCGGCACTGCAGTGGAGGTGGACGGGGTGCGCCTCTCCAGCAACGCATCGTTTGCCGGGGCCGACCGCACGTCCACAAATCTCAAGGGCATTTCAACCAACAGCATAGCCTCTTCAAATGTGGAGTCGGTGGAGGTAATCACCGGCGTCCCCTCTGTGGAATACGGCGATATGACCTCCGGCGTGGTAAAAATCAACACCAAGCGGGG
Source organism: Bacteroidaceae bacterium (assembly GCA_963662035.1). Classification (GTDB taxonomy): domain Bacteria; phylum Bacteroidota; class Bacteroidia; order Bacteroidales; family UBA932; genus Equibacterium. The sequence continues at coordinate 38,070 of CAVLDO010000001.1, read as the reverse complement.
CAAGACCCCCTTCACGGTGACAATGACCACCAGCCCCAAAACCAAGCAGATTTCCTTCAGCAAGGGCTTTGGGCTTGGAACCGACGGGCGGGGGAGGAGCCGCGGCTCTCTGAACACCAGCGCGGAGTACACCCGCTCCATATCGGTGCAGATGTCGCCCTACACATCCTACGAGCGCAAGCAGGTGTCGCTGAACTGGAACAACACCCTCAGTGGCGGACTGTTCGAGAAAATGCCCCTCTCGGTGAACGTCTCGCTCACCGGCAATGCCGGCGGCCTGGATAACCGGGCCGACCCCGACCGCTCCACAGAGGCCTACACCACCGCCCGCGACAACTCCCTGCGCGGCAGTCTGGCATTCAACTGGCTGCTGAGCCGGAGCTGGATCACCAGCATAGAACTCAAGGCATCTGCCGTATATTCCGACAAGCTGAGCCGGGAGAACACCTCCGTGTTCGGCACCACGGCGCAGGCCGCCCTGCACACCACCGAGCGCGGATATCTCTTTGCCGACCGGATTCCGGCCGGGCAGTGGTACAATATGATGGTGCTGGACGATAAACCCTTCAACTCCAAAGTCTCGCTCAAGGCCAACTGGGCCCGCAGTTTCGCCGGTGTCAGAAACAGAGTCAAGGCGGGCGCCGACTATACTGCAGACCGCAACTACGGCAAAGGGCAGTATTCAGAAGATATGTCCACCGCCCCCACCTACCGTCCGTATGACTACAGCCTGGTGCCCGTGATGCACAATGTGGCCGCCTATGTGGAGGACGATGCAATGCTGCCTGTGGGGCGCGACGGACAGTTGAACCTGGTGGCGGGCGTGCGCTATGACAACACCATAATCCGAGGCTCGGCATACGGCACCACGCGCTCTCTCTCGCCCCGCTTCAACGCCCGCTACAGCCCGTTCTCTAAGAAAAGGCGGCGCGGCCGCACTCTGCGCGACTTTTCGGTGAGAGCCAGCTGGGGACAGGCGGTAAAACAGCCGTCATATTCGATACTCTTTCCGCAGCCGACATATAACGACATAAAGGTGTTTACATCCACCGCAGGCAGCATCAATGAGGTTTACAACGCCTATTACGTGCTGCCGCGCACCATAGAATACAATTCCGCCCTGCGCTGGCAGCGCAACCGGCAGGCCGAGGTCGGGGTGGACTTTGATCTGGCGGGGCACAAGGTCTCTTTGGCGGCCTTTATGAGCAAAACTCTTGACGCCTACCGCCTGGTAGCGGATTATGAGCGGTTCAGCTATGCCTACACCTCTGCCGATGCCATAAAGAACAGCGAAGGGGCCGCAGCCATCCCCGCCGCAGACCGCATATTCAGCGTGGATCCTTCGAGCGGCGCCATAACTGTGAGCGACAAAAGCGGGGCGAACCCCGCCGTGACGCTTCCCTACCGGCAGATGGACGGCTTTACCGCAAGCTACTACGAGGATAACGACGACAATCCGATAGTGCGCCGTGGATTCGAATATGTGGTGGACTTCAAGCGGATAAAGTCGCTCAACACCCAGATTCGCCTGGACGGCTCCTACTACACCTACAAGCAGGTCTATACCGACTATATGCCCTATGTGCCCACCTCGCAGATGGGCTACGACCGCACCCCGCTCAAATATGTGGGATACTATGTGGGCGGAAGCCAGACATCCAACGGCCGGCAGACCCGCAGCCTAAACACCAATGTCACCCTCACCACCAACATCCCCAAGGTGCGGATGGTGGTCTCCTTAAAGCTTGAGGCCTGCCTGCTGCGCTACAGCCGCACCCTGAGCGAAACGGCCGACGGCGGCAGGCGCTCGTATGTGATAGCAGACCGCTCCGATCTGACCTCGCGCGTGGAGGACGCCTCCATTTACGACGGCGACTGCTACACCGTGCTCTATCCCGACAAGTACTTCTCCTACAGCGACGGACAGCTGCGCGACTTCTGGCCCGACTTTGTGGAGGCCAAGAGCAGCGACCCGCAGAAATACTCCGATATGGTGTCGCTGGTGCAGACCACATCGTACAACTACACGTTCAAGGAGAGCCGCATAACCCCCTACTTCAGCGCCAACTTCAATGTGACCAAGGAGATCGGGGACATGGCTTCAATATCGTTCTACGCCAACAACTTTTTCAACAATATGTCGCAGCTCTATGACAGCCGCACCGGCAATTATGTATCTGTGACCAGTTACATACCCAAATTCTATTACGGGCTCACCGTCAGACTCAAATTCTAATAAACAATATCAAGGTTATGAAAAAAATTCTTTCGATTTTCTCTTTTGTGGCTATGCTTTTTGCGGCAGCCTCCTGCAAGGACACCATTCCCGAAGTAAGGCTTGTGGACATCGAGGTGCAGCTTGCACTCGACGGCGAGCCTATGGCGGTGGAGAATGTCCCCGTCACTCTGGTGGATGCCTCCGGCACCGTGTATGATGCCCTCACCAACGCAAGCGGCACGGCACAGTTCAGCGTTCCGGCCGACATCTACACCGCCACCGCATCGTTCAAGCAGAGCGGCGACGCCGAGGCCTACACCTACAGCGGCAGCAACAGCTCCATCTCGGTGCTCAACGCCACTACCAACCGGTTCTCGCTGGCTCTGAACAAGGTGGTTTCCCAGCAGATAATCATCAAAGAACTCTACTGCGGCGGCACCACCACGAATGAGGGCAAGCAGTACACCAACGACTCCTACATCGTGCTCTACAATAACTCCGATGTGGAGGCGGACGCCACCAACATCGCCATCGGAATGCTGGCCCCCTACAACAGCAACGCCACCAACAAGTATTACGGAACCGACGGCACCCAGAGCTACGCTCAGGAGAGCTGGCTGCCCGCCATCGGCGCCATCTGGTCTTTCACTTCGAATGTCACGATAGCCCCCTACTCGCAGATTGTGGTGGCACTTTTCGGCGCAATAGACCACACCGCCACTGTAGAGAGCGCCGTGGCCCTGAACAACCCCGACTACTATGTTATGACTGCCAACGAGCAGTACAGTAATGCAAAATATGTGGTGGACGATGCAATCCCCGCAACCCACTATCTTACAACTGTCCCCTTTACCCAGGGCAACGCCTGGGCCTTCTCCAACAACAGCCCCGCAGTATTCCTGATGAAAGCCTCGAAGGCCGAAGTGGAGGCGATGAGCCTCAATAGCGAGGCGTATGACCATACTCTGGGCACAACCGCCGCATTCAATGTGGTTAAGGTGGCCAAGAGTTCCGTTGTGGATGAGGTTGAGGTGTGGAACGGTGCCAAGACCCCCGAGGAGTCCAAATACAGATTCTCGTCTGATGTGAACAGCGGCTATGTGATGATGACCAACAAACTATGCTACACTATTTACCGCAATGTGGACAAGGCTGCCACCGAGGCTCTCGCCGAGAACGAGGGCAAACTTGTGTACGGCTACAGCCTGGGCACAGAGCCCGGCAGCGCCGCCGACCTGGCCAACGGCACCACCGACCCCTCCGGCATCGATGCAGAAGCCTCTATTGCAAATGGAGCGCACATAATCTACTCCGAGACCAACAACACTTCCACCGACTTCCACCAGAGGGCGCAGAGTTCTCTGAAATAGTTTAAGCGCCGTATGTTCCGCTCCACAGACCTCCTTTGCACAGCAGCCGCGCTCTGTCTGGCCGCACTTCCGGCGGCCGGACAGCAGGAGTACGGCTTTGTGCTGCAGACAAATCCCCGATTGCAAAGCTCCAATGCCGCGCTTTTGGCGCGCGCCGGGGTCGAAAATCTCTCCACGGCGGTCTTTTATGCCACCAAGGAGGACGGGGAACTTATGGGTATCGGCTCTTCTGCCGACAGCTTTACGGGTGGGGCGTATGCGCATACTTACAGCAGATTATCGGAAAGGACAGTCTTCTGCGGAGGGCTGTCCTATTCCAATTTTCAGGGAAAGCGGATGGGCGGACCCGTGCTGATGGATCCTGACTTCAACCCCTTGGGCCTTCTGGAAGACAATCTTGAAACCGCCGGGAGCAAAAAGCGCGAGCTCTACTCGATGCAGGGGGCGCTGGCATATTCCCTGACGCGGTCTCTGGCCCTGGGAGGGCGCATCGACTATCTCTGCGGCGACCAGACCAAGGTCAAGGACCCCCGGTTTTCCAACATTCTCAAAGATATGGATCTCTCTCTTGGGGTGGACTATGCCGCAAGCGAGAGTCTCGATGCCGGATTGAACCTGCGCTACCGCAGCAGCGTGGAGCAGCTGATGGGTGGACTTTACGGCGAGGCCGACCGCACCTACTTCATCATCCGCGACCGCGGCTGGTTTTTGGGCACCCGCGAGGGGCTGGGCGGCGACAGCGGCATAATCTCCACCCAGGAATACCGCCCCGTGAGCAACACGTTCTGCGGAGCCGATCTGCAGATTGACTGGCGCAACGATGCGGCCAGGGTATTTCTGGAGGCGGAAATCCTGGTGCGCAACGGCTATTACGGCCGCAAAACCTCCACATCCCCCGTCTATTACGAATGGAGCGGCGCGCAGACCTCGCTCAAGGGAAAAATTCTGCTGCCTCGGGGCGATAGGCTCTCCCTTGTGGAGTTCAATCTGGGCTACAGCCCCGTGTCCAACCGCGAGAACACATTCACCTACACCACCGAGGCGGGCAAGAACACCATCGTGAACTACACCGGGCAGAAACAGACCTTAAGCCGCACCGACATAGCCGCCTCGGCTGCCTACACCTTTTTCAAGGGTCTTTGCGGCTACCGGCCCCGATTCAATGCGGGCGGTGAGCTTGAATATGCCGCCCGCAACCAGCACACCACGGTGACCCCCTTCTGGCGCGACAACAGCTGTGTAAGCCTCGGTGCCGCCGCCTTCTGCGAGTGGAATCTGACACGGGGCAGGAATATCTTCTCTCCCGGAGCAACCCTCATATTCTGCACCGGCTCCGGCAACAAGGCCTCGGACGGCTCCTACTCCGGCGGCACCTCCACCACAATCCAAAGTTTTGACACCTATCTCAACCGTCAGTACGAATACCTGACCGCTTCGCGGGCGGGTGCAGCACTCTCGTTCACTTACACCCGTCTGCTGCGCGGCGGCCGCGCGCTGTATGTGACCGCATCGGACAGATTTGTTTCTCTGCTTTCCACGCCGGAATATCTCGGCGGCGGAGTGCGCAATGCGGCTTCGCTTGCCATTGGCATAAACCTTTAATAAAATGAAAAGACTTCTTGCGGCTGTGGCGGCGCTCTGTTTTGCAGCCGGCGCTGCGGCGCAGCAGATCCCCGACTGCGAAACAATCACCCGCGGCCGGTTGCCCAACGGCCTGACCTACTATGTGGCGCACAATGCCAATCCTGCCGGCTGCGCCGAATTTTACATAGTGCACAATGTGGGGGCGATGCAGGAAGAGGATAATCAGAACGGCCTTGCCCACTTTCTGGAGCATATGGCCTTCAACGGCACGCGCCACTATCCCGACAAGGGAATACTCGAGTTCCTCTCCCGCGAGGGGGTGCGATTCGGCTACAACGTAAACGCCTACACCTCGCGCAACGAGACTGTGTACAACATCTCCAAGGTGCCGTTGGTGCGCGACTCCTTTGTGGATTCGGTGCTTATGGTGCTGCGCGACTGGAGCTGCGACATCTCCTGCAATCAGGAAGACCTCGACGACGAGCGCGGCGTGATAAGCGAGGAGTGGCGCCTGAAGGACAACTCGCGCAACCGTATGTCGCAGCGGCAGATAGAACTCATCTACAAAGGGGGGCTGCAGCCCCGGCGCAGCGTGGTGGGAACCCTGGAGGTCATTAACGGCTTCAAGAGAGAGGAGATACTGGACTTTTACCGCAAGTGGTACCGCCCCGACCTGCAGGCGATAATCGTGGTGGGCGACTTTGACGTGGAGCGGATGGAGAGCCGCATACGCGCCATTTTCTCCGACATCCCCGCAGCGGAGAATCCCGCCGCCAAGGCAGACCGCTCTCTGCCGCCGGAGCAGACCTCACCCCTCTACTGCAATATGACCGACCCGGAGATCAAATACAAGGCGCTCAAGGTGCTCTACAAGCAGCCCTATCCCGAATTCGCGCAGCGCAAAGACATGGAGGCATTCAGGGATTACTACTCCCGCCTGGTGGTGAGCTCGGTGCTGGGCGAGCGTCTGAAGGAGTGTCAGAAGCAGAGCGGCTGCCCCGCCCAGTCTGCGGTGTGCGTCACAAGCGACTATTCACCCGAATTCTACATAACGATGATAACAGTGACCCCGCGCCGCGACGATGCGCTGGGCGACTGTCTGGCTATGGTGGTGCGCGAGAAGGAGCGCCTGCTGCGATATGGCATCAGCGCCGCCGAGCTGGAGGCGGCCAAGCTGAGCGTGCTGCAGCGCGCCCGTCTCGATTATGAAATGGCGGAGTCTGATGTAACCGGCGAGCGGATTGTGAAGCGCTGCCAAGACAATTTCCTGCGCGGCTGGCCGCTGGCCGGCCCCCGCGAGTATGCCGACATCCAGCGCGAGGCGATAGCCTCCATCTCTCAGGAAACAATTGCCGGATATCCGCAGAAAATGTTTGACGAGAGAGGCGCCATATATTCCAACTGCTGCAACAGTGCTGCGGTGGGCGAGGTGCCGGACTACTCTCAGATGCGGGACATAGTGGCCGGGGTCTGCGCAGAAGAGCTTCAGAGCCGCTTCATAGAATATCCCGCCCTGGATCTCTCCGTGCAGATGGGCGAAGGGCGAATCCTCTCGGAAAAGAAGCTGGACAAGGAGGGGCTCCGCCTGTGGAAACTCTCCAACGGACTCAAAGTGTATTACCTGCAGAGCGCCCCAGTGCGAAGCGGCGTGCATCTGGCTATGGATCTGACCTTTGAGAGCGGATATCGCGCCTTTGCCTGCGAGAGCATCGCGCGCGACAAGGAGGCCGCGTCCTACATCCGCCGGGCCGCAGGATTCAAGGGCTGCAACCGCTCTGAACTGCTTTCCAGGGCGGAGCTCGCGGGAGTCTCCGGCAGCGTGTCCATCCGCGAAAACGAGGCCCGCATCAGTCTCACCGCATTCGGCGACAAGGAAGAGACAGCCTTCCGGGCCCTCGCACTGCAGCTTTGTGAGCCTTGCTTTGGGAGCGTGGCCGAAGTGGACAAGTCGCGCGAGGCCCGTCTGCGCCAGCTTTCAAAGCCCTCAAGTGCAGCGGAGAAGTTTGCCCGGGAGAGGCGTAATCTATATAACGGCGGCCATCCCTGGAATGCCGAGGCCGACTCGGCAAGCGTGGCGGCGCTGGATATGGGGGTGGTGGAGAGGCTCTACGCGGCCGAGTTCTCCGGAGCAGACAGGGCGGCGCTGTATATCTGCAGCGATGCCGACCCCGATACAATCGCAAGACTGGTGTGCCGCTATGCTGCGACGCTTGATCTTGGACGCGGCGGCCGCCTCTCAGGCATCAAACCCCGCACGCAGGCCTACAGCGGCCGCGAAATCCTTTGTAGAAGCATCTCCCCCGCACCTTCCGCCCCGCTGTGCGATGTCTGCTGCATATTCAGCGGCAATATAGAGAAGACCGCGCGGAACATCGCCGCCGTGGAGATTCTGGACCACATAATGTCTATGCGCTATCTTAACCTTATCCGCGAGAAGCGCGGCGGCACCTATCACATAGATTTTGACACCCGAATGTATCCGGGGCAGAAACACCGCAGCGCCGAGTCTTATGTAGAGTTCCAGACCCGGCCCGAGATGAAAGATCTGCTGGTGAGCGACGTGGAGCGGGAGATGGAGCGCTTTTGCGCAGACGGCCCCACGGTAGAGGAGGTGGCGGTTGCGGTGAAATATCTCAAGAAGCACCGCCGCGAGCAGGATGCCACCTCTAAGGCGAGCATCACCGCCCGGCTCAGAGAGATGGAGGACTATGTGAAGGACGGGGTTGACTACGGTTACGACTATGCCGCAGTGCTGGACGGCATCGACGCCGCCTGCATAAAAGAAATCGGCCGCCGTTTGAACTCCGGCAGCCGATTCATCACGGTTTATACAGAAGTGGACTGATTATTTCTTGGTCAGGACACTTTTTGCAGAGTAAACATAGCTGTAAGTCCAGCCATCACCCACATAGAAAGCGGTCCAGTTGGAGAGTTTGATTACGCCGCCGCTGAACTGGGCGATTACGGGCGAAGTGGGGGCGTCGTACAGGCAGAATGTGTAATAGTCAAGCCAGCTCTGCGGCTCGAAAGTCAGGGTTGCGGCCTCTGTGTCGAGCTTTGCTGTCAGAGAATAACCTTCGTACATAATGCCGGTAACGGTAACGGTGTTGTCGTCAACCTTCTCGATGGTGACATCGTTTGTAGACTCGAACTCTGTCCAGTTCTCACCGTCGAAAATCTCCTGTCCGGTGCTGCTCTGGGTGTAGGTGCCCACAACTTCATCGATTGTCACGGGAACAACCTCCACTGCGGGCCAGGTCAGGGTGCAGTTGGCATTTGTGCGGTAGCTGGAGAACCAGAGGCTGCCCGACTCCTTGTCGCCTTCCATTCCCGAATATGCATAACCCTCATAATAGCCGGTGTAGATGTCAACCATACCGTCGCCAGCCTCTATGCTGGGATTGCCGTATTCGTTTACAGTGCCGTTGGTGAGGCTGATGGTGCCGTCTTCGTTGATCACGAACTCAAAATCGTAACCCTTGATGTTGTACCAGTCCTTGATGGTGTAGCTGCCGTCGCTGTATGCGATCAGAACATCATTCCAGGTCTTGCCTGTGCCGTCGTCAAAGGTGCCGGTCACGCGCCAGAGCTCTGTTACGGGCGGAATGTCGGCGGTACTCACCGTGAGAGTGGCGGCGTCAGAAGATAGATAATCCTCGCTGCCCACCTCGGGATAGGCGGTGAGGGTGAGGGTGTAGGCGGTGCTGCTTTCCAAGTCGGAGAACTCCACGCTGCTGTTGGCGGTGGTGCCGCCGCCCGCTGCGGTGCCGCCGGCTGTGGTGAGGGTGTAGGTGTACTGCACGGCGTTCGCCACCTTGTCCCAGGAGAATGTCAGGGAGGTTTCGGTAGAGGCGAGCAGTTTGGGCTGGGGGGTCGCAAGTTTCACGGGGTCGGCCTTCTCCGGGCCGCAGGAGGTGAGCAGCGCGGTGCCCACAAATGCAAGGAGAGCAGCTGCTGCCGCCTTGCGCGCGAATTCAAAGATTTTGTTCATATCCGTTTATGTTGCTAAATGAGTTGTATTATTGTTCCATTCCGTTCCAGTACATATAGACATATAGATAACCGGGGCAGGTGTAATTGTCAAAGTCTTCTGCGGGACTCTCGTAGGGGGAGAGATATGTGTAGGAGCACAGATATCCGGTCATTTCAGTGGTAGAGCCGTTCATATCTATCCAGGCGTAGGTGGTGGAGTCGCTATCGTAGAAGTTGATGTAGTTTATGTAGCTGTTGAAGCCTTCCGGTTTCCAGCACGCATAAGCATAGTTTGTAACGTCGCTCATCAGCCACCACCAGCTGCTGCCGTCAGGGTCGTTGAGATAGTGGTCCAGCGGCTCGAATTTGCCCGTCCAGGTCTTCTTGTCGGTGGCGGAAAAGGGGATAAAGGTGCCGTTGGCCTCGTCGTAACTCTTGATGGAGAAGCCCAGGTCTATGCCGCTGCCCAAAAAATCATCTATGTAGAAGCGGTTGAAGCCGTCGAGATGGTAGATGTCGGAGTAGGTGGTGGGGAAGTATTCATTGATAAAGTAGAAGGTGGCATCTTCCACCACTTTTGTCCATCTGGCGATGAGCACGCTGCCGTTGAAGACATCGGAACCATCCAGAGCGGTGTAGTGGTCGGCATACCCGTCGGCGAGCTTGATGGAGAACGCATATTCCACCTTCTCCTGCAGGCCGTTGAGCCTGATGTCAACCGTTGCGCGCGATTCGCCCGACAGAAACTCCACCGTGGCGGGGATTTCAATTTCGCTGCTCTTGTAGAGAACCTCGATGGGCACCGACACGGATGCGTCGGACACTTCGCGGGCAACTTCCAGAGTTATTACATTGGAGGCGGCGTAGTCCTCCGGGCTGATGATGATGCTTGACTCGTTGGAGGCGGAAAAATATGCCGCGATGCAGCCGTCGGGGGTTTCCGGGCCCGGAGCATATCCGGTGTCCTTGCTGCAGGAGGCCGCCGCAAGAAGGAGCGCCGCAGAGGCTGCGCAAATTGATTTATCGATAATCATTTTTTTCATTTCTGTATTCTCCCATAGATTAGTTGCCGCTTATGGTGATTGCCCCCGAAGGGTTCGGCGGAATTATTACGGCGGGATTCATATCCTTCTCGGTTTCGGGCATCATATAGTTCATCCAGGGGGCCACATAGCCCTTGATGGAATTCAGACAGTAGTTGCTGTCGTAGTTGGTGCCGTCGTAGTTGCGGGTCACGCACAGTGCCAGGCGCTTGTAGTCGAAATAGTTCACCCCCTCGCCCCAGAATTCGATGCGCCGCTGCACCATCAGCTCGGCGATGAATGATTCCATATCGCCGGCGCTGCACTTGTAGGAGCCGTCGCTGTAGCGGTAGGTGTTGATGAACTCCTGCAGGCGGGCCGCCGCCGCACCTGCGCCGTCCCTATGGGCGATGGCCTCAAACAGGTCAAAGTAAATCTCCTCTATGCGCATAAGGGGCTGGCAGGCGATAAGGCCGGTCTCCAGCGTGCCGAGCGAGCCGCCGCCCGGGCGGAACTTGAGGTTGGCGTAGGCGGGAATCTCCGCCCACTTGGTCTCGGACACCGAGGTGCGGTATTTCTCGGGTGCGGGCCACTTGCCGGCATCGTCGGGGTCAACCCAGCTGTTGCGGCGCCAGTCGCCGCTCCCGATTTTGTCGTAGAGCGACTTGCCTATCATACGGTAGCCGCTGTAGCTGTTAAGTGTCATTCCCCAGTCGGCTTCGGAAGCCATAGTGCCAAGGAAGGTGTTCCAGTAGTTGTAGTTGATCTGCTCCTTGCTGGTGATTGAGGTGCCCAGAATCCAAGAGGGGGCGGGGGTGTTGAACCCGGTCTCCGGGTTGCTCCACTGCTCTTGGGTCAGAGGAGAGTAAGAGGCATCGCCGGTGAGCTTTTGGGCATATTCGATAACTTTGGCGTAGCAGTCGTCCGCGCTTTTGATGCCGAGGTCGTCGTAGCCGTCGCCGCTCCCTTCTGCCGCGAGCTGTTTTTCCAGCAACTCTGGGAAGCGGTCAAACCGGGTGGCGATATCCAGCCACAGGCGCACCTTGAGGCCGTATATCACGCTTTGGTCCATAACGGCCTTGCTGGCGCGGGAGTAGCCGTCAAAGCAGTTCTCGGCGCGGTTGAGATCGGTCATTATAAAGCGGTACATAGTGTAGAAGGGGGCGCAGGGGTTGTTGGAATACGCCTGCTTGGAGGTTGTCTCCGTAACTATGGGCACCGTGATGCCAAGGCAGCCTCTGGCCGTGGCATCGGCATCGAGCGATTCTACTCCGGTGAGGCGGTACTCATACATCCGGGCCAGTTCCATATAGAGCATCGCCCTGTAGCCGAGGCCTATGCCCAGGCTGTTTTTGGCCGCCGTGCTGCTCTCGGGGTCTGCGAGGCCGGCCTGCTTTATCACATTGTTGGCATTCTTGATGAACGAATAGTAATAGAAGTAGGGGTAGTAGTACATATAGCGCAGCGAGGAGGCGTTCTCGAGCCATACCCAGTAGTTGTAGCCATTGTCGTAGGCGGGGAAGTCCTCTCCCATCACTTCGCGCATATACATCTGACAGGGGTAGCCCCAGTCCTGGGTGTTGTTGGAGGTTCCGTATGTGTCCCAGGTCACCAGGTAGGCGGGGAGGCCGTTGGTCAGGTAATTGAGTGAGGACGCGCTCTGCATCTGGTCAGGGGTGGCCTGGTCTGCCGGGAAGGTCTCTTCTATGCATCCGGCGGCTGCAAACAGGCCGCAGAAGATGGCGCACAGGGTGTTCAAGTATCTGTTTTTCATATTCATCGTCGCGTTTTAGAACTGAATGGTCAAACCTCCTGTAAATGTGCGTACAGGCGAATAAGAAGTGGTGGAGGTGGAACCCCAGAAGCTGCCGCGGGGGTCAAAGCCCTTGCGCACGCTCCAGTAGCAGAGGTTGTCACCGGAGAGGAAGACTCTCATAGAGCCCAGCCCCAGCCTTGAAACAAACTTCTCCGGCAGGGTGTAGCCCAGGTTCACCGTCTGCAGGGTGAGGGTGCTGGCATCGGTCAGGAAGCGGTCGGATACGGTGGTGGAGCTGGAGTCGACATCCTTCACTGCATATTGGAAGCGGGGGATGTCGGAGCCGGTGTTGGTCTCCGACCACGCGTTCAGCAGATCCTTGTGCAGGGCAAAACCGCTGTTGCCCACGGAGGGGTTGGACATCATCGAGATGTAGCCGTAGTCGATGGCCTTGCCGCCGAGGCTGTAGTTGAGGTTTACAGAGAGGTCAAAGCCTTTCCAGGAGAGGGTGGTGCTCAGGCCGCCGTAGAGCACGGGGTCGGCACTGCCGCAGTTGTAGTAGGTGGCGTCCGAGCTGGAGGTGGTCACGCCACTCTGCCCGGTCTGCTCGTCCACAATATACCACTGCGACTCACCGGTGTCGGAGACTCCCGCATATTTCTTCAGGCGGAAGGTGTGCAGGGGCAGCCCCTCGCCGTGGAAGTAGTAGCCGTTGATGTAGCCCGGGTGGCCGTCGAGGCTGTATCCCTTGTTGTCTTCGTTGAGCATCAGCACCTTGTTCTTGTAGTGAGTGGCGTTGAGGCTGAGGTTCCAGTTGAAGTCGCGGCTGCGGACTACATTCCAGTGCAGGTCAAGCTCCACGCCACGGTTGAGCATATCGCCCACATTGTCGTATGAACCGCCGTAGCCTGCCGACATCGGGACATACACGAAGCAGAGCATATCGGTGGTCTTTCTGCGGAAATACTCTATGCCGCCGGTGAGCCTCCCCTTTAGGATGTCGAACTCGATGCCGGTGTTGAAATTGCTGTTTGTCTCCCACGTGATGTTCTCGTTGCCCACGGTAGACTGCACAAGAGCCACCTCGCCGTCGATGTTGGTGATGTCGTAGGTGTCGGTGTAGCGGTAGTCGCCGATGGAATCGTTTCCCTGCTGTCCCCAGCTCATCTTGAACTTGAGCATATCAATCCACGACACATTGAACCAATCCTCCTTGTCTATGGTCCAGGCGCCGCCGAAGGAGTAGAAGTTGCCCCAGCGGTGGTCGGGATGGAAGCGCGACGATGCATCGCGGCGGTAAGATGCCGAGAGAAAATATTTTTCCGCATAATTGTACATCGCACGGGAAAAGTAGCCCTCGGTGTTGTAGTCGCTGGCGGTGCTGCCGTTGGAAACCACCTTCACCGCGCCGTCAAGCTCGTTGGTGTCATAGTAAGAGAACATATTCTCGCGGCTGCCCCAGAGATAGTTGTAATTGTATTTGTAGTTTTCGTGGCCCGCCATCACCGATACGTTGTGGAGGCCGAACTGCCGGGTGTAGTTCACTATCTGCTGGAAGTTGAGGGTGAAGGTCTGGTAGGCCGTTCTGGCCACGTAACCTCCCGGGTAGGTCGAGGCGGTGTTGCCGTAGAAGGGCTGGACCTTGAGCATATTGTTCCACTCGTTGTCGGTCACGGTGCCGTTGAGGGTTATTTTGAGCCCCTCGACGGGGGTGATGTCCATATAGCCGTTGAGAGTGGTGACGTTGGCGGTGCTGCCGCTCTTGTTGAGTTCGTTTGCCTGCAGGGGGTTGCGGGCGGGCAGCAGGTTGCTGGGACGGGTGGCGCCGCCGTTCTCGCCCGAGCCGTAGTCGTACATCTTGCCGTTCGCGTCGGTCATTATGTCGCCATTGCCGTCACGCAGATACACCGGGTAGATGGGGGCGAGCTCGGAGACCATCACAAAGAGGTTGTCGCCGTCTCCCACATCGTTCTGGTCGGAATGGGTGTAGCTGACCTGCGCCCCTACCTTGAGGTAGCGCTTGGCCTGATAATCGGCGTTGAAGCGGGCGGTGTAGCGCTCAAAATCGGAGTTATATACGATGCCTTTGTTGTTGAGGTAGCCCAGCGAGCCGTAGAAATTAATCTTGCTGCCTCCCCCCGAGAGGTTCACGTTGTATTCCTGACGCATACCGGTGCGGAAGGCCTCGTCGATCCAGTCGTCGGGCATCAGGGTGTATAACTGTCCGTTGCTGTACACGCGGTTGCCAAGGGTGGCGTGGGGGTTGAGCCTGCCGTTGGTGCCTATGAGATACTCCCCGTCGGGCACCGAATATACGAGATATCCCAGACCGCCCTTGGATGCGGGCCACCCAAGGGTGTTGTTGGCGGCCACGTGAGCCTCATAGGCAGAGAGACCGTTGTCGCGGACATTGTAGTTGTAGAGCCCCTGATAGTAGAGTTCGTAATACTGCCCCGGATCGGTGATGCGGTCGTATTCCTGGGTTGCGCGGGTGTTGATGCCCCACTTTGTGCTGAGGGTCACCACGGCATCCTCCGCCTTGCCCTTCTTGGTGGTGATCATAATCACGCCGTTTGCGCCACGGGCGCCGTAGAGGGCGTTGGAGGCGGCGTCCTTGAGCACTGTGATGCTCTCCACGTCGTTGGGGTTGAGGTTGTTCCAGCCGCCGTCATAAGGGGCGCCGTCCACGATGATAAGCGGAGAGGTTCCCGCATTGATAGAGCCGAAGCCGCGTATGGCCATAGAGGGGGTGGCGGTGGGCGAACCGGAAGTGTTCACCATCTGCAGGCCGGCCACCTGGCCCTGCAGGCCGCTGAGCACATTGGTCAGCTGCTTCTTCTCCAGAGCCTCCTTTTTGACCACCGAGGCAGAACCTGTAAACGAAGATTTGGTCTGCTGGCCGAATGCCACCACAATCACATCGTCCAGCATCTGCTGGTCGGTTTCGAGTATGACGGTGAGCTCGGGCTCCACTGCGACTTCGCGGGTGATCATACCCACGCAGGAGACTACGAGGATGTCGCTTGACGAAAGCCCCTGCATAGAGAACTTGCCGTCGAGGTCGGTGACGACGCCCCGGTGCCCAGCTCCTTTTACAAGCACGCCGGCCCCTATCACGGGGTCGTTGTTCCTGTCAAGGACAATACCATTCACACTCACGTTCTGGGCCGACACCTGCAGCGCAAATATCAGCGTCAGAAACGGAATCAAAAACAGTTTAAGTCTCATAAATGTTGGATGTTAGATAATATTATCGGTTAACGGTGCCCCAGGCGGGCAGAATCACGCCGCCCTTGTCGGGGTCTGACCACAGCCACACCGCCGACGAGGTCTTCTTGAGTATGCGCAGTTCGCAGAATTCAAGGCCGCTCTGCCCCAAAGTGCCGGAGATGCAGCCCCGCACGGAGCCCGTCTCCGACGGCTCGCCGCTCAGGGTCAGCGTGAGATGCTGCTTTCCGCTGTCGTCGGTAAAGCGGCAGATACCCTTCGCGGGACTGTACATATATTGGTACTTGTCCATATCTATGGTCAGCAGCATAGTCTCGTCTTTGCAGATGCCATAGCTCTCCTGGCTCTGGAAATTCTCGCGCAGCGCGGCGGAGTTGTCCCGGTTGCAGCCCGCCGCAAGGGCGGCGAGGCAGAATATGATGCAGAGGCGTTTCATTTTCAGAGAATTACATTGACATAACGGATATAATATTCTTTGCTGCCGTCCTCCCCGGTGGCGGTAGCCTGGATGCGGCGCCGCCCCTTCTTCAGCGTGCAGTAGCCGTCGGTGTTGGCTCCGTCAACCGTCCAGCGGACATCCTGCAGCTCTTTGCAGTCGCAGAGCAGCAGAAGCACCGGGGCTGTGGATTTGACGGTGGTCTCGGAGAGGGTGATGCGGGGGTTGAGGCCCTGTTCGGCGGCAGTTGTGAGTCTGAGGCTTGCGGCCCCTCCGCGATCGTTTTCAATGGTGATGGCATATTCGCATCCTGACTTCAGGGCGGGCAGATGCGCTGCCGGAGTGCTCACGGTGAGGCTTTTGGCCTCGCCCCCGGCGGCCGGGGCGTAAGTCACCGTCCACTCTGCGGCATAGGGGTCGCTCCAGGAGACGAGAGCGTCGTGCTGCCAGGTTTCGGCTGTGGCATTCTCTACTTCGGAGGTTTGCCGGCAGAGGCGGAACGACACCTCCTTGCCGACCTCATCGAGCTCGATGTCAGTTATATCAAACGCCGGCTTGCCGCCATCGCGGGCCGCGTAGCCCTTGGTGTGGCCGCTGCGGATCTGCCTGACGGAGCTTCCGCCCGGGAAAAAGCAGTGCGAGGGAAGGTAGGCTGCAGCATAGCCCGCACTCCTGTCGGGGTTGGAAAAGAGCAGGTTGAAGCATTCGCCGCCGACGGTGGCGTTGACGGTGTTTCTGCGCCATACGATATCCCTGGAGACATCCACGTGGTAAGCCATCAGCCCCCAATGGGCCCCGGTGCCGTAATAGTCCATATATTCGGGCCTGTCCCAGACATTCTGCCCCGCGCCGCGGCATTCGAGCAGGAAATACTCTCCGCTGGAGGCCGTGAGCACTATGCAGCCAGAATCGCCCGTTATGGGCAGCAGGGTGCAGTCGCCCTCCGCGTCCAGCACCTGTGGCTGCGCCCAGCCGAGCATCCAGCGCTCCAGAATATTAAGAGCCGGAGGGGTGCGGCAGGCGTTGTTGTAGCAGCCGACATCCATCAGGGAGAAGTTGGTGGGGCCGGCGGGATTGGTGAGGGCTTCTGTGCCGGTGTTGTAGAAGTCGGGAAGCCCCAGCGTGTGGCCGAATTCGTGGCAGAAAGAGCCGATCTGGGTAAAGCCCACCGACTCTCCGTCTTCCTGGAGGCTGAGCTCAGAGCTGCAGGCGTAACCCGACAGCTTGACGCCGTCCAGCTCTATGGGGTTGAAGTAATTGCGGTGCGGCCAGATGCCCTCCGCATCGGAGCCGTCGGCCTCCTGACCGCCGGAATAATAGATGAAAATGTCATACCCCGCCCCGTCTTGCGCGTATTGGGAGAAATCTATGTCGGCATCTGCCAGGGCGGCCGCCTCGCGGGCCATTTCCGGTGCCTTGGCGTCGCTGTTTGCGGTGTAGTAGGCCCGCTCGTGGGAGAGGGTGTAGGGGCCGGCGATGGTGAACTCGGGGTCAAAGCGGAAGTTGGAGTTGTCGTAATAATACTGCCGGGCGCTGCCTGTGGCACCGCCGCAGGTGTAGCTGCGCCCGTTCATAAGATCGTCGAACGCCTCGGGGGTGCTGCTGTCGCGGAAGGGGACGTCGGCAAATGCAACCAGAATCACCAGCGATTTCTGATGCCCGACGGCCTTCATAGAGGTGCCGGCCAAAAACGGAGGGAGAAGCTCTTCGCCCGGGACGCTCCGCGTGGAGGCCTGCATATAGGCCTTCATCTGCATCTGGTGCGCCGTGGGGGCGGGGCGCAGATCCCGGCAAAGCAGGGCCCGCTCCTCTTTTGAAAGGCGGGAGGTCGGCGCGAGGCTCACGCCGGTGGATATCAGCGTGCCGGATTTGCCCGGCTGCGCGAAATACCAGTCGCCATCGGCGCCTGGTACGATGTTGTAGCCCTCGGAAGTGGTGATCCAGTGACAGAATTCGTCGCCGTGGATGCGGGCCTTGAACGCGGTGCCGTCTTTATGTCTGAAAGTGACCTCAGAGGGACGGGCGGGCACGGCGGAAGCCTCTGTAAAAAAGCTGATAGAGAGAATCAGCAGCAGTATGTACAGACACAGCTTGCGCATATACAGAAAATTAATGTTACAAATTAATATTAATTCCCGCAAAAAGCAAGCGGTTTTCCTGAAAATATGCCTACGGGAGGCGTTTGCTGCGCGGATTGTGACGCTTGAGCAACTCTTTGGCAGCGAGTTCCATCTCTTCCGATTTCCTGCGCAGCTCGGCGGCGCGCACCTTGAAATCTTCAATCTTCCCCTTTTTTGGCGCCTTGCGGGCGAACTCCAGACTGTCGGCGGGGCGCTGCCGGGTGTAACCCTCCCTCTCCAGAGTAGCCACGGTGGTGTCGTAGCCGATGTGGAACAGGGTCTCCACCTTGCTCAGGTCGTAGGCGCTGAAGGCGGAGGTGTCTATGTTTATCAGCAGGTCGGCGCGCTTGGCCTCCGACATAGCGTTGGAGAGGAACATCAGGTTGAAGCTGCGCATAGCTATGGCGCTCAGCCGCGCCTTGTAGGGGACGGTCTCGGCGTGGTGCAGATTTAGGGCTATTACCTTGCGGCAGCTGCCACGCAGGGCGCTCACCGGCAGGTTCATCAGGGCGCCGCCGTCGACATAGTGCTCCGAGCCGATCTTAAGCGGCTCAAAAATGATGGGGATGGAGCAGGAGGCGGCCACGCGCGGGGCGATTTCCCCCTCGGTGAAAAAGCGGGCGCAGCCCTGCTCTATGCTGGTGGCTACCACGGTGGCGGGAATCGGCAGATCTTCCAGATTCTTGAAGGGGACAATCCTGGACAGATGGGCCACGAGCGGCTTGGAGTCGAACAGGCCCCCCTTGGGCTTCTGGCCCCCCAGCAGGTCGCGGAAATCCATAGTGGCAAACATATTGGCCATATCAACGGGGCGGATGCCCGCCGCATAGAGGGTCGCCGCTATGCTGCCGGCGCTGGTGCCGGCCACGGCATCGGCCCGGATGCCGAATTCGTCAAGGGCCTGGAGCGCGCCGCAGTGGGCCGCCCCCTTTGCGCCGCCTCCGCTGAAGGCGATGCCGAGTTCATACTTTTCCATAGCTTTCCGATTTGGACGATAAGGTACTGTTTTTTTTTAAATTTGCCAGATGAAAAATTTTTTTGCGACAGCCCTCGCCGCGGCCATGATGCTGACTTCTTCGTGCGGCGTGTGCCCCACGGCACTCAGAACCGACCTGATGGAACACACCGATGTGGACTACGGCGGCGGCCGAAGGGCTCTGATAAGGTCTTCGAAGCCGCAGCTGTGCTGGCAGGTCCCCTCAATAGGCGACAGCACTGTGCAGAGCGGCTACCGCATTGTGCTAAAGGGAGATGGCGGCCTGCTCTGGGACAGCGGATGGACCGACGGCTCCAGCAGCGTGGCGGCGGAATACGCCGGGGAGGCACTGGAGGCAGACCGGGAATATTCCTGGGCGGTGCAGCTGCGCCTGAAGTCGGCTTCGGGCAGGGAAGTCACCACCCGTTTATCCGATTATAAACGTTTCAAAACGGACAGCACCCTCTGCGACTATTCCACGGCGGCGTATCCGATTGTGGCGCAACTGCAGCAGTGCGGCGCGGCGCGGGGCGGAGTGTACGATTTTAAAAAAGACGCGTTTGGCAAGCTGCGGCTGACACTCGATAGTCCAAAGGCCGACACGGTGAAGGTGATAATAGGCGAGCGGCTAAAGGAGGGGAGGATAGAGCAGCCTCCGCGCATAAGCTCCGTGGTATATGACGAAATATTGCTGCCGGTGGAGGCCGGCCGCCGGACATACACGGTGGAGGCCGGCCGCAACGCGCGCAACACCGGCCCCTCGGCGGTGCCTCTGCCCGATTATGTCGGGGTGGTGGCCCCTTTTCGCTATTGCACCATAGAGGGGGAGGCGACCCCGGTCAAGGTGGAACGCCTGTCATACAGCTACCCCTTTGACGAAGGCGCCGCCTCGTTTGAGTGCAGCAACGACACCCTCAACGCCATATGGGATCTGTGCCGCTACAGCGTGAAGGCTTGCTCGTTTGCCGGAATATGGGTGGACGGCAACCGTGAGCGCATCCCCTACGAATACGACGCTCTGATTTCGCAGTTGTGCCACTACGGCAGCGATGCCGAGTATTCGCTGGACCGGCGCACCCTGGAGTGGCTGCTGGAAAAGCCCACCTGGCCCACCGAGTGGATACTCTACGCGGTGGAGATAGCCTGGAACGACTATCTGTGGACGGGCGACAAGCGCGCCCTTGAGCAGAACTATGATCTTCTCAAGGCCCGTGCGATGAACCCCTTGCGCAGCGGCGCCCTGATAACCACCACCCGCGGCCAGAGCGGGGAGTTTCTCTCTTCTATTAATCGCACAGAGCCGTTGAAAGACATTGTGGACTGGCCCCACAGCAGCATTCTGGGCCTGGCGCAGGGAGAGGGGGGCGAAGACGACAAGTTTGAATACACAGACTTCAACGCGGTGGTCAACGCACTCTACTACAGGACGCTGGTGCGCCTGAAAGACATTGCTTTCGCCCTCGGCAAGGAGGGCGAGAGCCGGCAGTTTGCCGCGCAGGCCGATGAGACCCGCAGCGCGTATATGGAAACCTTTTTCGATGCCGACAAGGGTATTTTCCGCGACGGCCCCGGCAGCGCCCACAGCGCCCTGCATTCCAATATGACCCCTCTTGTGTGCGGTCTGGTGCCGCAGGAAAACATCGGCACAGTGGCCGATTTTGTGGTGTCGCGCGGCCTGCGCTGCAGCATATTCGGCGCCCACAACCTGCTGCAGGCGCTCTATGCCGCCCGGCGGGGAGACGAGGCTCTCTCTCTGATGTCCGCCACCGGCATTCGCAGCTGGTATAACGGGCTCCGGATGGGGTCCACCATCACGCTTGAGGCGTGGGACGACAGTTTCAAGCCCAACCAGGACTGGAACCATATCGCCGGCGCGGCTCCGGGAAATGCCATTCCCTTCGGTCTGATGGGAGTGACCCCGCTTGAGCCTGGGTTCGCCCGGGTGCGGATAGCCCCGCAGATCGGAAGTCTGCAGTGGGCGAAAGCCACCGTTCCCACAATCCGCGGGGCGGTCAAAGTAGCTGTGGACAAAGAATCGATAGAGGTAAGCATCCCCGCCAATATGGTGGCGGAGGTGCATCTTGGCGGCGGCAGAACAGCCACCGTGGGGAGCGGCACCCACCGCTTTGCGCTGGAGCCCCGCTAAGGGCTAAAGCGCGGCGTTGTGCACCCCGGATACCGCGCGGCCGCTGGGGTCGTTCTTGCCCCGCATAGAGGCGTCCCACTCCAGGGCGGCTGCGGTGCTGCAGGCCACGCTGGCCTCGCTGGGCACGCTTCTGGCCGCGCTCTCGCTGGGGAAATGCTCCGCAAAGATGCTGCGGTAGTAATATTCCTCTTTGTTCTTGGGTGGATTGACGGGGAAACGCTCCGCCGCTGCGGCCATCTCGGCGTCGGACACCGCCTCCGAAGTGATTTTCTTGAGGGTGTCGATCCACGAATAGCCCACTCCGTCGCTGAACTGCTCTTTCTGCCGCCACGCCACTTCAGAGGGGAGCAGGTCGCAGAAGGCCTGGCGCAGCGCATATTTCTCCATTTTGCTCTCGCTGCACATCTTTTCCGAGGGGTTCAGCCGCATAGCGACATCCAGAAACTCCTTGTCCAGGAAGGGGACGCGCCCCTCCACGCCCCAGGCCGAGAGGCTCTTGTTGGCCCGCAGACAGTCGTACAGGTAGAGTTTTGAGAGTTTGCGCACCGTCTCTTCGTGGAAGGCCCGCCCGTCGGGCGCCTTGTGGAAGTAGAGGTAGCCGCCAAAGATTTCGTCGGCCCCCTCGCCGGAGAGCACCATTTTTATGCCCATCGACTTTATAACCCTGGCGAGCAGGTACATAGGGGTGGAGGCGCGCACCGTGGTCACATCGTAGGTCTCGGTAAAGTAGATGACATCCCGCAGGGCGTCCAGCCCCTCCTGTATGGTGTAGTTGATTTCGTGGTGCACGGTGCCGATGTACTCGGCCACCTTGCGGGCCATCGCCAGATCGGGAGCCCCCTTGAGCCCAACGGCAAACGAGTGCAGGCGGGGCCAGAAGGCCTTGGAGTTGAGGTCATCTTCTATGCGCCGCTCTGAATATTTCACTGCTACGGCGGAGATTATCGAGGAGTCGAGGCCGCCCGAGAGCAGCACGCCGTAGGGGACATCGCTCATCAGCTGTCTGCGCACCGCTCTCTCAAGGGCGCCGCGCAGCTTTCCGGCCCCTTCGGGGGCATCCTTCACGGCATCGTAGCAAAACCAGTCGCGCTTGTAGTAGCGCTTCATCCCGGGCTCGCGGCTCCAATAGTAGTGGCCGGGGAGGAAGGGTTCGTAGCGGCTGCACATTCCTTCCAGCGCCTTCAGCTCCGAGGCGATATACACCGTGCCGTCGTCATCGCAGCCGATGTACAGCGGAATCACCCCTATGGGGTCGCGGGCAATCAGGAATTCGTCCTTCTCCTCGTCGTAGAGGGCGAAGGCGAATATTCCGCTGAGATCCTCCAGAAAGTCTATCCCCTTGTCGCGGTAGAGGGCCAGAATCACTTCGCAGTCGCTGCCGGTGGCAAAGTCGTAGCGGCCGCTGTAGCGGGCGCGGATTTCGCGGTGGTTGTAGATTTCTCCGTTCACCGCCAGTATCTGCCTGCGGTCGCAGCTGTAGAGGGGCTGTCCGCCGCTCTCGGGATCCACGATAGAGAGGCGCTCGTGGGTCAGAATGGCGCTGCCGCCGCACCAAATTCCGCTCCAGTCGGGGCCGCGGTGACGCAGCTTCTGGCTCATTTTCAATGCTTTGACGCGCCACTGCGCGCTCTGCTCTTTAATGTTGAAGATTCCTGCAATTCCACACATCGTTATGCTCTTTAATATAGTTCACAAAGGCCCGGTTCACCAGCCGCACCCCGCCCGGGGTGGGATAGTGTCCGGTGAAATACCAGTCTCCGGGGTGGTCGGGGCAGGCGGCGTGCAGCCCTTCTATGCTCTGAAACACCAGCTCGATGGGGATGTCCATCCCCTTTGGGCGCAGCATCCCGGCAATCTTGCGGTTGATTTCCTCCACGCTGAACTGCTCGTAGATGCGCCGCACGTGGTTTTTCTCCTCTTCCCGCTCCAGGCAGGAGGTTAAAACTTCCTGCACCAGAGAGTAAAGCCCCCGCTCGCGCAAAAGTTCCATCGCGGCCCTGAAGGCGCAAAGCTCTTCCAGACGCGGCATATCGATGCCGTAATAGTCGGGGTAGCGTATCTGGGGGGAGCTGGAGACCATCACTATCTTTTTGGGGTGCAGCCGCCCGAGTATCTTAAAGATGCTCTCCTTGAGGGTGGTGCCCCGCACTATGCTGTCGTCGATTATCACGAGATTGTCCCGCCCGGGCTCTATGGAGCCGTAGGTGACATCATACACGTGGGCGGCCAGGTCGTTGCGCTCCGAACTCTCGGTGATGAAGGTGCGCAGCTTGATGTCCTTCCACACCACCTTTTCTGCGCGGACTTCGTGTCCCAGGGCGCGGATGCCCTCCACAAGGCCGTAGAAGGCCACTTCGGCGGTGTTGGGGATGTAGGAGAACACCGTGGAGGCGGCATCGCCCCCGACAGCCTCCAGCACGCCGGATGCCAGCTGGTGCCCCAGACGCTTGCGCTCGCGGTAGATGTCGCGGTCGGAGCCGCGGCTGAAGTAGATCCGCTCGAAGCTGCAGGCGGCCGACTTCTCCACGGGCATAATCTGCTCCAGAGAGAACTCCCCCCGCTTGTTCACTATCAGCGCCTCGCCCGCCTTGAGCTCCGCTATCTGGCTCGCGTCAAGGTCAAAGGTGGTCTGGATCACCGGCCGCTCGCTGGTGAGCACCACTATCTCGTCGTTCCGGTAGTAATATGCCGGGCGGATTCCGCGCGGGTCGCGCACGGCAAACATCTCGCCGCTGCCGGTGAGGCCGCACATCACATAGCCGCCGTCGTAGTGCCCCATAGTGCTGCGCAGAACGTTGGCGATGGAGATGTTGTCCTCTATGTAGCGGGTTATGTCGCGGGCTGTAAAACCGCGCGAGACAGCCTCGCCGTAGAGCCGCTCAACTTCGCGGTCGAGCCGGTGCCCCATCAGCTCCAGGGTTATGTAGGAGTCCGAGAGCAGGCGGGGGGACTGCCCCTGGCTTGTGAGGTAGCGGAACACCTCGCTTATGTTGGTCATATTGAAGTTGCCGCAGATACACAGGTTCTTGGCCCTCCAGTTGTTGCGGCGCAGGAAAGGGTGGACATACTGCAGCCCGCTCTTGCCTGTGGTGGAGTAGCGCAGGTGGCCCATATAGAGCTGCCCCTCGAAATCCTCCCCGATGCGGTTGAAAATCTCGGTGATGGCACCAGCCCCCATCGCCCGCTCGCGGAACATATACTCGCTGCCGTCGGGGACATCCATATTCACGCAGGCGATGCCCGCCCCCTCCTGGCCTCGGTTGTGCTGCTTTTCCATAAGCAGATACAGCTTGCCCGCCGCATAGCGGCGCGAGCCGTATTTCTGCTCGTAATAGTCCAGCGGCTTGAGCAGGCGTATCATCGCCACGCCGCACTCGTGCTTAATCGGCTCCATTTATGCAGGCTTTGATGAAACTCATAAACAGAGGGTGGGGGTGGAGCACGGTGGAGCTGTATTCGGGGTGGAACTGTGTGCCGATGTACCAGCGGTGGTCGGGAATCTCCACAATCTCCACCAAACCGGTGGAGGGGTTGGTTCCGGTGCACATCATCCCCGCCTGCTCAAACTGCTCCCTGTAGGCGTTGTTGAATTCGTAGCGGTGGCGGTGACGCTCGCGGATAGTGGTTTCGGTGCCGTAGGCCTGTGCGGCGCGGCTGCCGGCGGCAAGGGCGCAGTCATAGGCCCCAAGGCGCATCGTGCCGCCCATTTGGGTCACGCTCTTCTGCTCTTCCATCATATCTATCACATTGTAGGGGGTCTTGGGGTTCATTTCGCTGCTGTTGGCATCTTTGAGCCCCAGCACATTGCGTGCAAACTCTATCACCATCATCTGCATACCCAGGCAGATGCCGAAGGCGGGCAGGTTATGGGTGCGGGCATATTCGGCCGCCACAATCTTGCCGTCGGTGCCGCGGCTGCCGAACCCGGGGCAGATCACGATGCCCGCCATAGAGGCGAGCTGCTCCGCAACATTCTCTTGAGTAATTTGTTCGCTGTTGATGAACACTGCCTTTACCTTGCGGTTGTTGTAGGTGCCGGCGTGGGCGAGGCTCTCCAGAATGCTCTTGTAGGCGTCCTGCAGGTCATATTTGCCCACGAGGCCTATTTTTATGACCTCCGTGGCTTGCGAGCGGCGCTCCAGAAAGGCCCTCCAGGGGCCGAGCCCGGGGGTGGGGCCCACCTCCATACCCATCTTCTTGAGGATGACCGAGTCCAGAGCTTGCCGCTGCATATTGATGGGCACTTCGTAGATAGAGGGGAGATCCTGACTCTGTATCACGGCGTCCAGGCTCACATTGCAGAAGTGGGCCACCTTTTCCCGCAGCTCGTCGCTCAGGTCGTGCTCGGTGCGCAGAATCAGCACATCGGGCTGGATGCCGAGCCCCTGCAGCTGCTTTACGCTGGTCTGGGTCGGCTTGGTCTTGAGTTCGCCGGCGGCGGCCAGATAGGGGACATATGTCAGATGTATATTAAGGGCGCGAGCAGAACCCAGTTCCCAGCGCAGCTGGCGTATGGCCTCCATAAAGGGCTGGCTCTCTATATCGCCGGTGGTGCCGCCTATCTCGGTAATCACAAAGTCAAAGTCTTCTTTGGTGGCGTTGAGCAGGATGCGGCGCTTGATTTCATTTGTGATGTGGGGCACAACCTGGATGGTGTGGCCCAGATAGTCGCCCCGCCGCTCGCGCTCTATTACGCTAAGATAGATGCGGCCGGTGGTGACGCTGTTGTCGCGGGTGGTGCGGATGCCGGTGAACCGCTCGTAGTGGCCCAGGTCCAGGTCGGTCTCCATACCGTCGTCGGTGACATAGCACTCGCCGTGCTCGTAGGGGTTGAGGGTGCCCGGGTCGATGTTTATATAAGGGTCAAACTTCTGGATGGTGATTTTGTAGCCTCTGGCCTGCAGAAGCTTGCCCAGCGATGCGGAGATTATCCCCTTTCCGAGTGACGACGCCACTCCGCCGGTGATAAAAATATACTTTGTGTCCATATTATAAATTCGCCGCAATACTACGACTTTTTGCCGTGACAGGCAACGGTTTTAGAGCCGGTCGTATCTGGAAAAACGGGGGCTTCTTTCAAATTGTAAGTTTGCACCCCTGATTCCTGCGGCAATCCTTAATTTTTAAACTTTTTTGTGTGAATTTGTTACGAAGTGTAATTTTCAGGATAAAACTTGCCCCCGAAACGGCTTGAAATCATTGCGGTTAAGGCATTCCAATTTAATTTTGCCGCCGAAACTTAAAGCCAATATATGACAGCAAACAAACAAAAAGGGCTTTACCGGAACGAATACGAACACGATGCCTGCGGTGTGGGTATGATTGTGAATATCCGCGGCGGAAAAAGCCACCAACTGGTGCTGGACGCCCTCAGTGTCCTGGAGAATATGCGCCACCGCGGTGCGGAGGTAGGCAAAGACGGCGACGGAGCGGGCATCCTGGTGCAGATTCCGCACGAATTCATATTGTTGCAGGGTGTGCCTGTCCCTGAAAAGGGGCACTACGGCACGGGACTGGTGTTCCTGCCCAAAGACGAGGCTCTGCAGGCAGATATGATAGCGATAATGAAGGAGGAGACGCAGCTCGCGGGGCTCACGCTGAGCCATATGCGCGATGTGCCGGTCAACTCTTCTGTGTTGGGAGAGCGCTCCGGCGCCATGGAGCCCGCAATCAAGCAGATATTCATCACCGGCTGCAGCGCCTCGGACGTGGAGACTCTCCCCCGCACCCTCTACCTCATCCGCAAGAAGATAGAGCGCCGCATCAGCCACAAGGACTTCTACATCTGCTCCCTAAGCAACAAGGATATAGTTTACAAGGGAATGCTCTCGTCGATGCAGCTGAGAGAATATTTCCCCGACCTCTCCGACCCCTACTTCACCAGCGCGCTGGCGGTGGTGCACTCGCGCTTCAGCACCAACACCTTCCCGGCGTGGGCGCTGGCGCAGCCTTTCAGACTCCTCTCGCACAACGGCGAAATCAACACTATCCGGGGCAACCGCGCCTGGATGAAGGCCCGCGAGAGCGTCCTCTCCAGCGAGGCTCTGGGCGATATAAAAGAGATCTCCCCCATCATAGAGCCGGGGCGCAGCGACTCTGCCAGCCTTGACAACGTGCTGGAATTCTTTGTGATGTCGGGCCTTTCGCTGCCGCACGCCCTGAGCCTGCTGATTCCGGAGAGCTTCAACGACAAAAACCCCATCAGCGAAGACCTCAAGGCCTTCTATGAATATTATTCCATACTTATGGAGCCCTGGGACGGCCCTGCGGCTCTGCTCTTTTCCGACGGACGGTATGCCGGCGGCACTCTGGACCGCAACGGCTTGCGCCCCGCACGCTACACCATCACCAAGGGGGGCACCCTTATGGTGGCCAGCGAGGCGGGCGTGCTGGACATAAAGCCGGCGGAAGTTGTGGAAAAAGGGCGTCTGCAGCCGGGCAAAATCCTGCTTGTGGACACTCAGGAGGGCAGAATCTACTACGACGGCGAAATAAAGGCCGCCCTGGCCGGCGAACATCCCTACCGCCAGTGGCTCAGCACCAACCGCATCCAGCTGGAAAACCTCAAGAGCGGCCGCCACGTGGCTGGCACCGTAGATGACCTGCTGCTGCGCGAGCGGCTGTTCGGCTTCAGCGGCGAGGATATCAGCGCCACCATCGCCCCTATGGCGGAGAAGGGACAGGAGCCCACCGCCTCGATGGGCAACGACACCCCGCTGGCGGTGCTCAGCGACCGCCCGCAGCTGCTGTTCAACTATTTCCGCCAGCAGTTTGCGCAGGTGACCAACCCCGCCATCGACTCCATCAGGGAAAATCTGGTGATGTCGCTCACCGAATACATCGGCCGCGTGGGCAGCGGCATTCTCAAGGCCGACGAAAACAACTGCAAGATGGTGCGCCTGCCCCATCCGGTGCTTAACAACACCCAGCTGGACATTCTCTGCAACATACGCTACAAGGGCTTCAATACCATCAAGCTCCCTATGGTGTTCGACGGCCGCGGGGGCGATTCGCTGCGCGATGCGCTCTGCGACCTCTGCCGCAAGGCTCTCTCGGCAGTGGAGGAGGGCTACAACTACATAATCCTCACCGACCGCGCCGCAGACCGCTATCACGTGCCGATTCCCAGCCTGCTGGCGGTGTCGGCGGTGCATCACTATCTGATTGACGCCGGCAAGAGGGTGCAGACGGCCCTGATTGTGGAGAGCGGCGAGATAAGGGAAACGATGCACGCGGCGCTGCTGCTTGGCTACGGCGCGTCGGCCCTGTGCCCCTATATGACATTCGCAATCCTGGACGACCTGGTAAAGAACCACAAAATCCAGGAGGATTACAATACCGCCGAGCACAACTACATAAAGGCGGTCAAGAAAGGCCTCTTCAAGATAATGGCAAAGATGGGCATTTCCACCATCCGCAGCTACCGCGGCGCACAGATATTCGAGAGCATCGGCCTTAGCGACGATGTGCTGCGCCGATACTTTGGCACCGAGGCCGGCACCATCGGCGGCATCGGGCTGGACAAAATAGCCGCAGACGCCCTTGCGCGCCACAATGCGGCCTATTATCCGGCAAAGGACGGGGTGGACTTCCTCCCCGACGCCGGGCAGTTCCACTGGAGGCGCGACGGTATCCGCCACGCGTGGAACCCCGACACCATAGCCACTCTGCAGCTGGCCACCCGCACCGGCAGCTACTCCAAGTTCAAGGAGTTCGCCGCCCTGGCCGACAACACTGCGCGGCCCATATTCATCCGCGACTTCCTCTTCTGGAAAAAGAATCCCATAGACATAGACGACGTGGAGCCGGTGGAGAAAATAGTCAAGCACTTTGTGGCGGGCGCAATGTCGTTCGGAGCCCTCAGCAAAGAGGCGCACGAGGCCATCTGTCTGGCGATGAACGCGCTGGGCACCCGCAGCAACACGGGCGAGGGGGGCGAAGACAGCGAGCGCTTCCACAGCACATACAACGGCATCAGCCTCAGCTCCAAGACAAAGCAGGTGGCCAGCGGCCGCTTCGGGGTCACGGCCGAGTATCTGGTGAATGCCGAGGAAATACAGATAAAGGTGGCGCAAGGGGCCAAGCCCGGCGAGGGTGGTCAGCTGCCCGGCTTCAAGGTGAACGAGATCATCGCCAAAACCAGGAACAGCATTCCCGGCATCAGTCTCATCTCGCCGCCGCCTCACCACGACATCTACAGCATTGAGGATCTCTCGCAGCTGATTTTTGACCTGAAGAACGTGAATCCCGCAGCAGCAGTTTCAGTGAAACTGGTGGCCGAGAGCGGCGTGGGCACAATCGCCGCCGGCGTGGCCAAGGCCAAGGCTGACATAGTGGTAATCAGCGGCGCCGAGGGCGGCACCGGGGCATCTCCCGCCAGCAGTATGCGCTTTGCCGGCATCTCCCCCGAGATCGGGCTTAGCGAGGCGCAGCAGACTCTGGTGCGCAACGGTCTGCGCTCCTGCGTGAGAGTGCAGGTCGACGGCCAGATAAAAACGGGCCGCGACGTGGTGCTGATGGCACTGCTCGGCGCCGACGAATTCGCCTTCGGAACATCGGCCCTGATAGTGCTGGGCTGCGTGATGATGAGAAAATGCAGCGCAAACACCTGCCCGATGGGTGTCGCAACCCAGAATCCCGAGCTGCGCAAGCACTTCATAGGCAAATACGAATATCTTGTAAACTACTTCAGATTCATAGCGCAGCAGGTGCGCGAATATCTATCCGAGATGGGCTTCCGCTCTCTGGACGACATCGTGGGACACACGGAGCTTTTGGAGTCGGCCCCCGGCGTGCTGGATTTCAGCCGCCTGCTGCATAGAGAGGAGGGGGTGCTACACTTTACCGGTGACCCCCGCCGCCCCGCCACCCCGCTCGGAATGCAGGAGAAGGTGCTTGACAATGTGATGATAGAAGCAGCCCGGCCCGCGATAGACTCCCGGGAAGAGGTCAATCTCGACTACTCCATCAAAAACACCGACCGCGCCGTGGGGGCGATGCTCTCCGGAGTCGTGGCCTCCCGCTACGGCAACGACGGCCTCGCAGACGACACTATAAACGTCAAGTTCAAAGGCTCGGCCGGACAGTCGTTCGGCGCCTTTCTGGCCCGCGGCATCACCTTCCGCCTGGAGGGAGAGACCAACGACTACTACGCCAAAGGGCTCAGCGGCGGCCGCATAGCGATATTCCCTCCCGCACGCGCCACATATTCCGCTGCCGAAAACATCATAGCGGGCAATACGGGACTATATGGCGCCACGGGCGGTGAACTCTATGTGAACGGACGCGTGGGAGAGCGCTTTGCGGTGCGCAACTCGGGCGCCACCGCAGTTGTGGAGGGTGCCGGCGACCACTGCTGCGAATATATGACCGGCGGCCGCGTGGTTGTGCTGGGCCCCACCGGGCGCAACTTTGCCGCAGGTATGTCGGGCGGCGTGGCCTATGTGTGGGACTGCAACCACAACTTTGACTATTTCTGCAATATGGATATGGTGGAGATGAACCTGGTGGAGGACGCCGTTTCCCGCAAGGAACTGCACGAACTCATCCGCCTGCACTACCTCTACACCGGCAGCCGGCTGGCACGCACGATGCTCGACGACTGGAACCGCTATGTAGAGGACTTCATACAGGTAATACCTATCGAATACAAGCAGGTGCTGCAGCAGGAGCAGGTAAAGAAGCTCAACGCAAAGATAGCCGACATGCAGCGGGACTACTAAACAGACTTCACCATGGGAAACAATAAAGCATTTCTTGAAATACATCGTCAAGAGGCCGGATACAGGCCCATACACGACAGAATACGCGACTTCGGCGAGGTAGAGCAGACTCTCAACAGCCGCGAGCGCAAACTGCAGGCATCCCGCTGCATGGACTGCGGGGTCCCCTTCTGCCACTGGGCCTGCCCCCTGGGCAACAAACCGCCGGAGTGGAACGACGCCCTCTGCAAAGACGATTTTGAACTTGCATACAAACTTTTAAACGCCACCAACCCGTTCCCCGAATTCACAGGGCGGGTGTGTCCGGCCCTCTGCGAGAAAGCCTGCGTGCTTAACCGCATACTCTCGGAGCCGACCACCAACCGCGAGGACGAGGCGGCTATCACCGAAATCGCATTCCGGGAGGGCTACGTCTCCGTGCGCACTATAGAGCGCAACGGAAAATCAATTGCTGTCATAGGAAGTGGCCCTTCCGGCCTTGCGGCGGCCAACGCCCTCAACGCAATGGGGTATGATGTTACCGTGTTCGACAAAAACGAATCCTGCGGCGGCCTGCTGCGCTACGGAATCCCCAATTTCAAGCTCAACAAGGCCATCATAGACCGCCGTATGGCGCTCCTGGAGCAGGAAGGCATCAAATTCCGCTTCAACCGGGAAATAGTGTGCGATGAAAAGTTCGCATCTGAATACGATGCCGTGATAGTGGCCACCGGCACCCCCACGGCCCGCGACCTCAACATCCCCGGCCGCGACCTCAAGGGGGTCTATTTTGCGCTGGAGATGCTCTCGCAGCAGAACCGGGTGCTCGCAGGGGCGGAGTTTGGCAAAGATGAACTTGTGAACGCCCACGGCAAGGATGTGCTGGTGATAGGCGGCGGCGACACGGGCAGCGACTGCATAGGCACCGCCCACCGCCAGGGCTGCCGCAGCGTGACCCAGATAGAGATTATGCCCCGCCCTGTGGAGGGCCCCTCGGATCCGGCCAACCCCTGGCCGCTATATCCCCGCACCCTCAAGACCACCAGCAGCCACGAGGAGGGGTGCACCCGCCGCTGGAACATCAACACCCTGGAGTTCATCGGCAAAGACGGACGCCTTACAGGGGTGCGCGTGCAGGAGATAGACTGGAAGCCCAACCCCGACGGGGGGCGTCCCATAATGGTGGAAAAGGGCAAGCCCGAAATCATCAAGGCCGAGATGGCGCTGCTGGCTATGGGATTCCTCAAGCCCGTGCAGCCCGAATATGCTGCCAACGTGTTCGTGTGCGGAGATGCGGCCCACGGGGCCTCTCTGGTTGTAAGGGCTATGGCAAGCGGCATAGAGGCGGCCCGCAAGGCAGACAAATACCTTTCAAAATGAGCACGATAAGATTTACCAAAATGCAGGGGGCCGGCAACGACTACATATATGTCAATGCCGACCGTTACCCGATAGAAAACCCTTCCGAAGTGGCCCGCACCCTCAGCGACCGGCACAAGGGCATCGGCGGCGACGGCCTGGTGCTATTCGGTAAATCAAGGGAGAGCGGCGCAGACTTTTATATGCGCATCTTCAACGCCGACGGCAGCGAGGCGCTTATGTGCGGCAATGCCGCGCGGTGCGTGGGGCGCTATCTCTACGAAAAAGGGCTCGCGGCCGACCCTGCGGTGCGGCTCGACACCCGCTCGGGGGTCAAGAAGCTCTCCGTGAGGCTGCAGGCGGGCCGTCCGGTGGGGGTGAATGTGGATATGCTCGTCCCCTCGTTTTCCGACCCCGCCCTTTTCAACGAGGCAGAAGATCCCGGTTTCGGCCAATTCGTGTCGATGGGAAACCCGCATTATGTTATCTTTGCCGATTCGATCGACTCTGTGGAGTCGCGCGGGCCTGTTTTGGAGCGCCACGCCGCATTTGTGCAGCGCTGCAACATAGAGTTCGCCCGTCAGGACGGCCCGTCTGAGTTTACCGTGAGGGTCTGGGAGAGGGGCAGCGGCATCACACAGGCGTGCGGCACAGGAGCCTGCGCAGTGGCTGCTGCGGCGTTCAAAACCGGGCGCGCCCCGCGCAGCTGCACGGTGCATATGGACGGCGGAACCCTGTTTTTGGATTGGAGACAGAGCGACGGACATATGATTTTGGGAGGCCCCGCCGAGATAGTTTTCGAGGGGGAGTTTTACATAAAAAACAAATAAAGACAGATACTTATGGCACTTGTCAACGAACACTTTCTAAAACTGCCCAACAACTACCTGTTTGCAGATGTCGCAAAAAAAATAAACGTGCTCAAGATGATGCATCCCGAATATGACATCATATCGCTGGGCGTGGGCGATGTCACCAGGCCGCTGGCTCCGGCTGTGATAGAGGCGATGCACAAGGCCACCGACGAGATGGGCACAGAGGCGGGCTTCCGAGGCTACGGCCCCGAGCAGGGCTACGACTTTCTGCGCGAGGCCATCCTCAAGAATGACTTCCTGCCCCGGGGCATCCATCTCGACATAGACGAAATATTCATCAACGACGGCGCCAAATCCGACACCGGCAACATTCAGGAACTCATCCGCTGGGACAACTCCATCGGGGTCACCGACCCAAGCTATCCGGTGTACATCGACTCCAACATAATGATAGGGCGGGCCGGGGTGCTGGAAGACGGCCGCTGGACCAATGTGGTGTACATCCCCTGCACCGAGGAGACCGGCTTCAAGCCGAGGCTGCCCGAGGAGACGGACGTGGATGTGATATACCTCTGCTACCCCAACAACCCCACCGGCGCGGTGCTCACCAAAGAGGAGCTGCGTGCCTGGGTCAATTATGCCGTGAAAAACGACAAGCTGATATTCTACGACGCCGCCTATCAGGCATACATCAAGGATCCAGACATCCCCCGCTCGATATACGAAATCAAGGGGGCGCGCAAGTGCGCCATAGAGTTCCACTCGTTTTCCAAGACGGCGGGCTTCACAGGCATCCGCTGCGGCTACACCATAGTGCCCAAGAGCCTCACGGCCGCCACTCTCGACGGCGAGCGCATTGCCCTCAACCCCCTGTGGAACAGGCGTCAGTGCACCAAGTTCAACGGCACCAGCTACATTTCGCAGCGGGCTGCGGAGGCCATCTACACCCCCGACGGCAAATATCAGATACAGCAGACCATCGACTACTATATGGGCAATGCCAAGATGATGACCGACACCCTCAAGCGGCTGGGATTCACTGTTTACGGCGGCGAGAACGCCCCCTACATCTGGATGAAGACCCCCGGCGGCCGCCCTTCGTGGCAGTTTTTTGAGGAGATGTTGCGCGGCGCCCACGTCAGCTGCACCCCCGGAGTGGGCTTCGGCCCCAGCGGAGAGGGCTATGTGCGCCTCACCGCCTTCGGCAACCGCGAGCGCACCGCAGAGGCGCTCCACAGAATAGAGAATTGGACCAAAAGAGTTAATAATTAACAACAATTGAGCAATGGAAACATTAAGATTTCAATTGGTGGGAGAGGCTTTCAAGAAAAAGCCCCTAGAGGTGAAAACTCCCTCCGAAAGACCTTCTGAGTATTTTGCCTGCAAGGTCTTCAACCAAGAAAAGATGTACAAATACCTGCCCAAGGATGTCTATGAGGCAATGGTGGATGTAATCGAAAACGGTGCCCGTCTGGACCGCAAGGTAGCCGACCAGGTTGCCGCCGGCATCAAGCAGTGGGCCATCGAAAACGGCGTGACCCACTACACGCACTGGTTCCAGCCGCTCACAGAAGGCACAGCAGAGAAGCACGACTCATTCGTGGAGCACGATGGCAAGGGCGGTATGGTAGAAGAGTTCACCGGCAAACTGCTCGTGCAGCAGGAGCCCGACGCATCCTCCTTCCCCTCCGGCGGCATCCGCTCCACATTCGAGGCACGCGGCTACTCCGCCTGGGATCCCACATCCCCGATATTCATAATGGACGACACCCTCTGCATCCCCACTATATTCATCTCCTACTCGGGAGAGGCGCTGGACTACAAGGCTCCCCTGCTGCGCACGCTCCACGCCCTTAATGTGGCCGCAACAGATGTCTGCCACTACTTTGACCCCACAGTGAAAAAGGTTTACAGCAACCTCGGCTGGGAGCAGGAATATTTTCTGGTAGACGAAGGTCTCTACGCCGCAAGGCCCGACCTGCTGCTCACCGGACGCACCCTGATGGGTCACGACTCGGCCAAGAACCAGCAGATGGACGACCACTACTTCGGCAGCATCCCCGAGCGCGTCGCAGCCTTTATGCGCGAGCTTGAAATAGAGGCCCTCAAGCTTGGAATCCCCTGCAAGACCCGCCACAACGAGGTGGCCCCCAACCAGTTTGAGCTGGCCCCCATCTATGAGGAGACCAACCTGGCTGTAGATCACAATATGCTGCTGATGTCCCTTATGAAGCGCATCGCCCGCAAGCACGGCTTCCGCGTGCTGCTGCACGAGAAACCATTCGACGGCATCAACGGCAGCGGCAAGCACAACAACTGGAGCCTGTGCACCGACAACGGCGTGCTGCTGCACGCCCCGGGCAAGACTCCAGAGCAGAACCTGCGCTTTGCCGTGTTTGTGGTGGAGACCTTGATGGGTGTGTACCGCCACAACGGCCTGCTCAAGGCTTCGATTATGAGCGCCTCCAACGCCCATCGTCTGGGAGCCAACGAGGCGCCGCCCGCAATCATCTCCTCTTTTTTGGGCAAGCAGCTCTCCGACCTGCTGGATCACATCGAAAGCGCCGACCGCGACGCCCTCTCGATGGCGGGCAAGCAGGGGCTCAAGATGGACATCCCCGAGATTCCCGAGCTGATGATAGACAACACCGACCGCAACCGCACCTCGCCCTTCGCATTTACAGGCAACCGCTTTGAGTTCCGCGCCGTGGGCAGCGAGGCCAACTGCGCCTCCGGTATGATAGCCCTCAACTGCGCTGTGGCCGAGGCCCTGGTGGACTTCAAGAAGAGGGTTGACGCCCGCATCAAGGATATTGCCGGGCAGTATCAGGGCACAGAGCACAACGCCACCTACCACGCCATCATAGATGTTCTGCGCGAGGACATCGCCACCTGCAAGCCCATCCGCTTCGACGGCAACGGCTACAGCGACGAGTGGGTCGAGGAGGCTACCCGCCGCGGCCTGGATGTGGAGCGCTCCTGCCCCGTCATCTTCGACCGCTACCTTGACGAGTCCAGCATCAAGATGTTCGAGAGCCTGGGCATTATGACCAAAAAAGAGCTCGTGGCCCGCAACGAGGTCAAGTGGGAGACCTACACCAAGAAGATACAGATCGAGGCCCGCGTGCTGGGCGACCTCTCTATGAACCACATAATCCCCGTGGCGACCCGCTACCAGAGCCAGCTGCTGGAGAATGTCAAGGCGGTGGCCGAGACCTTCCCCAAAGAGAAGGCGGCCAAGCTCTCAGAGCGCAACCTCAAGCTGATAGAGGAGATTGCAGAGCGCACCAGCTCCATAGAGGCCCAGGTAGAAGAGCTTGTGAACGCCCGCAAGAAGGCCAACAAGATAGAGGATGCCCGCCAGAAGGCCATCGCCTACCACGACACCGTGGAGACCAAGATCGACCCCATCCGCTACCAGATAGACAAGCTGGAGATGATTGTGGACGACAAATGCTGGCCTCTGCCCAAGTACAGGGAGCTGCTCTTCATAAGATAGAAATTATCAGTCTGCGATACGATAAAGGGCTGGAATCCAAAATTATGGGTTCAGCCCTTTTGGTTTGGAGCAAAGTGCATATCTTTACAATATGAAAAAGACATTATTGGCAATTGCCGCATCGTTGTGCGCCGTAGGATGCGCACCCAAACAAAATCAGAACCCCCTGCGCCTCAACTGTCTGGTGACGGTAAGCCCTGCGAACCGTGCAGCATACATAGAGGCGGCTCTCGCCCACGCCGAGGCCTCGCGCCGGGATGAGGGCAACATAGCCTTTGACCTGCTGGAGAGCACCACCGACTCCTGCAGCCTGCTTATATTCGAGACCTGGACAGACGGGGCCGCTCTCGATGCCCACACGGTGGCGGAGCACTCCAAGGCCAGCAAAAAAATCACCAGTGCCCTCGCAAGCACTATAATCCAGAAAGTGCAGGCCGGAGCGCAGGTACAAGGGGAGAGCGTAATCAGGGTCAACTGCCCCACAAAGGTGTCTGCACAGAACTGCGACTCTCTCATCACCATTTTTAACGAGATGACCGCCTGCTCGCTCAAAGACGAGGGCAACATCTCCTACGGCCTCTACCGCAGCCTCACCGACAGCACCTCCTTTGTGGTGCTGGAGACCTGGAAAGATAGAGAGTCGCTTGAAAAGCACTTCGAGGCAGAGCACTTCAAGCGCCTTGTGCCGCAGGTCAACGCCATTGCGCAGCAGACCGTGGAGATATTCCAGATGGCCAAGCCAGAGTAGCAGGGCATAGCTCACTAAAAAAGGCCGGCCCCATTGCGGGGTCGGCCTTGTACTATCCTGTTTGCGAGACTGATATCTGCTGGCAGCCTGGCAGACTAATCCTGCGTGATATAAGTCGGATAAGTGATTGATGCAGTGCCTGTGCAGTCAGAAATTGAACCATTGTTTTCACCGATATAAGGGTTTGCATCAAACTCGCTCTTCTTAGAATAGTCCTTATAATTTTGAGCCTGGGTCGCCGTCACACTAATCGTAACATTTTCTATTGAGTTGTTCGAGATTGTAGTGTTTTTGTGTGCATATCCGCAGATGCCTCCAAGGTCGCGGTAGCCGTAAATGGTGGCATTTTTGACCGAGCAACCGGATAATGTAAAGTAACCCTCTGCCAAATAGCCCACGATTCCACCTGCCTTGTCGCCGTTTTCATAAAGGAAATCTGGGTTCGCTCCGGGCCAATATACAGGATTGCAAGTTACCGTAATTGTGTCAACGTTGCAGTTTTTTATACCGGCATAACAATATCCGCAGATACCGCCAGCATAGTGATTGCTGGCAACGACTGCATTCTTGACATTTATGTTTTGGATTGTAATACTACCATCCTGCGCCTTGCCTATTGCAGCTGCGCTTGCAGCGCCATTAGCTTGCACTACCTCAGATATGACCTTAGCTCCATCTATAGTAAAGTTCTCGATTTTAGCCGGTTCGGTTATATATCCGAACAATCCGAGGTTATCGGAAGCCACGGTAGAATAAATATTGAGATTGGATATGGTATAGCCCTGGCCGTCAAAAGTACCCTTGAAAGGTTTAGAACCTGTTCCGATCGGAGTCCAAAAGCCGTTGCACAGGTCGATGTCGTTCTCAAGGAGAATGGTCGTATTATTGAAGTCTTTTGTTCCGTCATTGTTTTGCTTTGCCACCCACGCAAGCTCAGAAGCCTTGGTGATGAGGTATTTGCCATCAGTGTCGGTAGAAGGCTGGCTTATTTGGCCGCTCCATACTTCTTTCTCAAAGTCGGGCTCCTCAAATGCGGGCGCCACGGCGATGCTTGTTATTACCTGAGAGGTGAAGAGGTTGCCCAGGATGTTGGTGCGGTAGTTGGCCTTGAGGGGGACGT